>NZ_WJIE01000010.1 GCF_009649845.1 Polyangium spumosum
ACGCTCGCTGTCTCAGCGACACTGAATAACCCGACGCGATGGCGCCCATCACGCGACACGCACGGAGTGCTGCACGCGCTGCGAGCGAGCGCGCGCACGGCACCGCAGGGGAGCTCGCGCGGGGACAGCCGCTCGGTATTTCCCTGGCGGAGCGTGAGCATCGCGGAGTGCTCCGTCCCCTCGTCGATCGAGCCCAGGACGATCACGTCGACGAAATCGAGGCGGCCGTCGTCCTCGTGGTGCTCCTCCCAAAGATCAACGGGGAATCGGGCGCCGTCTGCGAGAACGAGTTCGTCCACGGTGGCAATATACCACGAAAAACGGCGGAGCGCCGCTTGACCTGAGTGTCGAGATCGATGCCCCGCCGCCCCGTTGGCGATTGCTGGGACTGAGCATCTACACCGATCATCGGGTGTGCCCATCTCGCCTGTTGTGAGCGTCTCGGCGAATCGGTTTGGCTCCCGCTGCGATCAGATCGATCGCCCTCGTCCAGGCCGAGACGGGCATCCTCTCCCGTTTGCGCCAGCGGTGGAGCGTCGTATGCCTCACGCCGAGATGCCGGCTCGTCGAGGCGATCCCGCCGAGCTGATCGAAAATACGGGTGATCTCCTCGGCCGGTAGCTGGATCCATTTCCCCCGCGTAGGTCGGCTGAGGAGCTGCTCCTGCCGGGCCCGGACACGGGATGCGAACCCGGGCCCCTTGTCCTCCGCAATGACGGCGGCGACGAAGGCCCGGGCCCGGGATGTCTCCTTGGGGGTCACGGCCCCTCCTCGGGCGGCAAGAGCTGGAGCGTGACGGCGAGCTCCATCTGCTGGCTCGTGAACTCGCGCGTCTTGATCAACGTTTTCAACATGCGGGGCGTCGTCTGGAAGGCGCGAGCGGTATCCGCGAGGCCGCAGGTTTTGATCGCGTCCTCCAGGGCTTGCACGAGGAGGATCGCCTGTGCGGAATTGGGCTGGATCATGACCCCATGTCCCTCTCGAAGACCCACCAGTCGATCTTCTCGTGCAGTTCGGCGAGCGTCTTGCCGGCGATTTTGTAGATCGCGTTCTCCTCGGGGAGAGGACGCTCGGCGATGAGCGAGCGTCCCCGCGCCACGATCTGAAACCCCCTGTACCTCAAGGCCAAACCTCGATATCGGGGACCTCGTCATCGCCAGGCTCCTCGATCTTGGGCAGGGACCCGCGGGCGTAGCTCCGTTCGAGGTCCGCGAGCCCCTGCTCGATCCGCTCCGTCGCACGAAGCAGCTCGACGAGTGCGTCGCAGATCCACGCCTTCTGATCCGAGTAGACGCGGGTCTCGCCCGTCATCGAGTCCTCGATGATGTACTCGCCCTCCGGGGCCTGGTAGAACTTCAGGGCCATCTCTTCATCCCTCCTATCAGAGGCCGTCTCGACGGAGACGAGCCTCGAATCGCTCGTCAATCTTCGATTCGAGATCGGCTGCGAGGGTGAGAGGGTCTTCCTCGCGCATGAGGAAGACGGCGATGAACGCGAGGAGCTTGATCACCCGCAAGCCCGGCGTGTGCTTTTCGATGATGCGGAGATCGTCCGCGGAGAGACTCGCCTTCCCCTTGGCCAGGGCCAATACCCGCTGGTGACGCGTCACCCTCCGCTCGTGGAACTTCATGAGGATGCAGCGGTAGAAGGTCTCGTATCGAAGTTTCAGATCGGACACTTGTTCACTCCATCTGGGCCCCCGCGGGGGCCTCTCGTGGGTCCATCTCGACGACGCCATCCCGAACCCCCAGCAGGGAGCAGAAGGTGTCGAACGGCGCCGAGCATTCGTAGACGGCGCCCGTCTCGAAGAGGAGACGGGCCCGCCCATCGGTCATCCGCTCGACGTGAGCTTTGACCTTCGGTCGCTTCACGGCAGGTCGTAGCCCCCACGGCAAATCTGAAGCGACGGCCAGCAATCCGTCATCTGCGCCAGATGGGCCAGACACGCGATCTCGAACCGCTCGGACGACCCAGGTCCCGGGCAGCCCACCGACTCGACGTGCTGGTAGAGGCAGAATTCGAGGTCGGCGAACTTCGCCGCGTCCTCCGGGCAGAGATCCTCCTGGTCGCCGCCGAACCAGATTTGGTCACCACAGGAGCGGCACTTCTCCGGCGCCTCGGTTTCCGCCTGGTAGATGGCGACGGCGCACGCCTCGTCGATGGGCTCCTCGCACCCGACGAAGACGAGAGAGCTGAGAGCGATGCTGATGATCGCCGCGATGTACTTCTTCATGGTCCCTCTGGCACCGGAACGAAACTCTCCGGTGTCAGTAGAGGTGCCCTATAGAAGGACTTTCAAAAAAGAAGGGGCCCCAGCCGTACTCCCAGCCTGGGCTCCTTCGTTTTCTTGGGTATTGTTCTTGGGGGTCAGTGGACCGTACATTTCATAGGGTCGTCGCCTGGAGAAGACCGAAGAGCCTTGCGGACGTAGACCTTGCCGTCGAACTCCATGGTCTGGACACGCTCGCGAACGGCATCGACCGTCGCGGCGTATTGTTGCGTGTTGCCGGTCTCCCACTCGATAGACACCCGGCCGTCGCCGAGATCGGTGAGAGGAGCCCACTCGTCCGGGCTCGGCTCGGCGGTCCGGACCGTCCCGGAGACGGGGACTTCCTTCTCGACGCCCTCCTCCAGGATGCGCTCCAGCTCCTCGGACGTGATGCCCTCGTCGGTCGAAGGTGCAGCGCCACGGTCAGGCAGACGGACGCCCTCGAAGTGCTCGATGGGGATTTCGATGACCCTCTGCTTGACCCCGCCGCGGTCCCTCTTGACCCCCGTGCGGCCCTTTTCGCTCGCGGTGGGCGGCGTGGCCCCCAGCTCGCTCACCATCTGCTGGTAGACGTCGCGGAGAGGCGCGATGCCCGCTTTCTCGCTATCGAGGGAGACGAGCAGGGAGTGCATCGCCTCGGGCTGGAGACAGACGTGCGTGCCCGTGGACTCCGCCCACCCGATGTCCGCGCACCCAGGCTCGGACTTGAGGGGCTCCTCGGGCAGGCGGATGCGAGCCCGGCCCGTGTTGAGCGCCGACTTGATGAGGCGCATGTAGCGGGCCACCGGAGATGTCGCACGGCTGATCTCCGTCTGCTCGGACGCCACCTCGATAAGGGCCGCCCGCGTCTCGGCGAGGATGGCATTGGCCGCGTCCTGGAGGAGGGCTTCCGCCGCGACGCAGAAGCCGAGGAAGCTCTCCATCGCGATGATGAGGGACGCGAGAACCTCGGGCTGGCGAGCCTGAATCTGTCCCTTGGCGACCAGCTCCCGCAGCTCGAAGAGGATGTCCCGATGGCGATTGGGGAGCGTCGTCCGCCACGAGGGATTGTCCGCGAGCCACTGAATGTAGGCCCTCGTGACGGCATGGGGGTTCTTCGAGAGCTGGAGAGAGGCGAGCTTCTTCCCGTCGATATCCCCCTTCTGCACGTGAATCTTGAGCGCCCTGTTCGAGGTCGAGGCGCCCTCGGACGCCGACGCGAGGTCAGTCTCCGCCGTGAGCCACAGGACGGAGCGGATTTCCCGCGAGGCCCGGAGTTTGACGTCGGGGGTGGCACGTTCCCTCGACGAGCCGTTCCCGTACGTGTGGATCATCCTGCGGCAGAGATCCCGCTGCTTGTCGCCCTCGCGACCCGCCTTCGGCCAGGCGTCGTCGACCACCAGGAGCATGTTGTGGAGCGAGTGGCCCATGATCTCCATGGCCGTCGACGTGCTCTCGAAGTTTGCAACGAAATCGCGAATCGTGAGGAAGCCCGAACCGAAGTGACGCTGGGCCTCGAAAGAGAGACTCGACTTGAGAGAGCCCGTCTCACCGATGATCGTCACGGCCGACCGGTGGGGGAGAACATCGAGCACGGGGGCGTGCCAGATGCTCGCGTAGAGCGGATGGGTGATGGTCGACTTCCCGACCCTCAAGAACTCCAGAGACTCGTAGATGGCGAGACGGAGAGCCTGCTTGGGGTCGAGTCCCTTTCGCGCATCGAGGGGCGACAGGGTGTACTTCCGGAGCTTCTCGCTCGGGGGCTCGACGCGGATGGGGGCGTCGGTTCCGATGGCGCCGTCCGCATGGATGAACACGTGACGGCCATCGATGATGCGCCAGCCGTAGTCGCCGTAGGTCACGCTCTGCCCGAAGGACGAGCGCGTGAGAATGGCGTGGCGCAGACGATCTCGGGTCGTCTTCCCAGGCTCCACGCGGAGATTGCCGAACGTCTTGGGGGTGAGCCACGACATGAGGTCGAATTCTCCCATGGGAACCTCGAACTCGGGGAGCACGGTGCCGCTCTCCGTCGTCGCACGGAGGCGGAAATAGTCCCTGGTCTCGGCCCCGTCGTCATGACGCACGGCCTCGATGACCTCGATGTTGCCGTTCACGAGCTTGGAGGCGCCGTGGTAGAGGGCGCCGTCCCGCAGCTCGTACGCCGTGTCGGCCGACGTGCTCTCCTCGTCCTCCGTGTCGGCGATTTCGCGGAGAGCGCGCTCGACGTCCTTGCGGGTGATGCGCTTGGGGTACTTCGCCAAGAGCGAATCGATGAAGGTCTTCTGGTCGAGCGCGTCTTGCGTCGCGATGGCCTGGAGTGCGGGTGCGAGGACGCCCATGCGACCCGTGTCCGGCAGCTCGGCCGGGAGAGCCGACATGATGGTCGTGGGGTCGACCTTGCGCGGCTTGGACGCGAGCTTCCACGAGAAGGCGTCGAGGCCAGCGCGAGCCGAAAGCTCGTCGATGGCCTTCTTGAAGTCGTCCCCGGCGTGTCGCTCACGCCAGTAGGAGATGACGTCCCACACCTGCGGTGCCCCGAAGTCGTAGATGTGCCCGTCCTCCTCGAAGTAGACGGCCGACGGGGTGCGCTCCCCGCGAAGGTTGTAGACGCGATGACTGCCCTTCATGACGAAGGGGATGCCGTCCTCGCGAAGCACGTCCTCGAAGTCGACCCGGCTCTTGATTTCCTCGATGCGTTCCCCGAGCCGCGAATCGGCGGCGAACCCCTCGGACTTCTTGGGGGTCGCCGTGGGAATGCTCTTGAGGATCGAATCCACATCGAGGGGATTGCCAGGGACGAACTTGTGGAAGAAGTATCCCGACGGGGGGATGCACGGGACGAACCACAGCCGCGAGATGTCCTTGCAGGACGTGTCGACGACGTCGTCCGCGTCCATGAGCTTGTGCAGAGCCCAATGGATCAGACGGTCGAATTCCTGGGGGTTCACGCGGCGGGAGAGGGCGAGAACGACGCGGAATCGCGGCACGTCGGGGGTGTGGGAGTACGAGGTGACGAGGAAGCGCTCGACGCCATCCCAGCGGGAGAGCGCCGTCTCCATGCTCGTACGGCGTTCCTCGGGGAGGAGACGCTTCTCGCGGACAGCACGGCCGCGGTCGTCCAGCTCGCCCGTCTTGACGAGCTCGTGCTGATCGTACTCGACGACGAGCAGGTCCGAACCGGTGGCGTTGCCCTTGTTCCGGGCTCCCGTGAGATGCCCGGCGCACCACCCGGGGAGGTCGTCCTTCGACTTCGTGGCGGGCTTGGCCCCCTCGAAGAGCTTCGACATCTCCTCGAAGGTCATCGGGGCCGTCATCGTCCAGGAGGACGTCTCCTTCGACAGACCCATGGAGAAGCGAATGAGCCGAGATTTCGGGGCCTCGGGAGCATCACCCACAGCGACATCCTCGACATTCTTCGTTTCCGGTGTAGATTTAATCGACATCGCGAAGCTCTCCTAAGTTGGGAGAACACGAGGACCCGCCCTGCCCGGCGGGTCTTCGCGTTTCAGGGGGTCGAGGTGACCTGCGCTGCGAGGTGGGCGTCGTAAACGGCGAGCATCTCCCGGACGATGGCCTTCATCGTCACGTTCTTCTGCGCGCTGAGAACGCGGATACGGGTGTGGACGTCGTCGTCGACGGGGACGACAGGCTTGGACTTGCTCAGGGGATCGTGGCGGCCCATGACGGCCTCCTTTCTTCCCCAGCGATTTCACAAGAGAACTATCGCGAGGTTTTGGTGGTGTGGTTCACAGGTCGACGAAAAATCGTACGACCGGTGGGGCAAAGCTCATCGAGGCGGTTCCCGTGGTAAGCCAGGCGGGCGGAGGTGAGGCGTGCGAGATGCAGAGCTGGCGGCCTGGCGCCGACGGGTACGCGAGACGCTTGTCGAGGCCGGGTGGAAGGTTGGCCGTGAAGAGACCCTTGTCGTGGAGCGCGACGGCTTCAGGACCACGATTGCGGTGGTGCGGGTCAGCGGATGCACGTGCGGAAGCGTGCGGTTCCAGGTGGGCATGATGCAAGTTCGGCGCGGCATGACGTTCGTACGTCCGACAGGCGAGAACTTCGAACTCACCTTTGCGCCCGGCGCCGACGACGAGGTGGTGCTCAACTATCTCATGACGTCACTCAGCGGCATCGCGCTGGGCAAGCCGCTGGGACTCTGCCCAAACGTGCCAACGGTCATGCAGCCCAGTTACCAGTTCACGGAGACGGCTGCACAGCGCTGTCAGTGTGGGCGGCGTCCAAGGGGCTCTGGCTGATTTCACGCAACAGCGACGGCCCTCGTCGGCCGATTTGTAGAGGGTGAGCTTCTTGCCCTCCGCCTTCTCGATCTCCGTCACGCGGCCGTCCGATGAGCTTTTCCCGACGACCCGGCCCGTCGGGCTGGGCTCGGTTCCCGGACGGTTCCCACGGGTTCCCGTCGGTTCCCAGAGGGCGGGAACCAAGAATCGTCAATGAATCCGATGGGTTGACTGGCCGGTTCCCGCGGTTCCCGCTTTCGGGAGGGTAGAGACACGAACGCGCCCCTCTCCGAGAAAATCTCTCCGGGCCCCAGACGATTTTTCAAGCCCTCACGTACGTATCTATACCTCTCAAAAAGTGGGAACCGCGGGAACCTTGCTCAAAAACAGCAGTGAAGAGGCTCTTTGAGTGGTTCCCGCGGTCTGGGAACCCATGGGAACCGCGGGAACCTTCGCGGGAACCGGCTCGGCGTTTGGCCTGGGACGCCCCCGCAACCCGGGTTGCCGTCAAGCGTCACCGGCTCCTCGGTGTGGGCGCCTGTCCTACCTTTTTGAAAAATCGTCGCGGCCCGCCGATCGACCGCGGCATGACCTCTGTACGGGCGGGAGAAGGTCTCGCGCTCGATGCGGGCCAGTCCAGGGGACGCGGCCCCGGAGGTCATGGTCGATGGGCAAGGGATACGAGACGAGGATCGGGGCGATCATCGGGCACATCATCACGCTCGCTGAGGAGCGAGACGAGGAGTACGACGCAAACCGGAAGGGGCCATATCCCCTTCGGGATTCGGCCGACGTGGTTCGCGAGGCGATGGAATCGATCAGGCTTCGCCGTGATCCGGACGCCCGGAAGGCCAAGCGCCCCTGTGAGTCCAAGTTGCAGGAGTACCTGCTCGCTCTCGACCCCAAAGACCTCTGGAAGGTCCAGGTCGTGAAGCGTGCGGGTCGCGATGACGACGACATCCTCTCGCTGTCTCGGCGGAGGCAAGTCGAGAGTCACGCGGTAACCGCGCGCATGATGGCAGAGGAGGAGTGTCTGGCCGAGGACCTGGAGAAGGGCTTGGCAATCGCGAAGAGAGACGGCGTCGACCTGGACACCGACATCTGAACGACAAGAGCCCGGCCAATCCCTTCACCAGGGGCGGGCCGGGTCAGGCGGGGGGCTGTTGCTTCAGCGTGTCGTACACGTTCTTCATGAGGCTATCGATCCCCACCAGCTTGTCGGCTTCTTCTGACAGGACGCCCCGCGCTGCGAGTTCTTTCACGATGATCCCTCGAACAACGATCGGCCCCCCCAGCGCCGCCGTAAGGTGCGGCGGCAGATCCTTGGGGTCCGTTCCGTTGGCTTTCAGATCTTCAATCCCCTTCAGAGCACCGGGGATGAGCCGTTCCAGCGCTGCGAGGACCACGATCCACTGGTGCTCCTTCAGCGTGATGGAGTGCTCCCTGCCGTTATCCTTGCTCGCCGTGGGCTGTCCTCCAGCGACACCCACCGGCTTCTTCGTGTCGTCCTTGCTCATCTTGGCCTCCGCCGCCCGGCCTCATGAGCCGAACGAAGCTCCCTCTGTAACCACGGAAGGGCTAGAGGGAAGGGGGCTTGCCTCCAGTTCCGCGAAGAGTAGCCCGCCGGAGGACAGGCCCCGGATGGAGCGGGTTCGCGTTATACTGAGTATATGTCAAGCAAAATCGACATCGTGTCCCAACTTTCTTTGTGACTGACTGGTCAGTCAGTCTGTGGCCATTGCGATGCGAAACCATGTAATCGTTTAATGGTTAATTGCTTAATGGTATGGTGAAGGGGACTCGTCCCGAGTCCCGTGCTCACGACCGGCCCGACCCACGAACACCCGGACATGGATCGTCCGTGACCACGGACGATGGACACACGTCGGCGTCCGCTCGGGTCGGGTCGGGGACCGAGCGTCATGTGGGCGATGGAGGATGGAGCTGGGCCACGGGCCATCGTCCCGTTGAGGGGATGGCCGTGGCTCGGCCGCGTGATGGGCGAGAGGGCGCAGAGGGGGAGGGGAGAGGCCCTTGGGAGGGCCTTCGACCGTTACCGCGCTGTTACCGTGGCGTCTCGCATGGCCCTCTCCCGAGGCGGGAGCGGTTCGAGACGACCAGTTGTAGGTCGCCCCGGGGAGAGGGGATGAAGCGCTGGTTTTTTGTCAACAATTCCGCGTACGTGCGAAATTGTTGTTTGTCTTGCTAAATGGGTGGGTCGACAGGGACTCGAACCCTGGACCTACGGGTTAAAAGCCCGCAGCTCTACCGACTGAGCTATCGACCCTGGACGTTCCGGCGGGGTGGTCCCTCCGGCGCATCGCGGCGCGCACCCTAGCACGATCCAACCCGCCTGCGGCAAGCAGGAAACGCTCCCATCATCCGTCCAGCGTCTCCCGCTCCCGCTTCCGCTCCGCTTTGGCTCCTGCCTCCGTTCCCTCGCCTTCCTGACGTAGCCGCGCTAAGAGGCGGTCCACCATGTCCGAGCGCCGGGAAACGTCGGAGTCCTTCGGGGCCCTGTTCGAACAAGCGGGCGGTGGTCGCCAGGAGCGACGCCGCTTTCACGTGGGCGACAAGCTCGAGGTGACCATCGTCGTCGTCGCACAGAACGCCGTGTTCGCCGACCTCGGCGGCAAGCAGGAAGGCTTCTTCGAACGGATCGACCTCAGCGATCCCGACGGCAAGCTGCTCGTCGCCGTCGGCAACAAGGTCAGCGCCACCGTCGCCGCCATCGACCGCGGCACCGGACAGGTCCGCTTGAGCCCCCTCTTCATCCGCAACGCCGAAGGAGACGCGCTCACGACCTCCATCGGCCTCGGCGCGAAGGGCCAAACCCCCGTCGTCGTCGAAGGCGCGCGCGTCAAGGGCAGCGTCACCGGCGTCGAGCGGTACGGCGTCTTCGTCCAGATCGCCGGCACCCAGGGGCGCAGCGGACGCGGCCTCATCCCCACCCAGGAGACCGGCACGCCGCGCGGATCGGACCTGAAGAAGCACTTCACCGTCGGCCAGGAGGTCGAGGCGAAGATCGTGAACATCGATCAGGAGGGCAAGATCCGCCTGTCGATCACCGCGGTCGCGCGCGACGACGAGCGCAACTCGTTCGAGAAGTTCAAGGACGCAGGCAACGCCGAGGCGGCCGAGTCGGGAGCGGACAAACCCAAGGCCGAGGGCAAGAAGGCGCAACAAGGCGGCGCCAAGAAGCCCGAGCCGCGTGGGTTCGGGACGCTCGGGGATCTGCTCTCCAAGAAGAAGAAGTGACGGGCCGAGCCTCCGTGCAGGTCGCGTGCGTGCGCGTGGGCGGCGCGGATGTGCCGCTGCCGGCGTACCAGTCCGCGGGCGCCGTGGGGCTCGATCTGTGCGCGGCCGTGACCGAGGAGGTGACGATCACGCCGGGCGCGCGGAAGCTCGTGCCGACGGGCGTGCGCGTCGCGATCCCCGAAGGCTACGAGGGGCAGGTGCGGCCTCGCTCGGGGCTCGCGCTGAAGTTCGGGATCACGGTGCTGAACGCGCCGGGGACGATCGATCCGGATTATCGCGGCGAGCTGATGGTGCTGCTCGTGAACCACGGCGAAGCGCCGTTCGTCGTGCGGCGCGGGGAGCGGATCGCGCAGCTCGTGATCTGCCCCGTGGCGCGCGCCGAGCTCGTCGTCGTGGAGTCACTCGACGATACGGCGCGGGGAGAGGGCGGGTACGGGTCGACGGGGCGGTGAGGCGAGGCGTCAGGGGCGCGGGACGACGGCTTCGAGCCCGCTGCGCGCGCGGAGCGCTTCGAGCGCATTGTCCGACCAGACGCGGCCACGATCGCTGAAGCCTGACTCGACGGCCTTGCGGAGCATGTCGAGCGCGCGCTCGTAGGCGCCGTCCTGCGCGTGCGCGCGTGCAGCCTCGTAGGCGTCCTCCGCGCTCCTCTGCCGCTCGAAGACGGCCTCGGAGAGGCGCGCGGACCAGTCGAACGCGCGGCCTTCGAAGGCGAGCTTCGCCATCCGGCGCGCGTCTTCCTCGCTGAGCGAGTCGACGATGTCGTAGGCGATCGCCGCCGCGCGCGCGATCTCGCCCTGCTCGATGAGGATCTGCACGAGCGGGCCCACGATCTCCTTGCGATCGTCGCCGGCCGCCCGCGCCTCCTCGAGCACGCGCCGCGCCTCGCGTAGCTCACGTTTGGCGAAGTGCACCGCGCCCACGAGCGCCGCGTCGACCTCGCCGAGCTTGCGCGCCTCGGCGACACGCCGCGCCGCCTCGTCGATCTGGCCCGAGACGATCGCCACCCAGCCGAGCACCTCGAACGCCTCACGGCGCGCGCGCGGCGACAGCGGCTCGCCCGTCCGCTCTTCGTAGGAGAAAATGTCCGAGACGAGGCTACGCGCGCGGCCGAGATCCTCGTCCGCGACGGCCGCGCGCGCCCGCAAGAGGAGCGAGAGCAGCTCGCCCGGGAGCGCAGGCTCCACGTCCGGCGCCGGCGCGTGGGGCCGCGGATCCACCTCCGCGTCGCCAGGCCCGAGCGTCTGCAGGCGCCGCAGGCTCTGGAAGGCGCTCATGCCGAAGATCATCGCGATCCAGAGCCGACCACCCTTCAAGGACACGATCGCGACGGCGAACGCGACGACCATGGAGATGCCCGCCGTGAGCCGCAGACGTTTCGGCCCGAGCGCGTGCTCGAGCACGTGCCCGCCGTCGAGCGGCAGGACCGGGATCAGGTTCACGACGCCCCAGAAGAAGTTGACGTAGATCAGGAGCTCCAGGCCGAGCCTGGCGAGCTCCGGCATCCGCATCACGTGCTCGGGGGCGAGCTTCGTGAGGGCGAAAAACAGGCCGCCGAAGAAGAAGCCGGCGAAGGGGCCGGCGAGGCTGATGAGGATGTGATCGATGCGCCGGAGCGGCAGCACCTGCTGCCACGTGGTCACGCCGCCCATCAGGTAGAGCGTGATCTCCGGCTGGATGCGGTGCCGCCGGATCGCGAGGGCGTGGCCGAGCTCGTGCACGATCACGCTCACGAGCACGACGAGCCCCCACACCCCGAGCGGCGCGAGGCCCGCAGGGCTGAGGTTCTTGGGATCCACGAAGTTGATGCCGAGCAGCACCGTGGTGAACCAGAAGCCCGCCTGGACCTCGACGTCGATGCCGAACAGCCTGAAATTCATGCCCTCGAACTTCCTCGTGACCGCCTGCCAGGGGCGGGCGGATTCTTTGCGGCTCGGACGAAGTGTGCCTTAGAGTGCGGAGCCCTGGAACCTCCGATGCGCTCTTCGAGCTCCGCTCCGCTCCTCGCGCTCACGCTTCTCTCCCTCGTAGGCGCCTGCGCTTCCGCGGCGCCTCCGGAGGCGCAGCCTGCCACGCCGGCCCGTTCCATGCACGCCCACGTCGACGGTGGTGGGCGTGTCGACGGTGGTGGGCTCCGGTCGGACCGCGATGCGGTCCTTCCTCTGCCCCCCACGCCCCCCGCGGGGTCTGCTGGCGGGGCTGCGGCTGCAACTCCAGAGGCGACGGCGGGCTCGGCGGCCGAGGTGGAACCCGAGGCGGCGCCGCCGATCGAGGGTCGCACGGTCGTGCTGCACATCGGCGACTCGTTCCTGATGGCCGGTTTTTCCCAGGCCTTGCGGCCCAGGATGAAGGCCGTCGGCGCGTACTACGAGGTCCGCTCCGAGCAGGCCTCGTACACCACGAGCTGGCACCTCAAGCTCGCCAAGCTCGTCGGCGACTACCACCCCGATCTCGTGATCATCAACCTCGGCGCGAACGAGGTCTCGTTGACCGATCCGGAGGCCCGCGCCGACGCGGTCGAGCGGCTGGTCAAGATCGTCGCCGACCGCCCGTGCGTGTGGGTCTCGCCGCCGCTCTGGCGCAAGGACACGGGCATCATCGAGGTCTTCCGCAAGCACACCTCGCCGTGCCGCTTCTTCGACTCGGACGCGGTCGCCGGCCCGATCTCGCGCCAGCCCGACGGTATCCACCCCGACGCGGCCGGCGGCGCGGCCTGGGCCGAAGCGTTCTTCAAGTGGCTGCTCGCCGAGCGCGCGCCCGCGCCCAAGGAAGGCGAGGCCCTGCCCAAAGGCTCGGGCCGCCACGCCGTGAACCCCTGGCGCCTGCGCCCCACCCGAGCCTCGACCCCGCCGCAGAAGACCGCGCAGACGCAGCCCTAGCCGTCAGCGCCCCATCGCCTCGACGATCGCGTCGTGCACCGCGGCCATGAGCTCCTTGCGGCGCTCCTTGCCGTACGCCTTCGGATCGATCGGCGGCAAGATCGTCACGACCACCCGCTTGCCCTTGCGCACGATCGTCCCGCGCGCCGGAAGCACGTCGCGCGTGCCGTCGATCGCCACCGGCAGGATGCGGTGGCCCGTCTCGAGCGCCATGTAAAACCCTCCGCTCTTGAACGGACCCACGAGCCCCGTCACGCTGCGCGTCCCCTCGGGCGCGATCCACAGGAGCGAGCCCTCCGAGAGTTTACTCGTCGAGGCCCGGAGCGCGTCCACCGCCTGCGCGCGGTTGCCTCGCTCGACGCGGACGAACCCCGCGGCCGTCATGGCGCGGCCCCAGACGGGCACGTCGAAGAGCTCGGCCTTCGCCACCATACGCAGCCGCCTGTCCGGGATCGCGCGGTAGAGCGCCGGGATGTCGTAGAGGCTCTGGTGGTTCGACATCACGATGAACGTCTCGCGCCCGTCGCCGAGGTTCTCCCGCCCGCGCACGACGAGGTGGACCTCCGCGTCCGCGAAGAGCTTCCGCGACCACCACGCGAGCCGCTCGTCACACGCCTCGGCGCCGAGGCGCCCCATCGCCGCGTCGAGCACCGTGGGCACGCTGATGCGCGCCGTGTCGACGATGCCCTTGGCCGTCTCGACGAACGTCAACGACCCCTCCGCTTCTTCTTCGCGTCGGGGAAACGCGCGCCGCACGTGTCGACGCACTCCTTGTCCGTGCACGCCTTCAAGCACTCGTCGATGTTCGTCGCGTTCTGGTCCGTCGGGTCGGCCTCCGCGACGGGCTTCGGATCGAGCCCCTTGCAGAGGTTGTCCGTGCCGCAGTACGAGCCGGGCTTGCAGTCGGTGTCGTAACGACACTCGACGCAGCGCAGGTTGTAACAGATCGCCGACGTGGTCCCGGCGTCACGCGCGAGGCAGTCGTCGTTCGACGCGCACGAGAGGAAGCGGCCGTCCTCGAGGCTGCCGGGCAGGCTGCCGGCGCACGCGGAGACGAGCGCCGCGACGAGCGCGACGGGCAAAGGAAGGACCAGCAAGGCGCGAGCGAAGAAGGAAGTACGTGCGTTCATGGGCTTGTCATGCGCCGAGGACGGTGACCACGAGGCGCCTCGTGTGCGGGCTCGTTCGGTGCTCCCAGACGTAGATCGCCTGCCAGGTCCCGAGCGCGAGTCTACCCGCGGTGATGGGTATCGTGAGGCTCGTGCTGGTGAGGGCGGCGCGGATGTGCGCGGGCATGTCGTCCGGGCCCTCGGCGTCGTGCTCGTAGCCGGCGCCCTCGGGCGCGACGCGGGCCATGAAGCGATCGAGGTCCCGGAGCACGGCCGGATCGGCGTTCTCCTGCACGACGAGGCTCGCCGAGGTGTGCTGCAGGAAGAGCGAGCAGAGCCCGATCGAGGCGCCTGCGTCGCCGACGACGGCCGCGACCGCGCTCGTCACGTCGTAGAGACCGCGACCTCGGGTGCGGACGTCGAGCGTCTTCTGGTGGATGCTCCCGTTCATCGCCGCGTTGCCCCCCGTACGTGGCTCCTACCGTGTCCGAGGAGTGGGGCTCTCCGCAACTACGAAGATGAAGGAAGTTCGACGTCGACGACGATGCCGAGGGCCGTCCACTGCTGGAACCAGCGCCCGACGTTCGCCGCGACGTGGCTCTGCCGGTCCTCGGGCAAGGGCTCGGTGAGGCGGCCCAGCGCAGGCACGAGCGGCACGCCCTCGGCGAGCAGGTCGAGCAGCGCGAAGGCGTCGGGCTCGAGCTCCTCGAAGTGCGTGACGATCTCCCGGCTGCGGTAGAGCGCGATCTTCACGGGCGAGGGCGCGTCGGGCAGGACCACCGGCTCGCCCGCGATGACCCACGCCTTGCGGAGGCGGTGCACGGGGTAGTCGAACGCGAGCCGCTGGGCCGCGGGGTGCACGACGATCCGCGCGCGCTCCCAGGCGTCCTCGGGCAGGCTCGTGAGCTTCTGCGGATCGAGGGGCGGCGCGTCGGGGCCGGTGCGCACGTCGCGCAGCGCGATCTCGTAACGCGCCATGTCCACGACGAGGCCGCGCCGCGTGCCCTCGTCGAAGCCGCTCCATGCCTCGGCGAAGGCCGGGACGTGCGTGATCAACGCGCGAAACGGGCCTTGGGTGGGCGGGAACGCGTCGAGGTAGGCGCGGCAGAAGGCGTCCATGCCGCGCTCGCCGAGGATGCAGGCGAGGCCCGGGAACTCGTCGTTCAGGATCTCGCGGTGGCGGAGCCAGAACTGGCGACGGTAGATGTCGACCTGCGCGGCGGGCGTGAGCCGCGTGCTCCCCGTGACGAACCGCGCGGCGGCCTCGGCGAGGGCCGGATCCTCGGGGATCGGCGTGTGTCCGGGGATCACGCCGGCGAGGAACGCTTGCACGGAGGCGAGATCGTCACGCATGGGCGAGCACCTCCTCGCGGACCTCGCGCGCGCGCTTGGCCTCGGCGAGCAGCGTGGCGAGCGGCGGGATGTCCTCGTCCCACTCGATGAGCGTGGAGACGGGGCCGACGCGGCCGATCGCGCGGCGGTAGAGGTCCCAGACCGGATCGATCACGGGGCCGGAGTGCGTGTCGATGATGTAGTCGCCGTAGTTCGTGTGGCCGGCGAGGTGGATCTGCGCGACGCGGCGGGCGGGCACGGCGTCGACGTAGACGTTCGGGTCGAAGCCGTGGTTCTGCGAGGAGACGTAGATGTTGTTGACGTCGAGCAGGAGGCCGCAGTTGGCCTCCTCGACGACGGCCGTGAGGAAGTCCCACTCGGTCATGTCGCTCGACGTGTACGTGAGGTAGCTCGAGACGTTCTCCAGGAGCAGCGGCACTTCCAGCGTCTCCTGGACGATGCGGGCGCGGGTGGCCACGTGGCGGAGCGCCTCCTCGGTGTACGGCAGCGGCAGGAGATCGTGGGTGTTCAGCGTCGCGGTGCCGGTCCAGCAGAGGTGGTCGCTCACCCAGGGCGAGCCGGTGCGGCGGACGAGGGCGCGCAGGTCGCGGAGGAAGGCGAAGTCGAGCGGCGTGGTGCCGCCGATAGAGAGCGAGACGCCGTGCTGGATCACGGGGTATGCGGCGAGGGCGCGGTCGAGGTTCGCGAGCGGCGCGCCGCCGGGCACGAGGAAGTTCTCGCTGATGATCTCGAGCCAGTCGATCGCGGGACGGGTCTCGAAGATCTCCTCGTAGTGCGGCACGCGCAGGCCCACGCCGATCCCGAGGTCGGGGAGGCCGAGGCGCATGCGGTCGGGGGCGGTCATCGTGCGGTCTCCAGAGCGAACGTATCTAAAACGAAGGGCCGCGCGCGCCACCTGGGGGTGGGAGCGGCGGCCCTTCGGGCTCAGGCGGCGCGGGGGGCCGCTCGGATCACTTCGGCGCGTCGGCCGGGGCGGCGCCGTCGGCCGGGGCCGCGCCGTCGGCCGGGGGAGCCGCTTCCTGCTTGCCGCTGCAGGCGCCGGCCTTGCAGGAGTGCTCGCCGCCCTCCTTCTTGGCGCCGCTGCACGAGGCCTGCGCGCCGGACTCGGCGCCCGCCGCGTTGTCGGCGTTCTCGGCCGCCGGCTGGCTGCCGCCGCACGCCGCGAGGCCCGCGATCATCCCGCCCACCGCCAGCGAAGCCATCATCTTGTTCATGTTCATGGTCGATCTCCGTTCCGAACCTGTCTCGTTGCTGCCGTCACCCGAGGGAGTCGCGATTTCGAGCGCTTCGTGCGAAACCTCCCCCCGCCATGATCGCCGCCGCCCCGGGTGCCGGGGTTTCCGACCTACGCGCGAGCTCATCTTCCGGTTTCGGATGGCCGAGCCGCGCTTTGGAAGGCCATGGTGGTAGCCCGATGCGAGCCTACGGAGCAAGAAAAAGCGCCTGCACGCGAGGGACGCGACCTCTACACGTCGTGGCCCTCGTCCTCGGCCTGCTCGGGCCTCCGGGATGCGCCGCGTCGCGGTTCGACGCGCTGTTTCTGCCGACCGAGGACGTCGCGCGTGAGCTCGAGGCGATGACACCGGCGCTCGACGCCGAGGCGCGCGCGACGTTCCGCGAGGTGCTCGCCACGACGCTCGCGGAGGACGCGTACGTCTGCGCGCCTTCGCCGCGGGAGGTCTTCTTCGGCGACGTGCAAGAGGGGGAGCGCATGATCCGCGGCTCGATGCCGCATTACCGCTTCTTCTTCGGCCCGATGCATTACCGGGTGCGGCGGGTGGGAGCGCGCGGGGGCGCGCCGGGGCGCTGGGAGGTGTCGGCGAGGTTCGCGGTGGTGCTGCCGAGCGAGGGCGGGGCGCTCGAGCTCGCGGACTGCGACGGCAAGGAGCGGTACGAGGGGGAGGTCGTTTGCCGCGGGGTCCCGTATTCGCGCTCGAACACGACGGAGGCGTGCCCTTCGTCGGGGGAGTTTCTGGCGCCCGCGACACGCCGCAACATGGAGGCGCTGCTCGCGCGCTGGTCGGAGGAGGCGGAGAAGTACTGGAACCGTGACGCCGAGCGATACGGGTTGCCGATCCGGTACGACTTTACCTTTTTGCCGCATGACCAGGCTGCGGGGGAGGGCGCGCCGGTTGATCTCACGTTGCCGCTCTCGAAGACCTGCGGCCGGACCCCGTATTTCTGGTCGCTCCGGAGCGGCTGGTCGCTGCCGGTGATCGCGCACGAGGTGGGGCATTTGCTGGGGCTCGTGGACGAGTACGAGGCGCTGTCGGGGATCGTGCCATTTTATCCGAAGACGCCCTTCGCGGGGGCCCACACGAGCCGGATGGGTTTGTCGATGAAGGAAGACACGATCCTCTATCCGATGCACCACTGGCTCGTGGTGCGCCGTTACCTCTGCCCGGAGCCCTCGGGCCGCGACCCGTGGGGGCACGCATTTTAATGAACGTCCCCGCCCGCCTCCTCGTGCTCGGCTTGCTCCTCGCGGCTTGCGATGACGACCCCGCGCCCGCCTCCGCGTCCGCAACCGCGTCAGCAACCGCAACCGCAACCGCCGCCGCTTCCGTGCCCGCGCCTGCGCCTGTGGCGCTGCCCGAGCGGCCCGACGATTTTGCGCTCGTCGAGCCGCAGACGCCGGTCTGTCCGGCCGACATGGTGCGCGTGAAGCGGAGTTATTGCGTCGACCGGTACGAGGCGAGCCTGGTGGACGCGGAGACGGGGCAGGACCTCTCGCCTTATTACGTGCCTTCCCGCAAGCAGGCGCTCTCCATTCAAAAACTCTGGGAGCAGGAGCGCCTCGCCGTGGGCCCGCCCGAGGCGCGTGAGCTCGGGCTGCCGCCGCTGCCCCCGTGGCAATCGCAGCGGAACTTCGAGCCGAAGGCGGCCTCGCGGAAAAATCGCGTCCCTCAGGGCTACCTCACGGGGCCGCTCGCCGCGCTCGCTTGCAAGAACGCGGGCAAGCGCCTGTGCTCGCTCTCGGAATGGCAGACCGCTTGCCGGGGCGAGGAGGATCGCGATTTCCCTTATGGCGAGAAGTACCAGCCGGGCAAATGCAACATCTTCCGCGAGGCGCACCCCGCGGCGGAGCTGCACGGCAACGCGAGCATCGGCCACAGCGATCCGCGGCTCAACATGGTGAAGGCGGGCGACAAGCCACTCCTGCGCCGGACAGGCGAGACACGCGCCTGCATGAGCAAATGGGAGGGCGACGCAATCACCGACATGGTCGGCAACATCGACGAGTGGATCGACGACCCGGAGGGGACGTTCGTCGGCGGGTTTTACGCGCGGTCGAAGAAGGATGGATGCGCGTCGATGGTGCGGGCACATCCGTTCGATTATTTCGATTATTCGACCGGGGTTCGGTGCTGCAAGGATCTCTGACGACGGGCGACCGCGTCGAGGGCCGAGCCGAGAGAGAAGACCTCGGGAAGGGTCAGCTCTTCCGCCGATCCATCCACACGAGCGCCGCCGGCAGGACGATCACCGCCGCGAACAGGCACGTGATCTCGCCGATGACCGCCGCGACGCCCATGCTGCGCACCGCGAAGTTCTTGGAACGCACGAGCGCGATGTATCCGAGCGCCGTGGTCAGGCTGCAGAGCACCACCGCGCCGCCCGTCTCGCGCACCGCCGCGATCGCGCCGCCCGTGCCCTCGCGGGTATATCGCTGCACGATGTTCACCGCGTAATCGACGCCGATCCCGAAGGTCAGCGGCAATGCGATGAAGTTCAAGAAGTTCAGCTTGATCTTCATCACGACGAGCGCGAGCGCCATCCAGCCCACGCCGACGAGCAAGGAGGCGAGCACGTATATCGAGGGGCGGCCGCGGCGGAAGGCGATGAGCACCGCGAGGACCGTCGCGAAGAGCGAGAGCAAGACGGCCGGCGGGACGTCGTCGATGACCGCGGCCCACATGTCCGCATAAATGACCGCGCGGCCCGAGCCGAGGACGACGCTGCCATCCGGCAAGACCGTGCGGCGATACGAGTCCGCCCAGCGGAAGAGGTAATGGGCGTCGTCGACCGAGGCGCCCTCGGTCGGGCTGATGTAGACGATCCGCCCCCGCGTGCCGTCCGTCTCCGTGAACGCACGCGCGAGGCCCGCAGGCAGGTCCGCCATGCCAAACGGCGCGAGCTCGTCCGGGGGAAGGATCTCCTCGATCGTCTTCCAGTCCTCGTCGGGGATGGCGCCGCGGCGCTTCGCCTTGAGGACACGCTCCTTGATGTCGAGCAGGATCGGGATCTTCTCGGCCTGCGCCTCGGGGACGAAGTCCTGGAGCGCGTGGACCTTTTCGAATGGCTTTTGCCCCGGCGGCGCGGCGTCACGTTTTGCGTGGAGCGCCGCGCGCAAGGGCTCGACCTGCTCGGGGCGATCCACGAGGATGGCCATGCCGTCCGTGCCGACGTACCCGGTGATCCGCTCGCCGAGCTCGCCGAGGCGGATCTCCTCGGCCCGCGCGCGCTCGTCGCTGCGCAGGTTGCGCAGGTCGTACTCCATCGGGTCGCTTTTCACGTAAAAGACCGCGGCCACGGCGCCGGCGACGGCGACGGCGGCGCCGAGGAGGGCGAGCGCGCGGGGGGCCCGCTCGGCGAGGCCCGCGAAGGGCTTGCCGAAAGCAATACCGCCCTGCGTGGCGCGCTGGATGCGACCCCAGACGCCCTTGGCCTCACGATCGAGGGGCAGGAGCCGCTCCATGAGCGTGAGGACGCTCGGCAGGGCGAGGTAGGTGGCGATCCAGCAGAGGAGCATGCCGACGCCGCCGATGACGCCGAAATCGCGGAAGCCGCGGAACTCGGTGGCGACGAGCGAGCCATACGCGGCGCCGGCCGCGCAGGCGGCGGTGAGCGTGGGCCGCCAGGTCTCGCGACGCGCGACGTCGAGGGCCTCGGCGAGCGGGATCTGGGCCCTCCGCGCCTCGAGGTACCGCGCCATGTAGATGATGCTGAAATTGATGCCGTTGCCCGCGACGATCGTGAAAAGAAAACCCGTGGCCATGTTCAAATGGCCAATCAAGAGCTCGGTGACGCCGAAGGTCCACGCGACGCCCATGCCGACGATGAGCGTCATCGCGACGAGCGTGCGAATGCGGAGGTAATAGAGGAAGACGACGGCCGCGAGCAACAAGGCGCCGAAGACGCCGACCTCGGTCAGGTCCTTGTTGATCGCGGTGAATTCGGAGATGCCCGTCTGGAGGTCGCCGCCGAAGCCGTAACGGATCTGCGGGTGGAACGAGGCGGGATTGACACGATCGACGGCCTCGCGGATGCGGCGGAGGGCCTCGCTGCCGCGGGAGAAGTCGCTGCCGATGACCTTGGAGCGGACGGCGACGACGAGGGTCTTGCCGTCCTTCGACTGGTAGTAGCCGTCGGGGAATCGGTCGGCGGTGGCTTCGTCGCCGAGCTTGAAGCGCTTCTTGATGTTCGCGGCGTCGAGCTCGGGCGGCGGATCGGAGTCGTCGAGCAGGGCGTCGGTCGCCTTGGCGACCTCGTAGGCGTGGCGCTCCTCGATGTCGTCGCGGAGGGCTTCGAGCTCTTTCTGGTCGGCGTAGAGGCCGGCGCGGGGCGAGAGGAAGGCGCGGGCCTCGTGGACGCCGCTCTCGGCGCTGCCGACCCAGGGCGGGCCGAGGGCCTCGAGCGCGGGGACGAGCGCGTCGCCGGCCTTGCGGAGCTCCGCCGTGGGCGTGTCCGGTCCACCTTCGAGGACGATGAAGAGCGTGGAGATGCCAGCCGTGCGCGCCGCGACGCGGTGGAGCTCCTGCACGCTCGGGCGGGTCTCGGGCAGGAGCGATTCGAAGCCGGTCTGGATGGTGAGCCGCAAGGCGAGGACGACCGAGAGGGCCGTGATCACCGCCGCGACGAGCAGCGGCAGGCCAGGACGCTCGACCTGGAGGCGCGCGAGGCGTTCGAGGCGGCTCTCGGTGGAACGGCGGGGCGGCGAGGAGGAAGGTTCGGCGCTCAGGGCAAACCTCGGCAGGGCAAGGGAGGGTTGGGGGCGGCGGTATAGTGCAAACGGCGCCGGACCTCATCCGCAAACCCCACGCCGCGCCGCGCCGCGCCGCGGAGAGGAGGCTCAGCCACGCGTGGCGCGATACAGCATCTCGACGAGCCGCGGGGCGCGGCCGACGAGCGGGGCGAGGAGCTCGAAGAAGGGCGGGCGGAGGAAGAGGCCGTGGAGCGCGCCGGCCACGAGGAATCGCGCGGAGAAGGCGCGCGAGAAGGCGCGGGTGTAGGCGCGGATCGGGTCGGGCGAGAAGGTGGCGAGGGAGGCGAGGCGGCCGCTGCGCAGCGCGATGGCCATGCCGTCGCCCGTGAAGGAGGGGACGAGGCGCGCGGCGTCGCCCGCGAAGAGCAGAGGGGCGCCGGTGGTCGGGCAGGTGCGCGCGATAGCCTGGGCGCCGAAGCCGAATCGAGCGAGGCCGCGGGGTTTCTCCGTCGGCGCGCCGAGGCTCGTGAGGCGCCGGCCGAGCGCCGGGTGGCGCGTGGCGAGGTCGAGGAGCGTCGGCCACGCGGGGCGGAAGGCGCCGTCGAGCAGGGCGCACACGCCGATGCGGCCGTCCTCCACGGGGTTCACGCCGACGTAGCCGCCCGGCACGACGTGGAGCTCGACGTCGGCCTCGAGGGGCGTCTTCGCGCAGTAGGCCTTGATGGCCACGAAGCTCGGGCGCTCGGCGCGGGCGCGCGGCAGGCCGAGCGGGGCGTCGAGCGTGGAGCGTTTGCCCATCGAGAGGACGAGGGCCCGCACGGCATGGGCGCTCGATGGGGTGCGGACTTCGAGGGCGCGCGAGGGGCTCGGTGAGAGGCCGCGGACGGGGGTGCGCTCGTGGATCACGGCGCCGGCGTCACGCGCGCGCCGGGCGAGGAAGGTCTCGAGGGCGGCGCGCGTGAGGCCGAGGGCCGGGCGGCCGGGGAGCGTGAGGTCGAGGCGCGCGCCGCCGGCGCCGAAGAGGGCGACCGTGCGGAGGGGCGCAGGGTTCAGCGCAGAGGCGAGGTCGCCGCAGCCGAGGGCGTCGAGGTCCTCTTCGGCCTCGGGCGAGAGGAACTCGCCGCAGACCTTGTCGCGGCCGATCTCGCCGCTCTCCCAGACGAGGACTTCGCGGCCACGCTGGGCCGCCGCGATCGCCGCGGCGAGCCCCGCCAGGCCGCCTCCCACGACGCCGAGCGGAGGGCGCGGGTTCATCGCCCGGAGGTGGTCTCCAGCAGGCCGATCTCCGCGCAGAACCCCGGTCCAAACGCCGTGACGAGCCCGAGCGCGCCCGGCTCCGGCCGGAGCTCGTGGAGGAGCTGGTCGAGCGCGACGAGCACCGTGACCGAGGACATGTTGCCGTGGCGAGAGAGCGTGTCCCAGCTCGTCTTGGTCACGGTCTTGGGCAAACGCGCGTGATCCTCGAGCGCCTCGAGCACACGCCGGCCGCCGGGGTGCACCGCGCCGAACGAGATGCGGTGAGGCCCCTCGACGCGGAACTGGCCGAGCGCGCGCGCGAAGACGTCCGGCAAGCCGCGCTCGGCGAAGGGGACGACGTCACGCGAGAGCTTGATCTTGAGCCCCTCGTCGCGGACCTCGAAGCCCATGAAGTGCTCGGTGCAGGCGAAGATCTCGCGGAAGGTGTCGCGCAGCCGGAGCGCGGGGGCCGGGGCGTTCAGGCGCTCGGCCCGCTCGCCCGCGAGGACGACCGCGGCGGCGCCGTCGCCGAAGATCGCCGCGGAGACCAGGTTCTCCTCGCTCCGATCCTCGGGCAAAAACGTGAGCGAGCAGAGCTCGACGCAGACCACGAGGGCGCGCGCCTTCGGGTGGCCGGCGAGCCACTCGTGCGCGATCGCGAGGGCCGCGGCGCCACCCGCGCAGCCATGCTGCGTGAGGTTGATGCGGCGGACGTTCGGCGAGAGGGAGAGGGCCGCGACGAGCGTGGCGTCCATCGCCGGAATCTGGAATCCCGTGCAGGATGCCGTGACGACGAGGTCGATGCTGTCGCGCTCCTCTTCGGTGGTGCTCTCGGCGATGCGCCGGGAGAGCGCGCCGCAGGCGTCACGGACGGTCTGGCGGTAGAGCTCGTTCTTCGCGGCGAACGAGCGTCCGATGGAGAGCAGCTCCTCGGGCGTGACCACGAGGTTCCTGCGCGCGACCGCGCTCCTGCGGAAGAGCTGACGGGCGAGCCCGAGGGTGCGTCCGTCGAGCCACCGGGGGAGCGCCTCGGAGAGCTCCTCCTGAGCGTACGAGCGCCCCGGGAAGAACGTCCACGTCTGTTCGATGATCGCCATTCGAGGGGGCGACATCGGCAATTTTCATGCGCGGCGAGCCCCTGGGCAGGGGGCGCACGGATCAGGCGGGGCGTCCCGGGCGGCGCCATTCACCGCGCAGGGCCGCGACGCTCGGGCGCGCGAGGGCATCACGCAGGCCGGTGCCGGCGGGCTGCACGAGCAGGAAAAACACGAGGCCGAGCGCGCCTCCGAGCTTGCTCGTCGAAGAGACGATCGGCTCGTGCAGGGCGAGCGCCGTCACGCCCGCGGCGAGGGCGAGGACGACGGCGACGAAGAGCCAGCCGAGGAGGACCTTTTGACCACAAAAGGATCGCGGGTCGATCGTCGAGAGGATCATCACGCCGTCCGCGGCGGGCGCGAGGCGCGGCGCCTCGCCGTCTTGCTGGACGACGCCGTACGCGTAGACGAGGGCGCCCTCGGCGATCGGCGCCGTGATCTTGCGGGAGAAACCACGCGCCTTGCTGGCGTCGGGTAACGCGGCCTCGAAGGCGTCGGCGGAGGGGCAGGCGGCGGCGGCGTGGAGCGCGTCGCGGCCGAGCCAGACCTCGACGCCCGCGCCGGTGAGGGGCGGGATCTCGAAGGAGCGCCCCTCGGCCTCGATCGCGCCGCCGAAGGACGCGCTCTCGGCCGGCCGATCCTCGAAGAGCACGACGGGCTCGTCCCCACGCGCGAGCCTGCCGACCTGCGGGACGACGTGCGCCGCGAGGGCGTGGCCTTCGCCGTCGCCACGCGTGACGCGGCCGATCACGAGGCCGGGGCCACTCGGGCCGGGGCCGCGCGGGACGAACCGCCGCGCGAACGTGGAGAGGGCCGCGATGTCCTTGTACGCCGCGGCGACGATGAGCAGGGTGTTCACCCAGAGGACCCCGAGGACGAGGAGGCCCAGGAGCTCGTAGGGCAGGGGTTTTCCCATCGCCTTATGCGCTCGCGGCTTCGGCTTCGGCTTCGGCGCGGCGGATCTCCCGCGGCGCGAGGTCGATCTGCGCGACGAGCGTCTCCGCCTTGGCGACGTCGCGTATCGGCGGGCGAGAGGGGCGGAGGAGGTAGGTCCGGAGCAGGTAGAGGACCATGCTCGGCTCGTCGAGGCTCGGATCCACGCGGGGGACGACCTCGCGCCGGTGCGCGTCGGCGAGCGAGGACCAGTGCAAGCCGGCGCGGTTGTGGTGGATGGTGTGGAAGCCGTTGTTGCACATCACCCAGTTGAAGGCGCGGCCGACGAAGTTGCGCGAGTGGTTCCATTCACTCGTGGTGTCGCAACGATCGTGCTGGATGAGGTTGATGCGCAGGATGCAGCGGGCGCCGTAGAGCTGGGGGACGACGACGAAGAAGAGCGTCGTCCAGAAGTCGTAGACGAGCAGCGCGCCCGTCAGGCCGAAGGCGACGACCTGCTCGACGAGGTACTGCCGGACGAAGTCCTCGCGGCCC
Source organism: Polyangium spumosum (assembly GCF_009649845.1). Classification (NCBI taxonomy): domain Bacteria; kingdom Pseudomonadati; phylum Myxococcota; order Polyangiales; family Polyangiaceae; genus Polyangium; species Polyangium spumosum. Next base: position 24,773 of record NZ_WJIE01000010.1, read on the forward strand.
TTGATGCGGGCCCAGCGCGAGACGCCGGCGAAGGTGTTCGGGCCGGCGACGTTGGGGAAGTGGATCAGGTTGAGCAGGTTCCACCCGAAGGAGACGTACGTCGGCGCGACCCAGTCGGGCTTGCCGTCGTCCTCGAAGTGGTGGTGGACGAGGTTGTGCGAGGGGATGTTGGCCGAGGCCGGATAAAGCGCGCCGAAGCTCAAGACGGCGCGGAAGATCATGTTGAGCCGCCGGCTCTGGAAGACGCCCTGGTGCAGGTGGTTGTGGATCACCACCGTGTTGAGGAAGCTCAGGTAACAGGCCGCCGCGAGCAGCGGCAGGTTCCGGCAGGCAGGGACGAAGACCATCGAGGCGAGGACGCCGAGGTAGGCCGTCACGATGCCGATCTGTCGCCACTCGGCTGGGTGCTTGACCAGCCAGGGGCCGCGGGCAGTAAGCGAAGAGGACACGGCTCCGGCTTCTACCATCCGTCCCAGTCGGTCGACAATCATGGACGTAGGGACGGATTTGCGTTAACCGAGATGGCAAGCCGCCGTGACAGCCATCGTCTCGACCCTGACCTCCTTACCCTTCACGCAGCTCCGTCGGAACCGGTATTTTTACCTGTGGTACGACGGCTTTTACCTCGTCCTCTGCGCGGCGCTGATCGCGCTGATGGTGACGACGGGCTTCCAGGGGCTCGTCCCGACCTGGGACAATCGCCTCTGGCTCGTGCTGCCCGTGGCCTGTCACCTGCAGATCCTGTGCAGCGTGTTCATCCACAACGCGACGCACAACAACTTCCCGCGGGCGCTCAACCGGATCGTGGGCGAGCTCTGCGGGATGGTGGTGCTGACGCGGTTCGCGTCGTGGGAGGTGATCCACCAGCGGCACCACCGGTTCTCGGACGACGTCGAGAAGGACCCGCACCCGGTGGGGCCGAGCTACTGGCGGTTCCTGGTCGATACGATCGTGAACGTGGAGCACCAGCTCCAGCAGATTTACTTCGACCTCTACGGCGACACGCCCGAGAACCGGCGCTACGAGCGGCTGCGGGCGTACGTGAGTTACGGGACGAACCTGCTCCTGATCGCGACGTGGTTCCTGTTCCTGGGGAAGGTCGGGTTCTTCTTCCTGTTCGTCCCGGCGTCGATCGTGGGCTTCTTCCACCTCGTGCACTTCAACTGGTCGACGCACAACGCATTCTCGCCGAGCGGCGATTTCAAGCCGGTAAACCTCGACCACGGCTATTACAAGATCGGCAACCTGCTCTGGTTCGGCATTTACATGCACGCGAACCACCACAAGCGGGCAGGGATGTTCAATCCAGCGAAGATGCAGCCGAGCTTGCCGATCACGCCGCCGCCGGGCTGAGAGGCAGGCTGGCAGCGTAGCGCCGGGGTTTCACCCCGGGCCCCACCAGGGGCTGTCCGCCCCTGGACCCGGACCAGGCACGGCCTGGACCGAGGACGACAACGCGCGTTGCGCGTCGTCGACCAGCATTCCCCGCCCCCCCTCTACTGCGTGCCGGCAGGCTTCGGGCCCTCGGGGGGCGCCGGGGCCGCCTTGGGAGCTTCAGGCTTGGGAGCTTCGGGCTTCGGAGCTTCAGGCTTCGGAGCTTCAGGCTTGGGAGCTTCGGGCTTCGGAGCTTCGGCCGGTTTGTCCGTCGTGCCCGTGGGCTTCGCGGCCCCGGCGTCCGCGGCCGCGTCGCCCGCGTCGCCCGCGTCGGAAGAGGCCGCGTCCGCCCCGGCGTCCTCGGCGCCCGCGTCCTCGGCGCCCGCGTCGGGCACGGCTGCGGGCGCAGGCGGCGGCTCCGCGGGGCGCTCGTCCGTCCAGCAGGCCGGGTTCGGCGGCGGCTGGAAGGTGAGCTCGTGCGAAGCGCGATCCCCCTTCTTCGTGACGAGGGGATCCGTCTTGTAGACCTTGGCCTCGCCGCACTCGTACGCCGTGAGGTCACGCTCCTGCGTCTTGCCCGCGCGGAGCGGCACCGAGGCGCGCTCGTTGCTGCACTGGGCCCACTCGACCGTGTACTCGGCGTCCGCGTCCGGCAGGATCACCCGCACGCTCGGATCCGCCTCGACGCGTTTGCCCAGGAGGAGCACGCGGACCACCGGATCGCCGTCGTCGAGCACCCGGACCTGGACCGGCTGGCGAAGGCCGCCGCGCATCTTGTTGTCCGCTCCGCCGAGCGTGAAATCAGGGCAGACGGGCTCACCCGTGACCCCCGAACGGAGCTGGTCGTTGGAGCAAGCGACGAGGGGCGCCGCGAGGAGCGCGGCGAGGGCGAACGCAGTGCGCGAGCGCAGGTTGTGGCGGATCACGGGCGCAGCGTCGCCCCGTACGGGCCCTTTCGTCAAGTCCGGCGCGTTTTCTTCACAGGCAGCTTCGTTTTCCCGAGCGCGAGCACGTGCTCGAAGTGCGCCTCGGAGACGGGCACGACGCTGAGGCGCGAGCGCTTGAGCAAGGCGATGTCGGCGAGGGACGGATCGCTGCGGATGACCTCGAGCTCGACGGAGGCCTTGAGCGCGACGACGGGCTCGACGTCGACGGCGCTCCAGTCCTCGCCCTCCGCGGTGGGATCCGGGTACGCCTCGCGGGCGACGCGGGCGACCCCGACGACGGCCTTGTCCTCGTTCGAGTGATAGAAGAGCAGGAGATCACCCTTCTTCATGGCGCGCAGGTTGTTCCGGGCCTCGTAGTTGCGCACGCCATCCCAGACGGCCCGCTTGTCCGCGAGGAGCTGGGCGAACGAGTATTTGTAGGGCTCGCTCTTGACGAGCCAGTAATGCTTCTCCGTCGTCATGCGTTCGTCGGGACCATACAGCCCGACTTCTGCACCCTCAACAACAATCAGTCCGTGATCACGAGCGTCGTGTCGTCCGGCACGAGGCGGGAGAGCTCGTCGATTTCGGCGTCGTCGAGCGCGATGCAGCCGTGTGTCCAGTCCGATTGCTTATGCACGCCGTTCCACTCGCGCTTGCCGACGCCGTGGATGCCGATGCCGAAGCCGACGGTGCGGCCGGGCGGGACCTCGCCCCGGCGCTTGAGCTCGGCGAACCGCGCGCGGTCCACGTCGTTCGGGTAGGTCACGTTGATGAACTGATGGAACAGGCCCTTGAAGCGGCCCTTCACCCGGTAGGTGCCGACGGGCGTGACCTTGTCGCCCTCGAAGCGCTTGGGGCCGGCGCCGCCGCTGCCGATCGCGACCTTGTACGTCTTGATCACGCGTCCGCCCTCGGCGACGAGGTCGAGGCGGTGCTCGCTCTTGTCGACGCGGAGGAGCGCGACCTTGTCCGCGGCCGGTTTCTTGGGTTTTCCGCCCGGCGCGGCGGGGAGCGGGGAGGGGTGGAGGAGGGTGGTCGCCACGAGGAGCGCAAACAGGGCGTTCATGCCCGGGTGTCGAGGATCCCGCGGGGATCGTGACGGCCGAGGCGCTCGAAAAAAAATGTTTTTTCGCCCGTCACACTCCGGGTACGTTCTCCGATGAGGGGGTGATGAGCGCTCCGATGACCATGGACGAACCGAGGCTTTCCGAGCCGCTGGCGGATCCGGAGCTGCGGCGGTTTTTGCTCGATTTCGTGCGCCGCCGCGTCTCGCCCGCCGACGCCGACGATATCGTCCAGACGGTCCTCTGCGAGGCGCTCACCGCGAAGAACCGCCCGGTCGACGGGGCGGAGCTGCGCAAGTACCTGCTCGGGATCGCGCGGCACAAGGTCGCCGACGCGCACCGCGCCGCGGCGCGCCTGGAGATGCGGGAGCCGCCGGAGCTCGTGGCGGGCCCGCCCCCGGTCGAGGAGGAGGCGCTCGTGCGCTGGGCCGAGCGTCAGGCGCCGGCGACCGAGGAGGCGAAAAAGACGCTCGCCTGGATGGCGCGGGAAGGGGAGGGCGAGAAGCTCGAGAGCATCGCCGAGGAGGAGCAAGTGCCGGCGGCGCGCGTGCGGCAACGCGTGTCGCGCATGCGGCGCTGGATGAAGGAGCGGTGGCTCGCGGAGCTCGCGGCCGTGGCGGCGCTCGTGGCCCTCGCGGCGATCTTGTGGCGCGTGGTGAAGGACGCCGACGAGCCGGAGGCGCTCGTGCCGGTGCCGGACAAGGTCCCGGCGCCGCCGGATACGCCGCTCGATCGGGCGAAGGCGCTGCGGGCGGACGCGTTCTGGTGGTGCGAGCGCGGGTCGTACAAGGTTTGCGTGGAGCAACTCGACGCGGCGAAGCAGCTCGATCCGAGCGGGGACGCGGCGCCCGAGGTGCAGGCGGCGCGCGAGCGGGCGCGGCGGGCCCTCGAGGCGCCGCAGCCGCGGCCGACGTCGACGTCGACGCCGACGCCGCCCGAGACGAAAGGCGAGATCAAGGACACGAAGGAACTCGAGCCGCGGAAGGTCGCGCCCTCGCCGAAGCCCGCGCCCACGAACGCGAAGCCGAAGCTCGACCCCGAGCTCATCGATCGCGGCACCAAGAACGAAAAATCGAGGCCCCTCCCCAAGACACAACGCAAGAAGGGCGACATCGAGCTGCTGAAGAAGTGAGCCAGGGCCCGAAGCTACGGCGTTCCGGGGCCGCGGGGGGTCTTGTCCGGCGAAACCTCGGCGCTTGGGCCTTGCTTGCCAAGCTTTCGGCCCTCCTGTACGCTGGCCGAGGCGAGGAGTGGACGGCGAAGCGTCGGCGGTGCGGCTGGAGCGATCCGGATGAAGAACATGGCCTTCCAGAAAGTGGGCGACTACTTCGTCCTCGTCCACACCGCCATGGCGCCCACCGACGAGGAGTGGGACGAATGGATGCAGCACTACACGTATGCATCGATTCTCGTCGTAACGGACGGCGGCGCGCCGACGGCGTCGCAACGCAAGCGCATGAAAATGCGCGTCGACGAGCTCCGCGCCTTGCCGGGCGTGCCGAACAGGAAAGAGCCGAAGGTGGCGACCGTCACCGCGTCGTCGTTCGTCCGCGGCGTGCTCACGGCGCTCCGGTGGTTTTACCACGATGCGTATGCAGCTTTTCCGCCGGACCACATCAATCAAGCGCTGACCTATCTCGACGTTCCGCCGCGGTATCACATTGCGATGAAGACCGCGGTGCAGACGCTCCGCATGCAGCTCAAGAAGGCCAAGGGCTCCGGGCAGACGCGGACGATGCCCGACGAAGGTTGAGGCGGACCCCAGCGTCCACCGTCGACTGTGGTGTCGATAGTTACATCCGATCAGCACGACGTCGGCCTTGACGCTGTCGGGGTCGTTCGATAAAAACGGGTGTTGGTCGGTGGCACGAGCGCGTGAGCAGCTTTGGCCACGACGAATGTCGGACCCGATGTCGGGGCCCGAGGCTACTCGTCGCCCGAACGTGAGACCGCTGGAGGCATCGCACCTTGCTTGACGCAGAGAGTCGGCGCTTCCGTCGTCCGAAGGCTCCCCGAGGGGGTGAGGGGTGAGCAGCGAGCGGGCGCCGGCCGCGGGGGGCGAGCCAAGAGCCGCGGTGTCCACCACGTCGGGGGAATCGCAGGCCCCGCCGAGCGTCAATCCGTTGTCGGACGGACCTGCGTCCGTGCGTTTTCCGCGGCTCACCGCGGAGGGGCGCGTGGCGCTCGGAATGCCGGAGGAGGAGCGCCGGAGCGAACCGCCGCCGTCGGTGAGGTTTCCGCGGGCAATGGGGGAGGCGCGACACTCGTCGTGGGGCCCGCCGCGCGACGAGGACCAATTGAGCGAGCCGCCGCCGTCGGTGAGGTTTCCGCGGGCAATGGGGGAGGCGCGGCACTCGTCGTGGGGCCCGCCGCGCGACGAGGACCAATTGAGCGAGCCGCCGCCGTCCGTGCGATTCCCGCGGACGATGTCGGAGGCGCGGCACTCGTCGTGGGGGCCGCCGCGTGATCGCGAGGAGGACGGGCTCAGCGAGCCGCCGCCGTCGCTCAAGTTCCCGCGTCCGCTCTCCGCGCCGCCGCTCGGGATGCGGGCCGAGCGTGGCGAGCGCGCGGAGGACGAGGGGCTCGCGGAGCCGCCGCCGTCGCTCCGGTTCCCGCGGTCGATCGCGCCCTCCGCCTCGCCCTCGGAGCGGGCGCCGGGGCGGGACGACGAGGTGCTCTCCGAGGGGCCGGCGTCGGTGCGCTTCCCGCGGCTGACGGCCGAGGGGCGCGCGGCGCTCGGGATGCGCGAGGACGAGCCGCTCGGCGAGACGGCGTCGGTGCGGTTCCCGTCGCGCCGGCTCTCGGACATGCGGCCGCCGCGGCCCTCGGAGGCGCCGCCGTCGACGGACTACGCGGAGAGCCCGCCGTCGGTGCGGTTCCGGCGGGTGAGCGGCGAGGCGGGGCCGGGGTATCGGCTGCGCGAGGGGGCCTGCGCGGTCACGCTCTACACGCAGGATCGCTGGCTCTTGCCGGCGTCCGTGGTGCGCCTCTCCCCTTCGGCGGTGTGGTTCGCGCCGGGGGACGGGCTGATCCCGCGGCTCGGCGGGCGCGTGATCGCGTACATGCTCTCGGGCAAGGGGGCGGTCGGGCCGGTCGAGGGGATCGTGGTGTCGATCGAGCCGACGGGGCCGCAGGGGGCGGTGCTCGTCAGCGTGCAGTTCGAGGGGGTCACGCGGGAGCTCGGCCGGAAGATCCTCTCGCTCCTGCAGGAGCTCTACGCGGTCGGGCAGGCGGAGCTCGCGCGGAGTTTGTCGCGTGTCCGCGAGCAGATCGACGATCCGGGTCGGGTGCGGGCGATCCTGCGGGCGCTGATCCACGCGGGCAGCGAGGGGCTCGTCGTGGGCTCGGAGGTGCCGGTCAAGGCCGAAAAAATCGAGTCGGGCGAGGCGCCGCGGGTCGTGTGGCGATCGGCGCTCGACTGGGGCCCGCCGCCGTACATCGTGGATCTCGGCGGGTACAACTCGATTCACCGGATCCACCTGGAGAAGGCCGACTTCGAGGCGGACGGGCGGGTGACGTCGGCGCTGCCGACGCGGATCGAGCGGGTGCGGCACCGGTGGTTCCGGCGGTGCAAGGTGCAGCGGAAGATCACGGCGTCGTTCAAGCACCCGATATGGCCCGAGGTGGTCGTGGCCGGGCGGGAGGTGCTCGACGTCTCGTTCGCGGGGATGAGCTTCGAGATCGATCCCGACGAGGATCTCGTGTTCCCGGGCCTCGAGCTGACCGACATCGAGATTTCCCTCGGGGACGGGGCGCCGCTGCACGTGCACGGCGAGGTGCGGTACGTGCTCCCGGCGCGAAACGGGGCGAAGGCGCGTTGTGGGCTCAAGGTGGCGCCGCGCGCGTCGAAGGACGAGGGGCCGTGGATGCGGCTCGTGAGCCAGGAGCTGCACGAAAAGACGCTGGGCAACTCGGAGACGCCCGAGTCGATGTGGAGCCTCTTGCAGCAATCGGGGTATTTCAACTTGTCCGGTAAAACTCCGGATCAGTTCGAGCCGATGAAGAAGACGTTCCTCGAGTTCGGGGCGCGGGCGGCGGCGGCGCCGCGGATCATCTGCCAGGCGGTCTGGCCCTCGGAGCGTGGGATCGAGGCGTCGCTCTCGGTGGCCAAGATTTACAGCGGGAGCTGGCTCGTCCACCAGCTCGCGAAGCGGCCGGGCAAGGCGCCCGGCGTCGCGCACGTGCGGCAGATCCTGCGGGACATCTACCTGCGCGCGTTCGAGTATCCGCAGCTCGATCCGGCCTTCACGTGGGCGCTCGCGTTCATCGACGGCGAGGTGCCGTGGTCGATGGCGCACCTCGACTTCGCGCGGCCCTACCTCGACCAGGGGCTCGCGGCGATCCGGCCGTTCCGGCTGCTCGAGGCGCAATCGGCGGGGGCGAGCGACGAGCCCGCGGGCGAGCGATTCGACGTCGGCCCCGCGGCGCCCTTCGAGACGGCGTGGCTGCTCGACGAGCTCCGCAAGACGCACTCGCAGGCGCTGCTCGACGCGCTCGACCTCGTGCCGGAGCGGGTGGATCTCGCGGAGACGGGGCGGCTCTGGAAGGAAGCGGGGATGGGGCGGGAGCGCGTGATCTTCACGGCGCGGCGCGCGAACGTGCCCGTGGCGGCGGCGCTCGTGGAGACGGGCGAGACCGGGACGAACCTCTTCCGGCTGCTCGATTGCGTGCGCCTCTTCGAGCTCGGCCCGGGCGGCAAGCAGGCGTTCGTCGGGCTGATCGACGAGGCCCGGCAGTTCTACCGGTCGCGCGGGAAATCGAGCTTCGTGTACATGCACGAGCACCCGGACGTCGAGCACGTCGAGCGCTGCAAGCTGCTCGATCTCGGGCAGGGCAATTGCTGGGCGATATCGGCGCAGATCCTCCCGGAGTTCCTCGAGCACGTCTACGAGCTGACGGCCATCGGCCGGTACAAACCGAAGCAGGGGTAAGGAATGAGGCTCGCCGAGCGACTCGCGGCCCTCGCCGCGGGCGCAGATCACGGGACGTACAGGCCGGCGTTGTTCTCGCTCGCCGACTCGTGGGACAGGCGCAAGGTCGAGGAGCTCTGCGCCTCGGGGCTCGTGCGCGAGGTGCACGACAGGTACGTCGATCAGCTCGCGGAGCTCTGCGCGACGCGGTCGCCGAAGCAGCGGCTCCGGGGCGCGGCGCTCGACGAGGCGGTCCGCGCGGCGCTCGGGGACGGGCCGACGGAGGAGCGCGGGACCTGGGTCCATTACCCGTGGAGCGGGCGGCTCGTGCACGTGCTCGGCGAGGCCGAGTACCGCGAGCTGCGTTTCTCGCGCAATCGATACAAGATCACGCCCGACGAGCAGCGGATCCTGCGCGAGAAGCGGATCGGCGTGGTGGGCCTGTCCGTGGGGCAGGCGTGCGCGGTGACGCTCGCGCTCGAGGGCGTGGGCGGGACGCTCCGGCTCGCCGATTTCGACGAGCTCGCGCTCTCCAACATGAACCGCCTGCGCGCCGGGGTGCACGAGATCGGCCTGCACAAGTGCGTGATCGCGGCGCGCGCGATCGCCGAGATCGACCCGTTCTTGCGGGTGGATGTCTTCGAGGCGGGCCTCACGGAGGAGAACGCCGAGGCGTTCTTGACCGAGGGCGGAAAGCTCGATCTCGTGCTCGAGGAGTGTGACGACCTCTTCACGAAGATCCTCCTGCGCGAGCGGGCGCGGGCGCGCGGGATCCCGGTGCTGATGGAGACGAACGATCGGGGGATGCTCGACGTCGAGCGCTTCGATCGGGAGCCGGACAGGCCCGTGCTGCACGGGCTCTTGCGTGGGCTCGCGGCGGCGGAGCTGAAGGGGCTCTCGGCGGCGCAGAAGGTGGCCATCGTGCTCAGGATCCTGGGGCCGGACGCGCTCCGGGGCCGGCTCGGGGCGTCGCTGCTCGAGGTCGAGGAGACGACGACGTCGTGGCCGCAGCTCGCGTCGGGGACGATGCTCGGCGGCGCGGTGACGACCGACGTGGCGCGGCGGATGCTCCTCGGCGAGCTGACGCGCTCGGGGCGGTATTACGTGGACCTCGAGGCCCTCGTGAAGGACGGGCGCGAGGCGCCGCTGCAGGTGGACGCGGCGCTGGAGGAGGCGTTTTCACGCAGGCCGCTGCCGCCGCCGGAGGTCCCGCCGCTCGCGCGGGCCGCGGACAAACGTACGGTCACGCGGGAGGACGTGCGGAGGCTCGTGGGGTTCGCGGTGCTGGCGCCGTCGGGCGGCAACGCGCAGCCGTGGCGGTTCGTCGCGAAGGGCGGGCGGGTGCGGTGTCTGGTGTCTCCGGACGGGGGCCGGACGCTGAACGATTACAAGCTCGCGGCGAGCTTCGCCGCGCTCGGCGCGGCCGTGGAGAACATGGTCCTCGCGGCGCCCGCGATGGGCCTCTCGGCCGAGGTCGTGTTTCCTTCCGGTGGGAAGGATCCGCGGCTCGCGTGTGACGTCGTGTTTCGCGTGGACGAGGCGTCGTACGCGGTTGATCCGCTCTGCGCGGTGCTCGGGGCGCGTTGCACGAACCGCAAGCCCGGCACGGGGGCGCCGCTCTCGGACTACGCGGCCGGGGAGCTCGCGGCGGCGGCGGAGGAGCGAAAGGGAAAGCTCCTGCTCGTGACCGATCGGGCGGCGCTGGACGAGGTGGGGCAGATCCTCGGGCAGGGCGATCGGATGTTGTTCCTTTCGCGCAAGCACAACGAGGAGATGGGAGCGGAGCTGCGCTGGACGGAGGAGGAGGTCCTCGGGACACGCGACGGGCTCGACGTGCTCACGCTCGACGTGCCGCCGCCCGCGCTCGCGGCGGTGCGGCTCGCGACGACCTGGAAGGCGATGGAGTTCGCGGCGAAGATGGGAGGCGGTGGGTCGCTCGAGCGATCCGCGCAGCGCGCGCTCCTGTCGTCGTCGGCGGCGGGGCTCGTGGTGTTTCCGGGGACGTCGTCGCGCTCGTATTTCGAGGGCGGGCGGGCGCTCGAGCGGGTGTGGCTCGCGGCGACGTCGCTGGGGCTCGCGCTGCAGCCGTGGTCGTCGATGCTGTACCTGTTCGCGCGGCTCGAGCGGGGCGGCGGCAAGGGGCTCGAGCCGAAGGTGCGCGAGCGGCTCGGGGAGCTGCGGGAGCGGTTCTCGAAGGTGTTTCCCGTGCCCGAGGGGAACGCGGAGGTCCTCCTGTTCCGGCTCTCGAAGGCGGATCCGCCGACGGCGCGGTCGCTGCGGCGTCCGGTCGAGGACGTGCTGACGTTCGCCTAGAGGCAGAAGACCCGTCGATCCCGGTCTCCGGAGCTCCGGAACGACAAAACGAGATGTCGATGTCGGTCTCCAGGGGGGCCGGAACGACAAAACGAGATGTCGATGTCGGTCTCCAGGGGGGCCGGAACGACAAAACGAGATGTCGATGTCGGTCTCCAGGGGGGCTGGAGCGACAAAGTGACATGTCGATCTGGCTCTTCCCGGGCGGCGAAGACCGGCATCGACGTCTTTCAGTCCGCGATCGGCCAGCGCAGGCGGAGCAGCTCGGGGGCGATGCGGCGGAGCTCGGCGCGTAAGGACGTGGCCGTCATGCGTTGCTCCGGGTTGTGGCGCAGGCACTGGAACAGGAACATGCCCACCGAGGCGAGGCGGCCCTGCGAGAGGCGCCGGACCTTCGGGGGCAAGCCGTCATGCGTCAGGTGCGCCGAGATCAGCGCGACGTCGCTCGGCCCGTCGAAGAGCGTATCGCCCGTGAGCGCCTCGTAGGCGAGGCAGCCGAAGCTGTAGATGTCGGCCGTGAGCGGCGTCGCGGTCGCGCCCTCGGGCACGATGCCCCAGACCTCGGGCGCGCCGTAGTTCGCGGTGGCGCAGCCAGGCCGGATGTGCCGGCCCGCGAGGCCGAAGTCGACGAGGACGGGGCCCTTGCCGCCGCGCAGGATCACGTTCGATGGCTTGATGTCGAGGTGGCCGATGCGCACCGAGTGCATGGCCTCGAGCCCCCCGAGCACGCCGTCGAGCAAGGCGAGCGCGGTCTGGATCGTGAGGCTCCGGCTGTCGATGAGCTGATCGGCGCGTATGCCCTCGATGAGCTCCATCACGAGGATGGGCTTCGGCCGCGCCCCGGCGTCGAAGGTGACGAAGCGCGGGAGGTTCGGGTGGTCGGGCAGCGAGAGCAACGCGCCGGCCTCGTCGCGGAAGAGCTTCAGGAACTCGGCCTCGGAGACGCTACGCGCGGCGGTGGCGTCGTAGTCGGGTACTTTGAGGGCAAAACGTTCGGCGGAGGGATCGTGCCGCTCCTCGGCCCGCGTGACGACGAAGACGGTGCCGACCGCGCCGCCGCCGAGCCGCTTGTGGACGAAGAAGCCGCCGAGGGTGCGGCGCGGAGGGAGCCACGCGGGCAAGGGGAGATCGGTCGTGGGCAGGTCGTCGGGCTCGCTCGTGGCGCCGCCGACGCGCTGGCCGGGCAGGTCGCAGAGGCGCGGCAGGACGAGGGCGGCGAGGACGGCGAGCGGAGCCGGGACGGAGGCGCGCGTGGCCTCGACGAGTTTTTCGATCGCGGCCTTCAGCTCGGGCGTCGCGCCGCCCTCGCGGGCCATGCCGGCGGCGAGCGCGAGGGCGTGGGCGCCGAGGATCGTGGAGTGTGGGGTCTCGTCGCCCTCGCCGTCGCCGAAGCGGCGGCGCGCCGAGGCCGTGAGGCGCGCGATCGAGACGAGCGCATCTTCGAGCGAGACGAGGGGAGATCCTTCCTTCGTCGCAGACTCGGCCAGCGGGCCGAGGGCGCGCGCGGCGCGCACGGCGTCGAGGCCACGCGCGAGGCGGGCGAGGGCGGTGCGCAGGGCTTCGGTGCGCTGGGAGGCGCCTTGGGGCAGGTCGGCGACGAGCGCCTCGAGGGCCGCGAGGGCGGCGTCCATGCGCTCGGCGCTCGCGCGATCGGAGGCGGCGGCGTCGAGGGCGGCGGTGAAGCGGGCCTGGCAGTCGAGCAGCCTGCGGACGTCGGGGTGCACGCTCGCCTCGGCGAGGATGGCGAGCGTCTCGGGATCGCCGCTGCGCATGCAGGCGAAGAGCAGGACGTCGGCGGCGTCGGCGGCGTGGGTGCGGACGAGCGCGTCGAAGGCGCGGGCGACGGTGGCGACGACGGCGCGGCGGAGCGGCGAGCCAGGTTCCTTCGCGAGGCGCTTCGAGAGCACGTCGCAGGTGTCGAGCAGGCGGCGTTTTCCGCGCCCGCGCCCGGCGTCGGAGTCGCCGTCGCCTTCACTCTCGCCGTCGACGACGTGCAGGAGGGCGCGGAGGTTTCGCTGGTGGAACGTCGCGTGTGGAGGCGCGCCCTCGGGCGGAGATTGCGCCTCGACGCGGAGGAGGAAGCGGGTGATGCGATCGTCGAGCGCGTCGAGGCCAAGCGCGGCCCCCTCGGTGCCGGAGCCGCGGCGCTCGAGCAGGAGCAGGCTGCGCAGCGCGCCGGACTCGTAGAGGTTCGAATCGAGCTCGCGGACGAGGCGGGCCGCGGCGCGGCGGGACAAGCTCGTCTGCGGGAGGCCGGGCAGGAGGGCGGCGCGGGGCGAGGAGACGGGGCCCGCGCCGGCGTCGAGGGCGTCGAGGGCGTCGAGCGTGCTCGCGGCGAGATCGAGGGCGGCGAGGGCGCGGGCGTGGGCCTCGCGCGAGCCACTCTCGACGAAGGCGTCGAGCGCGCTGCGCACGGTGGCGGCGAGCTCGGAGGGCTCGCGGCCTTCGAGATCGCGGAGGATGCTCTGGCCGAGGGCGGTGAGGCCGTCGTCGGTCTGCGGCGCGGCGAGGCTGACGGCGAGGGCCTGGGTACACGCGGCGCGGGCGCGGGCGCCGAAGGCCGGGCCGAGCTCGACGCGTAGCTCGGCGACGCTGTCGGCGACGGCGATGGGTTGCGTGGTGGTGATGGCTTCGAGCAGCGCCTCGGCGGCCTCGGGCTCGGCGTCGGCGGCGCGCGGCAGGCCCCAGACCATGGTGATGGCGAGGCCGGGATCTTCGCGCAGCAGTTCGGAGGCGAGAAGCGCGCGGCTCGCCTCGAGGTTCTTGTCGGGATCGACGGCGATGCTCGCGACGAGGGAGGTCGCGGCGCGGCGCCACTCGGTCGGGCTGAGGTTCGGCGCGAGGTTCTTGTGGATCTCGTGGTGGAGCTCGGGCAGCGCGCCGGCGAGCAGGCCGCGAGCGGCGGCGACGTGGCGCCAGACGAGCGTCTCACGGTCGGCGAGCAGGAGGTGGTAGGCCGGGGCGACGACGTCGGGGGCCGTCGCGCGGCCCGTCGATGCGGGGGCGTTCTCGACGAAGCCGCGGAAGAGGCGCAAGGCGTCGTCGTCGCCCTGGCCGGCGCGGCGGACGGCCTCGCGGGCGGCGCGCTCGAGCAGGCGCGCGGCGAGGCGGCGCTCGGGCAGCGAGCCGGTGGAGGCAGCGCCGACCCAGTCGCGGGCGAGGTCGCGGCGAGAGACGAGCGCGAGGGCGAGCGGATCGACGGGCACGTCGACGCTGCTCGGGAGCTGCAAGGCGAGGGCGATACGCGCGCGGACGGGCGCGCCGGCGAGGGCGCGGGCGCTGCCGAGGGCCATACGCGTGGCGAGCGCGACGAACGTGGAGGCGCTGCCGTCGTAGAGCTGGGCGAGGACGCGGCGGCCGATCTCGCGGCGCTCCGGGCCGAGGGGCAAGGCGCCGGTGATCTCGTAGAGCGCGACGGCCGCGGCGGCGGGCGCGAGCCAGCCGAGGTCGTCGAAGAGGCCGTCGGCGAGCGCGACGCGGATGCCCGCGAGCAGGGCCTCGGCGGACAGGCCGTCGAGCGGCGGCGGGCCGTCGATCGAGGCCTCGATGGCGAGCGAGGTGATGCTCTGCCGGAAGACGCTGCGGCGCGCGCTGCGATCTTCGTACCGGTGGAGCTCCAGGAGTCCGTCGAGGAGTTCGGCGCGCGCGCGCATTGGTGCCTCTAGTTCGCCATCATTCCCCGGTTCGAACGAGGTGGGCAACGTTTTTACCGTGTCACGCGAGAGGGTGACGAAGCACGCTGGCTCGCCGCGCGTGGGCGAAGTGGAACCGCGCCTGGAAGTGGGATAAAGCAGGCTCGGCCGCCGCTGGATCTTCTCGGGTTCGGTCGGGCCGGCTCTGGAGGTTTTTCCGTGATGTCGAGGTCGCTCCTAGGCTTGCCGCTCGCCGGGCTGCTCGCTTTTTCGCTCGTCGCGTGTGAATCGAAGGACACCCCGCCGACGCCCGCGCCGGAGAAGGTCGACGAGGCGAAGGCGAAGGCCCCCGAGCCGAAGCCCGAGGCGAAGGCGGAGGCAAAACCCGAGGAGGCGCCGAAGCCCGAGGCGGAGGCGAAGGCCGTCGCGCCGAAGGACGAGGAGCCGAAGGAAGCCGATACGAAGGCCAAGACGGAGCCGAAGGGCGAGACGAAGCCGGCGGCGGACGTGGCGGCGAAGACCTCGGTGCCGAGCGCGCCGCACGGGATCTTGCCGAAGGGCGCGGCGGACAAGCTCGTCAAGGCGGGCGGGCGGCCGGTCGTGCGGCTGCTCGCGGCGGGCGGCGAGCCGCGATCGGCTGCGTCCTACGCGCTCGTGAAGGGCACGTCGAAGCCGCTGCGCATGGGCATGGACCTCGAGATGAGCATGAGCGCGCCGGGCATGAACATGCCGCCCATGAAGATGCCGCGCATGATCATGACGTTCGACTTCTCGGCGGGCGACAAGAAGGGCAGCGACTGGCCGATCGAGGGCACGTTGAAGGACGTCGGCGTGGAGTCGCTGGCGCCGGGGCAGGCCAAGATCACCGAGGCGCTGAAGCCTCAGCTCGCGCCGCTCAAGGGGCTCGGCATGCGGTACTTCGTCGACGAGAAGGGCCGCGTGCACGACGTGACCATGAGCATCCCGAGCGCCGTGCCGCAGGCGGCGCAGCAGATGATGACGGGCATGACGCAGTCGATCGAGTCGATGACGGCGCCGCTGCCGGACGAGGCCGTGGGCAACGGCGCGAAGTGGGAGGTCATCGGCCGGCTCTCGGCGAACGGCGCGGATCTGCTGCAGGTCTCGACGTTCACGTTGAAGGAGCGCAAGGGCGACGTGCTCACGCTCGACGTCGCGGTGAAGCAGCTCGCGGCGAACGACAAGGTGTCGCCGCCGGGCATGCCGCCGGGCACGACGGCGCGCCTCGTCGCGTTCGAGTCGAAGGGCAGCGGCACGAGCGTGCTCGACACGAAGGACGTGGCGCCGACGGGCGGATCGATGAGCGTGAAGAGCGCGATGACGCTCGAGGTGCAGCTCAGCGCGGGCGGCAAGACCGAGAAGCAGAAGACCTCGGTCGACACGACCGTGACCGTGTCGTATTCGCGCAAATGACGGGGGAGGGGAGAGCATGAGCGACGAGGCGGGCCACGTCCGGGATCTGAACGCGTTTCGGGCGGCGTATGGGCGGTTCGTGACGGGAGACAGAGTTCTCCTCACCGGTCACTCGCACCAGGCGTGGCCCGACGTCGCTCGTGACGCGATGATCGAGGCGTTCGACGACGCTGCGCGCTTCGTCGACGACAAGTGGTCGCGCTCGGTCTTCCCGAAGATGGACGCCGTCGGGCGCGGCGTCCTCCGGCGCCTCGGCTTCGACGAGGGCGACGCGATTGCCTTCGGCAAGAGCACGCACGAGCTCGTCACGCGCCTGCTCTCGTGTTTCCCCCTCGCGTCGGGGCCACGCGTGGTCACGACGCGCTCCGAGTTCCATTCGCTCCACCGCCAGCTCTCGCGGCTCGCGGAGGACGGGCTGCGCGTCACGTGGATCGACACGAAGGATCGCGAGACGCTCGTCGATCGTTTCCTCGAGGCGATCGTGCCCGGCACGAGCGTCGTGGTGATCTCGGCCGTGCTCTTCGAGGACGCGTACGTCGTGCCGAGGATCGGGGAGATCGCGGCGCGCGCGGTCTCCGTCGGCGCCGTCCCGCTCGTCGACGCGTACCATGCGTTCAACGTGGTCCCGATCGAATGGGGACCGGCGAAGGACGCGCTCTTCGTGACGGCCGGCGGCTACAAGTATGCCGAGCTCGGCGAGGGGATCTGCTTCCTGCGTTTCCCCGCCGCGACGAACCTGAGGCCCGCGGACACCGGCTGGTTCGCGGATTTCTCGGCGCTCGACGGCGAGCGCACGCACGCGGTGGGTTACGGGCCGGGCGGCGCGCGTTTCTCGGGCGCGACCTTCGATCCCACGCCGATCTACCGCGCCGACGCCGTGCTCCGGCACTGGGACCACTTCGGGCTCGACGTCCCGGCCCTGCGCGTGATCTCGACACGACAAACGCGCCGCGTCCTCGCGAGGCTCGACGAGGCGGGGCTCGCCGACCACGTGGCCTCGCCCCGCGTGGACGAGCGGCGCGGGGCTTTTGTCGCCGTACGAGCTCCCGGCGCAGGGCGCGTCGTCGAGCGGCTGCGCGCGCGGGGGATCTTCGTCGATTCGCGCGGAGATTTCGTGCGGATCGGCCCCGCGCCTTACCTCACGGACGACGAGATCGATCGCGGCACGCTCGCCGTCGCCGAGGAGATCCGCCGGGAGATCACGCCCTCGTGAGCCGCACCTACGTGCCCCGGCTCGAGGACGCGCTCGTCGCCGAGGCGGCGCGGCAGACGCACGTGATCTGGTCGGGCGGGCGCGCGATCGACGCGCACATCGAGGCCCAGCGAGAGCAGCTCCGCCGCGCGGGCCCCGCGATCCTGCGGTACACGGGGCTCGTCGACGACACGGGGCTCGTCGCGGGCATCAAGCGGTACGGCATCCAGGTGAGCATCCCCGGCGGCGGCAAGGCCCCCGGCGTGGGCATCGGCGCGGTCTTCACGCGGCCCGACGCCCGCGGGACGGGCGCCGCGACCGAGCTGCTCCGCGCCGTGCTCGACGAGGCGCGCGCGGAGGGCGTCGCGCTCGCCTTGCTTTATTCGGACATCGATCCCGGCTTCTACGAGCGCCTCGGCTTCGTCGCCTCGCCGGCGCTCGAACACACGGCGCACGTGGAGGCGCTTCCTTCCGAGACGTCGCTCGAAGCGCGCCCGGCCACCGCGGAAGACGAGCGATGGATGCTCGAGACGTACGACGCGTCCTGGGATCCCGCGTGGGTGCGGCCTGCGCGCACGCTCGAGATCCTCCGCTACTTCCGCTTCCGCAACCACGTCGATCTCGGCTGGATCCTGCGGCAGGGCGGGCGCGACGTCGGCTACGTGCTCGCCGCGCTGCACGACGGCGCGCGTGACGACGGCGCCGCGCCCCCGCCCCGCGCCTTGTGGGTCGACGAGTGGGCCGCGCCCGGGATCTCGCGGGAGGACGTCCTCGGCGCCGTGCGACGGATCGCCCTCGCCGAGGGCGCGGCGCACGTCGCGGGCTGGTTGCCGCCGCACCTCGGCGCCGATCCGTTCGTCGCGACGACCCGCGCGACGGCCATCCCCATGGCCCTCGCGCTCGGCGCTCCTCTGTCCACCATCGATCCCGGCCAAACGTTTTTCGGGTCCTTGGATCACTTCTGATCCAGCCCTTGCAACGTTTTGCTCTTCCGGTATTCTTGTTGAACATGATTGTCATCTTCGCCCGATTCCGGTCGCTCGTGGCGCTGCTCGCGGCGGCGCTGGTGCTCGTGGCCGCGCCCCTCGCGAGGGCGGATTACGGCGATCCGCCGGAGGTCGAAGCGCAGCGGCTCGTGCACGTGCTCGGCTACGTGGGCGCGGACTACGGCGGCGCCGTGGAGAAGGGCGCGATCACGAACCAGGCCGAGTACGACGAGCAGCTCTCGCTCCTCGACGACGGCGCGAAGATCGCCGGGCGGATCCAGCCCGCGCTGCCCGCGGGCGCGCCACGCGTGGATCTGCCCGCGCTCGTCGGCAAGGTGCGCAAGCTCGTCGACGAGAAGGCGCCCGCGAGCGAGGTGTCGGCCGCGACGCTCGAAGCGAAGACGGCGATCCTCGGCTCTTTCCGCCTGGCCGAGGCGCCCACGACGGCCCCGAACGCCGAGCGAGGCCGGAGCCTCTTCCTGCAACACTGCACCGAGTGTCACGGCGCGGAGGGCCGCGGCGATACGCCGAAGGCCGCGACGCTGAACCCGCGCCCCGCGAACTTCTGGGATCCGGACATCGCTGACGGCATGACGCCCTTCCGCGTCATGAACACCGTTCGTTTCGGCGTGCAGGGCACCGCGATGGTGCCGTTCTCGCAGCTCAGCGACGCCGATCGATGGGACCTCGCGTTTTACGTCGTCTCGCTGCGCCACGTCGCCGAGCCCGCGGATGGATCGCCGACGTACGCGCTCGCGGAGCTCGCGACCCGCGCGGATGCGTCGCTGCGTGAGGAGCTCGAGGCCGCGGGCGTGGCGAAGGAGCGTGTCCCCGCGGTGCTCGCGGATCTTCGCAAGCGCGCGCCTTACGAGGATCGCGCGGCGAGCTCGCCGCTCGCGCTCGCGCGGGCGAAGCTCGATCGGGCGCGCGTCGCGCTGCAGCGTGGGGATCGCGAGGGCGCGAAGGGCCAGATCATCGACAGCTACCTCGAAGGTGTCGAGCCGGTCGAGGCGCAGCTCAAGTCGATCGACGCCGCGATCGTGGCGCGCCTCGAAGAGCGCTACATGGACATGCGCGCGGCCCTCGATCGTGGCGAGGGGCCGGCGGACGTCGGCGCCTCGATCGGCCAGACCCTCGCGGAGCTCACGGCCGCCGAGTCGAAGCTGAAGGAAGGCGCGAAGCGGACGGGCTTCCTGTCCACGGCGATCTCGAGCGGCGGCATCGTCGTGCGCGAGGGCGTCGAGGCCGCGCTGCTCATCGCGGCGCTGCTCGGCCTCGCGGCGCAGGCGGGGCACTCGGACAAGAAGCGTTACGTCCACCTCGGCTGGTTCGTGGCGATCGTCCTCGGCGTGCTCACGTTCCTGCTCTCGCAGAAGCTCATCACGATCTCGGGCGCGAACCGCGAGCTCATCGAGGGCATCACCGCGCTGCTCGCGACGGCCGTGCTCTTCTACGTGAGCTACTCGCTGCTCGCGAAGCGCGAGGTCCAGCGCTGGATGCGCTTCCTCAAGGAGCACATCTCGCCACGCAAGGCCGCGCTCTCCCTCTTCGGCGTCTCGCTCCTCGCGGCCTACCGCGAGGCCTTCGAGACCGTCCTCTTCTACCAGGCCCTGCTCGCCTCCGACGCCTCGCCGTTCGCGGCCGTCGTGGGCGCGGGGGTCGGCGCGGTCCTGCTCGTGATCCTCGTCGTCGCGTACAC
The DNA here is from genome assembly GCF_009649845.1 of Polyangium spumosum. Classification (NCBI taxonomy): domain Bacteria; kingdom Pseudomonadati; phylum Myxococcota; order Polyangiales; family Polyangiaceae; genus Polyangium; species Polyangium spumosum. The sequence goes on from NZ_WJIE01000010.1 coordinate 44,303, forward strand.
GCGGGCCGGACGTTTCGCGCCGCCGCAGGTCTTCTTCCGCATCTCCAGCTACATGCTCTACGGCCTCGCGGTCGTGTTCGTCGGGCAGGGCCTCTCGGCGCTGCAGATGGCGGGCGTGGTGCCGGCGCACCGCGTCGGCCTGCCGAGCGTGCCCGTCCTCGGCTTCTACCCGACGCTGGAGACGATCACCGCGCAGCTCGTCCTCATCGCGCTCGCCGTGGGCGCCTACGTGTGGAACAAGCGCTCGCCCGAGGCCGGTCCCCCGACGCGCACGGCGACGCCTGCGGCCGCGAAGGGCTAAAACGCGCCGCGATGAACCGCTGGGGCCCCCGGGTGCAAGATCCGGAGGCCGCGGCGGGCGGCGTCCTCGGCGCTCATCGCCGGCTCCGAGAGATCCCACTCCAGGTAGAGCTTGTCCCCGTCGAAGCAGCCGAAGCTCGTCGACACGCAGAGCATCGGCTCGCGATCGATCGCGTAGCCGGTCCGCGCCACGTCGTGACCGTACACGGCGACGCGCGCGTTCGGGTGGATGGCGCGCAGGAAGGCCCAGGCGCGATCGGATGAGGTCGTTCGGGCCCAGAGCAGCGCCCCGAGCGTCCCGCGGGCGGCCATCTCTTCGAGCGTCAACCCCGTGCAGCCGTCGAGCGAAAGGTTCTCGAGGTCGTCGCGGCTCTGGATGCGCGCGTGTGGCGCCGCGTGCAGCATGACGAGCTGCGCCTTGGGGGCGACGGCGACGAACGGCCACGTACGAAACCAGTCACGCATCGCCTGCGTGCCGTCGTCGCCGAGTAGCTGCTCGAGCCGCATCGCTTCGTCCGGGAAGAACTTCGCGACGATGGGGCCACCGACGTGCGCGTGCTCGTGGTTGCCGAGCAGATAATGAACGCGGTCCGGGTACCTGTTTTGCAGATCGCGCGCTCGCTCGAGCACCCCGGGCGAGTCGCCTTCGTAGTAGCTGCCGAGGTAGTCGGGCCAGTCCATCTCGGCGAGCTCGGGCCCGTGCACCAAGTCGCCCGTGACGACCAGGACGGCCCCATCGGGCTCGCGGGCGGCGCGTTCGAAAATGGCGGCGATGCGCTCGAAGTCCTCCACGTGACCCTGGAGGTCCGTGGCGACGATGAGCTTGCCGCGTTCTGGGAGCACGACGACGCGTCGCACAGCGGGCGAGACTACCGCACTTCGGTCTTCTTGCTCGTGAAAGCGCGCACGCCCTCGTCGTATCGGGCGGGGACCGAGGATGTCCGCGGAATGTCACCCGGTAGCGTCGCGCTGCCCTGGGGGCTACTCTACCGCGCCATGAACAATCAGAGCCTTTCCGCGTGGGTCGAAGAGGTGGCCCGCCAGACGGAGCCCGACCGCGTGGTGTGGTGTGATGGTTCCGAGGAGGAGTACCGCGGGCTCGTGCAGGCCATGCTCCGGGACGGCACGCTGCACGAGCTCGACCAGGTCGCGTACTCCGGTTGTTACCTGCACCGGAGCCATCCGTCCGACGTGGCGCGGACCGAGCATTTGACCTTCATCTGCTCGGATCGCGCCGAGGACGCCGGGCCGACGAACAACTGGATGTCGCCGACGGAGGCGCGCGAGAAGGTGGGCCGGCTCTTCGACCGCTCGATGCGCGGGCGGACGATGTACGTGGTCCCGTACCTGATGGGCCCGGCCGGCTCGTCTGCTTCGAAGGTCGGCGTCGAGATCACCGACAGCGCGTACGTCGCCGCGAGCATGCGGATCATGACGCGTATGGGCAAGGTCGCGCTCGAGCACCTCGGCACCTCGAGCGACTTCTGCCGGGGCTTGCACTCGCTCGGCGACCTCGATCCGGAGCGCCGCTTCATCGCGCATTTCCCCGAGGAGAGGCTCATCTGGAGCGTGGGCTCCGGCTACGGCGGCAACGCGCTGCTCGGCAAGAAGTGCTTCGCGCTCCGCATCGCGAGCACCATGGGTCGCGACGAGGGCTGGCTCGCGGAGCACATGCTCATCATGGGCCTCGAGGATCCTTCGGGGAACGTGACGTACATCTGCGCTGCGTTCCCGAGCGCCTGCGGGAAGACCAACCTCGCGATGATGGTGCCGCCCGCGAGCCAGCCGGGCTGGAAGGTGTGGACCGTCGGCGACGACATCGCGTGGCTGCGCGTCGGCGCGGATGGTCGGCTCTGGGCCGTGAACCCCGAGGCAGGTTTCTTCGGCGTCGCCCCCGGGACGAGCCGCAAGACGAACCCGCACGCGCTCGCGACCGTCCAGCGCAACACGATCTTCACGAACGTGGCGATGACGCGGGAGCGGCACCCGTGGTGGGAGGGCATGGACGGCCAGGTGCCGGCGGAGCTCACGGACTGGAAGGGCAGGCCGTGGACGCCGGCGAGCAAGGAGCCTGCGGCGCACCCGAACAGCCGTTTCTGCGTGCCGGCGAAGCAGTGTCCGAGCGTCTCGTCGTTGATGGAGGCGCCCGAGGGCGTGCCCATCAGCGCCTTCGTGTTCGGCGGCCGCAGGGCCAAGCTCGCGCCGCTCGTGTACGAGTCGCGCGACTGGGCGCACGGCGTGTACCTCGGCGCGTCGATGGCCTCGGAGACGACGGCGGCGGCCACGGGCAAGGTGGGCGTCGTGCGCCGCGACCCGATGGCGATGCGCCCGTTCTGTGGATACAACATGGGCGACTACTTCCGGCATTGGCTGGAGATGGGGCGCGGTCGCTCGAGCTTCCCGAAGGTCTTCCACGTGAACTGGTTCCGCCAGAACGAGGCGGGCAAGTTCCTCTGGCCCGGCTTCGGCGAGAACCTGCGCGTGTTGCGGTGGATCAACGATCGCGTGCACGGCCGGGCGAAGGGCCATGAGACGGCGCTCGGCATCTTCCCGGCCGAGGGCGAGCTCGACACGAGCGGGCTCGATCTCCACGCATCGGCGATGAGCGAGCTCTTCTCGATCGATCGTGACGCGTGGATCGAGGACCTCGCCGATCAGGAGGCGTTCTTCGGGTCGTTCGGCGACAAGATGCCCGAGGAGATCTGGCGCGAGCATCGCGCGCTGCGTTCGCACCTCTCGCCCTGAAGCGCGCTGCTCCGCGACGCTTCCCCCGCGGCCCCGGCGACGACGTCGGGGCCGCGTCGTTTCCATTTCGCGCGGCGTCGTCCCGACGCGCCATTTCCACGACGCGTTGCGCCGCCGCGAAGGCCACGCGGGCGAGCGTGAAAATGTCGGCGCCTCGTCTTGACCGCGCCGACCTTTACCGCTACCTGCAGTTTCAAAATCTTTTGAAAGTTCACGTCACCATGTCCGAGCGCGAGACCCCGAGACACGACGAAGCCCACGAGGCCGAGCTCATCGCGGCCGAGGCGATCGGCGACGTGATCGAGCACTGGGGTTTTCGTCGCGTTCTCGGGCGCGTGTGGACGATCCTGTTCATCGCGGCGGAGCCTTTGCCCGCGGCCGTCATCGGCGAGCGGCTGAGCCTCTCGGCCGGCGCGGTGAGCATGTCGCTCACGGAGCTGCAGCGCTGGGGCGTCGTCCGCCGCGTGTTCCGGCCGGGTGAGCGCAAGGAGTACTTCGAGGCCGAGACGGACTTCTGGAAGATGATCTCGAAGGTCTTCGACGAGCGCGAGCGGCTGCTCGCCGAGTCGGTGCGGGGGCGGCTCGAGCGAGCGGTGGCGCTCCTCGAGGCCCGCCCGCGCGCGTCGGGCGCCGAGCAACGCGCCGACCGCGTGCGCCGCCTGCTCTCCTTCGTGATCGTCGCCGAGACCGCGCTCGACGGCTTCATCCGCTCGCGCCGCGTGGACTTCTCGCCCTTCGGCGACCTCATCCGTTTTCCGCTTCGCGTCGCAACGCGCAAGCGCAGGGCCTAGGCAGTCTCGAGACCCTTCGGTCCGGGGACGGCGCGGAAAGAGCCGTGCCCCGGCGGGAGAACCCATGTCGATCGCAACGTATCCCATCCAGCGCGTCCCTCACCACGACGTCGTCGGAACCCTCGAGCGCGGCTGCCAGGAGCACGGCCTCGATCCGCTCGCAAACAAACTCGCGGAGCTCCGCCTCTTCCTCGCCCACGATCTCGACGAGGTCGATCGCGCGATCGCGAGCGTGGGTCTCGGGGCGGAGGACGCCGCAGGCGATCCGAAGCCCCGAACGTCGACCGGGCTGGAAGGACAAACGCCCGCCCAGGAGAGCGCGCGGCACCTGCTCTCGCAGGACGGCAAGCGCCTGCGGCCCATCGTCGTCGCGCTCGCGGCGCACGTGGGCCGGGGCTTCAGCGAGGCGGCGCGCACCTACGCCGTGGCGGTCGAGCTCGTGCACAACGCGACGCTCCTGCACGACGACGTCGTCGACCTCGGCGCGCGTCGGCGCGGCGCCGACGCGGCGCGCGTCATCTACGGCAACGCCGCGAGCATCTTCGGCGGCGACTGGCTGCTCGTCGAGGCCCTCTGCCGCATCCAGCGCGTGGGCAACGCCGAGGTCCTCGCGCGCATGCTCGAGGTCGTGAAGGAGATGGTCATCGCCGAGTCGATGCAGCTCGCGCGCCGCGGCAAGCTCGACACGAGCGTGAGCGACTACTTCCACATCGTCGACGGCAAGACGGCCTCGCTCTTCCGCTGGGCGATGTTCGCCGGTGCGCGCGCGGGCGGCGTGAGCGACGAGGGCTGCGAGGCGCTCGTCGACTACGGCAAGAAGCTCGGCGTCGCCTTCCAGCTCGTCGACGACGTCCTCGACGTCGCGGGTGATCCCGAGGCCACGGGCAAGACGCTGCTCGCGGATCTCGGCGAGGGGAAGATGACCTACCCCTTGCTCTGCGCGCTCGAGCGTTGCCCGGAGCTCGTACCGCTGCTCGAGGCGGTGTGCGCGGGCGAGGAGGTCGGGCCCGAGGTGGGCGGGCGCGTGGCCTCGCTCCTGCGCTCGTCGGGCGTGGTCGACGAGTGCCTCGCGCTCGCGCGGAGGCTCTGTGAAGAGGCCATCGCGGGGCTCTCGATCATCCCGGATGGAGTCGCCAAGAGTGCCCTCGTGACCGTCGCGCGCGCGACGCCCGAGCGCAGGAGGTAATCGCCATGATCGTGTCCTTGAAGAGCGGCGCCGACGCGGCGAACGTGCTCAGCGAGCTCACGGGGCGGGGTCTCTGGGTGTCGCGCGTCGAGCGCAGCACCTCGGGCGGCGCGGTGCACTACGTCATCGCTCCGTTTTCCCAGCCGGCGGATCCCGAGGATCTCGCCCGGATCGACGGCGTCGCCGAGGTGACGACGCCGAAGCCCGCGCACCCGATGGTCACGGCGCAGGGCCCGGTCGTCGAGGTGAGCGGCCTCGAGGTCGGCACGGACAAACCCATCTTCATGTGTGGGCCGTGCAGCCTCGAGTCGGAGGCGCAGGTGCGCGAGACGGCCGAGGTGCTCTCGTCGCTCGGCGTCTCGTTCATCCGCGGCGGCGCGTTCAAGCCGAGGACGAGCCCGTACGCGTTCCAGGGGCACGGCGACGTCGCGCTCGAGTGGGTGCGGCGCGCGGCCGACGCGACCGGGATGCGGGTCGTGACCGAGGCGCTCGGCGAGGGGCACGTCCCCGCGGTCGCTGCGTACGCGGATCTCGTGCAGATCGGCTCGCGCAACATGCAGAACTTCTCGCTGCTCAAGGCGATCGGCAAGACCGAGAAGCCCGTGCTCTTGAAGCGGGGCATGGCCGCGACGATCGAGGAGTGGCTGCTCGCGGGCGAGTACCTGCTCGCGCACGGCGCGAAGGGCGTGATCTTCTGCGAGCGCGGCATCCGCGGCTTCGACGACTCGACGCGGAACTTGCTCGACATCGGCGCCGTGGCGCTGCTCCGGTACGTGCATCGGCTGCCGGTGATCGTGGATCCTTCGCACGGCCTCGGACGGCGGGATCTGGTCGCGCCGCTCGGCCGCGCGGCGCTCTCGGCGGGCGCGGCGGGCCTCATGATCGAGACGCACCCGGATCCGAGGACGGCGCTCTCGGACGGCCCGCAGGCGGTGCCGCTCGGCGAGCTCGGCGCGCTGCTCGGCCGGCTCGTCTCGGCGGAGGAGGCCCGATGAAGCGCGCGATTACGAGCCGCATCAGCAAGTTCTACGAGCGCTCGCCCGAGGCGCGCCTCGTCGTGCTGCGCGAGATGGGCGCCGTCGACGACGTCTCTTTCGCGCACCTCGCGCGGGGCGGGGTCCTCGACGTCACGGTCGCCGATCACATGAGCGAGAACGTGATCGCGACGCACGCGCTCCCGCTCGGCGTGGGCCTGAATTTCGTGATCGACGGGCGCGACGTCCTCGTGCCCATGGCCGTCGAGGAGCCGAGCGTCATCGCCGCGGCGTCGAACGCGGCGCGTATGGTGCGGGCTTCGGGCGGGTTCTTCGGCGAGGCGGATCCGCCGATCATGACGGCCCAGATCCAGCTCGACGACGTGCCCGAGCCGCGCGCCGCGTGCGAGCGGATCCTCGAGGCGAAGGCGCGGCTCTCGGCGCTCGGTGATACGTCGATCCCGCGCATGGTGGCCCGCGGCGGCGGCGTGCGTGATCTCGACGTGCGCGTGCTCGACGAGGCGCTCGGCGTGATCGTGGTGCACGTGCACGTCGACGTGGGCGACTGCATGGGCGCGAACACGGTCGACACGGTCGCGGAGGCCATGGCGCCCGCCGTGCACGCGATCGCGGGCGGGACGATGGGGCTCCGGATCCTCACGAACTTGCCGCTCCGGCGCCTCGTGCGGGTGCGCGCGGAGGTGCGTGACGAGGACGTGGGCGGCGCGGAGCTCGCGGGCGGCATCGCGCGCGCGAGCCGCTTCGCCGAGCTCGATGTGTTCCGCGCCGTCACCCACAACAAGGGCTTCATGAACGGCGTCGACGCGGCCGCCCTCGCGCTCGGGCAGGATTTCCGCGCGATCGAGGCCGGCGCGCACGCGTTCGCCGCGCACGGCGGGCGCTACCGGCCGCTCAGCACGTGGAAACGCAAGCCCGGCGGGCTCGTCGGCGAGGCGGAGCTGCCGCTCGCGGTGGGCACGGCCGGAGGTCTGTCGAGCGCGCATCCCGGCGTGCGCGCCGCGCTCGACATGCTCGGCGCATCGACTGCGGGTGAGCTCGCCGTGGCGCTCGCCTCGGTCGGGCTCGCGTCGAACCTCGCGGCGCTGCGCGCGCTCGCGGGGGAGGGCATCCAGCGAGGTCACATGCGCCTGCATGAGCGCAAGCAGAACGTGCAGGCGACCGATCCGCCGCCCGTCTTGAGCGGGCCACGAAGCGAGGTGGGACGATGAGCCACGAGGCGACCAAGGCTCCACGCGCGGGCAGCGGCGAGATGTTCGACGCCATCGCCGCTCGTTACGACATCTTGAACAGGATCCTCTCGCTCGGCATGGATCAGGGGTGGCGGCGCCGCGCGGTCCAGGCGCTCGCGCTTCGCCGGAGCGCGCGCGCGCTCGATCTCGCGACGGGGACCGCGGACCTCGCGATGACCATCGCCCGGTGGTACCCCGACGCCACGGTGATCGGCCTCGATCCGTCGAGCGGCATGCTCGCCGAAGGCGCGCACAAGCTCGCGGCGGCCGGGCTTGAGGATCGTGTCACGTTGCGCATCGGCGACGCGCAGGCCTTGCCGTTCGAGGACGCGAGCGTCGACGGCGTGGCCATCGCGTTCGGGATCCGCAACGTCCCCGATCGTGCCAGGGCGCTCCGCGAGATGGCGCGCGTCACGCGGCCGGGCGGGCGCGTCGTGATCCTCGAGCTCTCCGAGCCACGCGCCGGCTTGATGGGCCTGCTCGCGCGCACGTACGTCCACGAGATCGTCCCGCGTATCGGCGCGGCGCTCTCCGGCGCGAAGGAGTACCGCTACCTCCAGCGCTCGATCGAGGCCTTCCCGTCGCCCGAGGTTTTCACCCGGATGATGGGGGAGGCGGGGTTGTCCGTGGTCGAAGCTTCGCCGCTCACGTTCGGCGTCGCCCACCTCTTCGTGGGCACCCCGCTCGAGGAAAGGGCGCGGCGGGAGGAGGCGTAAGTGTCTTCGGGCCTCGGGACAGACCTCCTCGCGCGGCTCGCGCGAGCCACGAGCAGAGGTGCGGGATCGGCCGGGGAGATCGTGGCCGTCGTGGCCCCTGCGCCCGTCGTGCCCGCGGCCCGGCTCGTCGCCGCCAGCGCGTCCGCCCTGCCGATCGTGCTCTTCCAGGCGCCGCGACGCGAGGGGGAAGAGCCGCTCGAGGTCGCGGGCTTCGGCGAGGCCGCTCGTGTCGAGGGGAGCGGACCCGGGTGCCTGCCCTCGGTCACGGGCGCGGCGCGGCGGATCTTCGCGTCGCTGCGCGAGGAGCGCGACGCGGACGCGGGCGGCGCGCCGGGGCCGCGGTTTGTCGGGGGTTTGTCCTTCCAGACCGAATCGCCCCGCAAGGAGCCGTGGTCTGCCTTCGCGGATGCGAGCTTCACCTTGCCGCGGTGGCTCTACGTCGCCCGCGCGGGCGAGGCGTGGCTCTGGCTGCTCGTGCACACCGGGGATCTCGCGCCCGAGCGTTCGACGATCGAAGCCGAGCTCGTGTCGATCGAGGCTGCGCTCGGCGCTGCGACGCGGCCCTCGTCGCCCTTGCCTCCACGCGGGGCAGGGGAGGGCGCGCGGATCGAAGGCACGAGCCGCGAGGCCTTCTGTTCGCTCGTGCGGGAGGCGCTCGCGGCCATCCGCGCGCGCGAGCTCGACAAGGTCGTCCCCGTCGCTGCGCGCCGCCTCAGCCCGGCGCGCCCGCTCGACGCGCGCGCGGCGATCGCGCGGATCGCCGAGGCGTACGCCGAGACCACGCGGTTCGCCGTGCAGCGCGGGGATCGGGTCTTCCTCGGCGCCTCGCCGGAGCGGCTCGTCTCGCGCCACGGCCGCGTCGTCAGCACGGACGGGCTCGCTGGCACCACGCGACGTGGTGAAGACGATGCCGCCCTCGTGCGCGCGCTCCTCGCGAGCCCCAAGGAGCGGCGCGAGCATGCGCTCGTCGTCGAGGCCATCGCGTCCGCCCTCGGCCCTCGTTGCGCCTCCCTCGACGTCCCCGAGGGGCCCACGATCCGCAGCTTGCCCAACGTGCACCACCTGTGGACGCCCATCCGCGGCGCCTTGCGGGACGACACGCACGTGCTCTCGCTCGTCGAGGCCCTGCACCCGACGCCGGCCGTCTCCGGCGCGCCGCGGGAGCGCGCGAAGGCGTGGATCGCCGCGCACGAGCCTCACGCGCGTGGCTGGTACACCGGCGCCGTGGGTTGGTTCGACGCCGCGGGCGACGGCGACTTCGTGGTCGCCATCCGCGCGGGGCTCGTCTCGCCGGACGAGGCCTGGCTCTACGCGGGCGCCGGGATCGTCGAGGGATCGGATCCTCCGGCCGAGTACGCCGAGATCCGCGCGAAGCAGGCGCCGATGCTCGCGGCCCTGGGGTTCGGAGACATCGCCGCCGATCCCGACCTCCAGGCGTCGAACGGCCTCCCATGAGCACCAACGATCACCTCGCCTGGGCCGAGACCTTCACGGCCGCGCTCGCTGCGGCCGGCGTGCGTGACGTCGTGGTTTGTCCGGGTTCTCGTTCGACGCCCCTCGCCCTCGCCGCAGACGTCACGGCGGGCCTCTGCGTCCACACCGCGGTCGATGAGCGGGCCGCGGCCTTCTTCGCGCTCGGCCAGGCTCGCGCCACCCATCGCCCGAGCGTCGTGCTCTGCACCTCGGGCACGGCCGGCGCGCACTTCTTGCCCGCCGTGATCGAGGCCTCGCAGAGCCACGTCCCGCTCCTTCTCGTCACGGCCGACAGGCCCTGGGAGGCCGTCGACGTCGCCACGCCGCAGACCATCGATCAGACCAAGCTCTTCGGCGGGCACGTGCGGTTCTTCGTGGAGCTCGGCCTGCCCGACCCCGGCGCGCCTCGCGAGGCGCCGGCCCGCGTCGCCCTCCACGCCGCGGCCCGCGCCCTCGGGCCCGATCCCGGCCCGGTGCACGTGAACGCGCGCTTCCGCAAGCCGCTCGAGCCCTGCCAGCCGTGGCCCGATCCCGACCGAACCCCGCGCCTCGCCGGCGTCCTTCGCCGCGGCACCACGCGCGTCTTCCCGCCCCGGAGCGAGCCTCCGCCCGAGGCCCTCGACGCCCTCTTCGCGAGCGTCTCACGCGCCGAACGAGGCCTCATCGTCTGCGGCCCCGCGCCCCTCGATCGCCCCTCCGCCTCCCTGCGCGAAGCCGCCGCGGCCCTCGCTCGTGCCACCGGCTACCCCCTGCTCGCCGAGACCACCAGCCAAGCCCGGTTCGGCCCCGCCGAGCCCGGCCTCGTCTCGTGTGCTGCCTTCGACGCCCTCCTGCGTGACCCGGCCTTCGCCGTGCGCCATGCCCCCGACGTCCTCCTCGAGCTCGGCGCGCCCCCCACCTCCCAGGGATACGCCGACTACCTCGCGAAGCACCCGACGGCCGCGCGTTTCGTGATCACGCCTCACGGCTGGAACGATCCCTCCCAGGACGCGACGGCCCTCGTCCTCGCCGATCCCGAAGACACGGCCCGCGCCCTCGCTGCGCGCCTCGGCCCCGCGCGCCGCACCTCGCCGAGCCCCTGGGCCGAGAGCTTCCGTCGCGCCGACGCCCTCGCCTGGTCCCTCGCCGAGGCCCACGCCGCCGGCCCGCACCTCACCGAGGCTGCCGTCGCCCGTGCCGTCGTCGCCGGCTCTCCCGCCGGCGCGCTCCTCTCCGTCGGCAACAGCTTGCCCGTCCGCGACGTCGACCTCTGGGCCCCGCCTCGATCGCGCCCCCTCGGCGTCCTCCACCAGCGCGGCGCCAGCGGCATCGACGGCCTCGTCGCCTCTGCGGCTGGCGCGGCCAGCGTCTCCGGCGGGCCCGTCGTCCTCCTCCTCGGCGACACCAGCGTCCTGCACGACCTCACGAGCCTCGCGCTCGCCCGCCGCGCTGAGGTCCCCCTCGTCGTCGTCGTCGTCCAGAACCAGGGCGGCCGCATCTTCGAGCGCCTCCCCATCGCCCGCACCGTCGACGCCGACCGCTTCGATAAGTTCTTCACGATGCACGAGCCCGTCGATCTCGCCCACGCGGCGGCGGCTTTCGGCGTTCGGTTCGCCCGCATCGACGACGAGCGCGCCTTCGTCCGCGCCTTCGCCGAGGCCGCCCAGACCCCCGGCGCGACGCTGATCGAGGCCGTGGTCCCGCCCGACGACGGCCGCGCGCGGGCCACCCGCTTCCGGACCGAGCTCGCCGCCGCGCTCGCCCGCGAGGACCTCTCATGAGCCCCGACAAGACCCTCCCCCTCGGCTCCTTGCCTTCCGCCGCGTCCGCGCCCTCGATCCACCCCGGCTCCTTCCGCGCCTGGGTGCTCGCTTGCCGCCCCGCCACGCTGACGGCCGCCGTCGTCCCCGTCGCCGTCGGCAGCGCGGTCGCCCACGCGGTTGGCTCCTTCCGCGTGCTGCCTGCCCTCGCGGCCCTGCTCGGCTCGATCCTCATCCAGATCGCCACGAACTTCGCGAACGACGTCTTCGACCACGAAAAAGGCGCCGACACCGAGGAGCGCCTCGGCCCGACACGCGCCACCGCCACCGGCCTGCTCACGCCCCGCGAGGTCCGCACAGGGCTCGCCGTCACCATCGCCCTCGCCCTGCTCCCCGGCCTCTACCTCGCGTCCGTGGGCGGATGGCCGATCGTCGCCATCGGCATCACCTCCATCCTCGCCGGCGTCGCCTACACCGGCGGACCGTACCCGCTCGGCTACCATGGCCTCGGCGACGTCTTCGTCTTCCTGTTCTTTGGCCTCGTCGCCGTCTGCGGCACCGTCTTCGTCCAGGCTTTGGCCGTCCCGCCCCTCGCCGTCCTCGCCGCCGTGCCCGTGGGCGCCCTCGCCACCGCCATCCTCGTCGTCAACAACGTCCGCGACCGCGAGACCGACGTGAAGGCCGGCAAGCGCACCCTCGCCGTCCGCTTCGGCCGCCGCGCCGGCGTCCTCGAGTACGCCGCGCTCCTCGCCGCCTCCTACGCCGCGCCCGTCGTCTGCGTCGTCTCCCTCGGCCGTTCGCCCTGGGCCCTCTTGCCGCTCGTCTCCTTGCCGCTTGGCCTCGGCCTCCTCCGCGCCCTCGCCACCCGGGAAGGCCGCCCGCTCAACGCCGTCCTCGCGCGCACGGCGATGCTCCTCCTGCTGTTCGGGGTGCTCTTCAGCGTCGGGCTCTTGATCGGGGGAGGGTAGGGTGCGGATCCAGGGCGGCGCCGCGCTCCCGTCGTACGGGCCGAACCGCCAGTTCGTGCGCCTCGGCCTGCGCGACGAGCAGAAGCTCCTCGGCATCGGCGAAGCCTCTCCCTTGCCCCCGTTCGCGGCGGACGTCGCGTCGGTGCTCGCCGTCTTCCTCGGCGAGGCCTTCCCCAACCTCGACGCCCCGGCCGACGACCTCCCGCCCCGCGAGGCCGTCGCTTTTGCGCTCGCGCCCGTCGAGCGCGCCCTCGCCCCGCACCCGGCCGCGCGTTTCGCCCTGGAGACGGCCCTCTTCGACCTCGTCGGCCAGCGCCGCGGCCTCTCCGTGGCCGCTTGCCTCGCCGACGACGGCCGCCTCGCCTCCGTGCCCACGAACGGCCTGCTCGACGCCTCCGCGCCGGATCTGCCGGCCCGCGCGCGTGAGCTCGCCGACGCGGGCCTCCGGGCCGTGAAGGTCAAACTCCGCGCCCGGGACGAGGCTGGTTTTTCGCGCGAGCTCGCCGCGCTCCGGGCCCTCCGGGAGGCCTTGCCGCCGCCCTTCGAGCTCCGCCTCGACCCGAACGGCGCCTGGACCGTCCCCGAGGCCCAGGAGAAACTCGCCCGCCTCGCCGACGTCGCGCCCCGGTACGTCGAGCAACCCGTCCCCGCGGCGCTGCTGCCCGACCTCGGCCCTGCGGCCGTCCCCTGGGCCGCGGACGAGTCCTTGCTCCTGCCCGGCATGGCCGAGCGGCTCGCAGGTGCCCCCGGCTGCGCCGCCTTCATCCTGAAGCCCGCCGCCCTCGGTGGCCTCGATCGTGCCCTCGCCGTCGCCTCGATCGGCGCCGCGGCGAGCCTCGACCTCGTCGTCACGCATTTCGCCGACGGTCCCGTGGGCCTCGCTGCGGCCTCGGAGCTCGCGCGGGCCTTGCCCCGGCCGCCGCTCGATTGTGGGCTCGAACCCCATCCCGGGCTGTCCACGTATCCGGCGATGGCGATCCCCCAGCGTGGGCGACCTGGTGCGGTCCGGGAGGCGGCGCTCCCGGGGCTCGGCTTCTCGGAGGAGGCGCGAAGGCGATGGCTGGCGACGGACTGAGCATCCTGGATGCGGTCCGGGAGCCCGGCGTCGCGTCCCGGCCGGCGCTGATCGAAGACGGCCACGTGACCTCGTTCGGCGAGCTCGCGGCGCACGTCGAACGCGCCGCGTCATCCCTCGCCGCGCAGGGCCTCGGCCCTGGATGTCGCGCCGCGTTGCGCGCTACGTGCGACATCGGCACGGTCGTCACCTTCCTCGCCTTGATCGAGCTCGGCGTCGCGCTCGTCCCGATCCACCCGCGCCTGACCGATGCGGAAGTACGCACGATCACCGAGGATGCGCGTCCGGATCTCGAGATTTTACCTTTCACCTTCACAGGTATCACATCGAAAAAAGGACAATTTTTTCGTCCTGATCCTGCACCCTCCACGCCCCTCGCCATCCTCTACACCTCGGGCACCACAGGCCGTCCCAAGGGCGCCGTCCTCTCGCGCGGGGCCTTCGCGGCGAGCGCCACGGCCAGCGAGAAAAACCTCGGCTGGCTCCCCGACGATCGCTGGCTCGCCTGCATGCCCCTCGCGCACGTCGGCGGCCTCTCCATCGTGACGCGGTGCATTCACGCCCGCCGGCCCATCGTTCTCGAACCTCGCTTCGACCCCGACGCTGTCCTGCGCGCCATCCGCCGCGAGCGCGTCACCCTGCTCTCGGTCGTCCCCACCATGCTCCGCGCCCTCTTCGACGCCGACCGGGACGGCATCCTCGCCACCCTCCGCCTCGTCCTGGTCGGCGGCGCCGGCGCGCCCTGCGCCTTGCTCGAAGAGGCCGCCGCCCGTCGCGTCCTCGCCCTGACGACCTACGGCCTCACCGAAGCCTGCTCCCAGGTCACCTGTCAGCCCCCGAGGCCCGCAGGAACGACCGAGCCAGGATCTGGAAAAGCACTCACAGGTGTAGACGTGCGCACCATCCTCGACACCGGCGCCCTCGCCGAACCCGGGGAAGTTGGTCGCATCCAGGTACGCGGGCCCACGATCATGAGCGGCTACCTCGCCGGCCCCGGCGAGCCCCTTCGCACCTCGCTCACCGAGGACGGATTTTTCGACACCGGCGACCTCGGCGCGCTCGACGAGCAAGGCCGCCTCTTCGTCCATGCCCGCCGCACCGACCTTGTCGTCACGGGCGGCGAGAACGTCTACCCGGCCGAGGTCGAGCAGACCCTCGAAGCCCTCCCCAGCGTGATCCGCGCCGTGGTCTTTGGCGTCCCGGACGAACGCTGGGGCCAGATCGTCGCCGCCGGCCTGGTCCTCGACCCGCCCGACCCGACCCGCGCCGTCGCGCTCGTCGTCGAAGCCTCGGTGCGCCTTGCCCCCCACAAGCGGCCGCGCCTCGTCGCCTCCGTCGACGCCTTGCCCCTCACGGCCTCGGGCAAGCTCGATCGCGCCCGCGCCATCCGCGAGCTCAGCCCGCGCCTCGTACCTGTGCCCCGACGGCCTTGAGCGCCGCCGCCGTCTCGTCCGGCAGCGCCCTCGACCGGAACGTCTGCCGATCGATACACACGTGCACGGCCTGCCCGATCGCGAGCACGCGCCCCTCGGGCGAGCGCACCCGCGCGCCCACGGAGAGCGACCGCTCGCCGAGCTCGAGCCGCACGATCTCCACGACCACGTCGTCGCCGAACCGCATCGGCCCGAGATAATCCGCCTCCGCGTGCCCGAGCGGCATCCCCCACTTTCCCTCCTTCAGGACCGCCGCGAGGTCGACCCCCGCGCGGCGCAGGAGGCTCAAGAACGCATCGTGAAAATACTCGAGCACGCGGGCGAAGTAGATGATCCCCGCGGCGTCGACGTCCTGGAAGCGGACGGGGCGGTCCTCGGCGTGGAGGACGCTCTGGGCGTGGACGAGGTCTTCGGAGGAGAGGCGAGGCCGTTCGGACATGGCCGCGAGCCTACCGCACGCAAGCGCGGGGAGCGAACGGCCGGCCCGTGGTGGTATGGTCGAGGCGCCCACGGAGCAGGGGACTTCGGAGGAGGGGCCACGATGCACGTAGGAATCTGCGGTTACCCGGGTTCAGGCAAGACGACGGTCTTTCGGGCGCTCGCGCCCGGCGGCAAGGCGGATCGCGAGATCGCCTACGGCAACATCAAGGTGCCCGACGCGCGTGTCGACGCCCTCGCCTCGATCTTCAACCCGAAGAAGACGACCTACGCCGAGATCACGTTCGTCGACGTCGGCAGCGGCTCGCGCTCGGGCGGCGCCTTCCCGCCGGCCGTGCTGCAGGGCATGCGCAACGCCGACGTGATCGTGCACGTGGTGCGAGGCTTCGACAACCCCTCGCTCAGCGCGCCGCCCGACCCGCCGCGCGACGAGAAGGCTTTCGACGAGGAGCTGCTCCTGCTCGACCTCGGCACGCTGGAGAAGCGCAAGGAGCGCTTCAAAAAAGAGGCGAAGAAGGGCCTCGAGGTCGAGGTGAACACGAAGATGATCGAGCACCTTGAGAAGGCCGAGCCGCTGCGCACGCTGGAGCTGTCGGAGGAGGAGCTACGCGCGCTCGGCCCGGGGATCCAGCTCCTCTCGATGCAGCCGCTCATCACGCTCTACAACCTCTCCGAGGAGGCGTGGAACGACCCGGCCCGCGCGCACCTGCGCGAGACGTTGCACGGCAAGCAGTGGGTGAAGATGGCGCTCTGCGGCGCGATCGAGGCGGAGATCGCGGCCCTTCCGGCCGAGGAGCAGACGGATTTCCTCGAGGGACTCGGCCTCGGCGAGCCTGCGCGTAACGTCTTCGTGCGCGAGGCTTACCGGCTGCTCGACTACATCAGCTTCCTGACCGCGGGCTCCGACGAGTGCCGCGCCTGGCCGATCCGCCGCGGCACGAACGCGAAGCGCGCGGCGGGCAAGGTGCATTCGGACCTCGAACGAGGCTTCATCCGTGCGGAGATTTACCGGCCCGAGGATCTGGAGATCGCCCGGACGGAGGCCGCGCTGAAGGCGCAAGGCAAGATGCGGCTCGAAGGGAAGGACTACATCGTCAAGGATGGCGATGTCGTGCACTTCCGCGCAGGAACCTAGACCTTCACCGGCCCGTTGGAAGAACTGCGCGGAGCGCAGTTCTTCCACCAGAGGTCCAGGGCTTGCCCTGGTCCGGGTCGAGGGGCGGACAGCCCCCGCGGGGTCCGGGGCAGCGCCCCGGCTCCACGCATCAGGCGACCGCCACCGCCTCGGCCGGTTTGTCCTTCGTCGACTTCGTGGTCTCGTTGACCTTGACGCTCACGATACGCGACACGCCCGGCTCCTGCATCGTCACGCCGTAGAGCACGTCCACCGACTGCATCGTGCGCTTGATGTGCGTGATCAGGATGAACTGCGAGTGCGCGGTCATCGAGCGGATCGCCTCGTTGTAACGAGCGACGTTCGCTTCATCGAGCGGCGCGTCGACCTCGTCGAGCACGCAGAACGGCGAGGGCTTGAACTGGAAGATGGCGAAGATGAGGCTCACTGCCGTCAGCGCCTTCTCGCCGCCGCTCATGAGCTCGATGTTGCCGAGCTTCTTGCCGGGCGGCTGCGCGAGGATCTCGATGCCCGTCTCCAGCATGTCCTCGGGGTTCGTGAGCCGGAGCTCCGCCGCGCCGCCGCGGAACATCTTGGGGAAGAGCGCCTTGAAGCGCGCGTTGATCGCGTCGAACGTCGTCTTGAAGAGCTTCTTGCACTCGCGGTTCATCTGCGCGATCGCCTTCTCCAGGTCGCCGAGCGCGCTCTCGAGGTCGTCCTTCTGCTGCGCGTAGTACTTGTGCCGCTCCTCGGCCTCGGCGTACTCGCGCATCGCGTCGAGGTTCACCGGACCCATACGATCGAGCAGCTCCCCGAGCTCCTGGATACGCGCCCGGTGCTGCTGATCGACCGGCGCGCGCTTGTGGTAGTCGCCCACGACCGTCGGCAGGTAGAGCCCGCGGAACTTCTCCTTCACGCCCTCGATGAGGTGGTTCTCCTCGATGTCGAGCCGCGCGAGCGCCATCTCGTGGTGCCGCAGTTTTTCCGTTGCCTCCGTGAGCTCCGTCCGCAGGCCCTTGAGATCGGCCTCTTTTGCCGCGAGGATCTGCCGCGCCTCGTCGAGCCTGCGCTTCGCGTCCTCGAACGCCGCGTGCGCCGACTGCGCCCGCTGCACGGCGTCGTCGAGCTTCTCCCGCGACAGCATCATCGTCGCCGCGGCCACGCCTGCGCCCTCCGCGCAGTCCGTCCGCTCCCCGTCGAGCCGCGCGATCCGCCCCGCGAGCTCGTCACACGACCGCGCCAGCCGCTCCACCGTCGATCGCGCCGCCGTCGCCCGCTCGCGCACCCGCGCGAGGCGCACCTTGCGCTCGGTCACCACCGACTGCTGCGCGAGGACCCGCTCCTTCCACTCGGCCGCGAGATCCTCGCTCGTCGCCAGCCTGCCGGCGACCTCCTCGCGCTGCCGCTTGCCCTCCTCGAGCTTCTCGCGCGCCTCTTCCTGCTCGCCGCCTGCGTTCTCCAGCGCGCCCATGATCTCCTCGAGATCCCGCTGGACCACGCTGCGCCGCTTCTGCGCCGCCGCGAGCTGCTCCTCGGCGCGGCGTAGATCCTTCTCCGCCGTCACGAGCGCGATCTCGCTGCCGTGCGCCTCGCTCCGCGCCTTGTCCACGGCTGCCGTCAGCTCCGCGATCCGCTGCCGCTCGGCCGTCTGCGCTTCGAGCAGCCCCGTCACCTGATCGCCGAGCTTCGCCACCACGTCGTGGAGCTCGCGGATCTCGCGCTTCTGCTCCAGCATGCCCGCGGCCACCGCGTCACCCGCGCCGCCGCTCACGGTTCCATCCGGACGAACCACCGTCCCGTCGAGCGAGACGAGCGTCACCGTCGCGCCCGACGTCGCGAGCCGGATCGCCGCCTCCGCCGTGCGCACGACGACCGCGTCGCCCACGAGCGCCCGCACGAGCGGCTCGTCCTCCGCGGAGAAGCGCAACATCTCGAAGAGCGGCCCCACCACGTCCTCGCCCGACGGCGAGGCCGAGGCTCCGCCCGCCACGTACCGCGGTCGGGCCGGGACGAGCGTCGCGCGCCCCTGCTTCTTCGCGGCGAGATCCCCGAGCAGCGCGGAGGCGCGCTCGGTGTTCGTCACGACGATCGCCTGCAGTTTGTCCCCGAGCAGCGCGGCGAAGGCGGGGAGCAGCTCCGAAGGCGCCTCGATCCGGTCGGCCACGAGGCCCACGATCGACGGATCCTTCGTCTTGAGCAGGCTCTTCGGCCCGGATCCCACGCCTTCGAGCCGCGCCTGGATCTCCTCGAGCGCCCGCAGGCGGCTGCGCTTCTGGTTGTGCTCGTTCTTCGCCTGCTCGACCTTGCGATCGCTCGCGACCGCCTGCTCTCGGAGCGTCTTCGCCTCGTTCTCGAGCGCGGCTCGCTGCTCGGCCGACGCCTTCTTCTGCTCGGCCATCTCCGCGACCTGCGTCGCCAGCGCCTCGCGCTTCTTCTCGAGCTCTTCCAGCTCGTAGACCAGCCGCCCGTGCTCGTCGTCGAGCTTCTCGCGGCGGATCATCATGTCCGAGAACCGCCGCTCGTAACCCGTCAGCGTCGCCTCGGCCGCCGCGACCTTCGCCGCCGCGTCCGCTGCCAGCTTGCGCAGCCGTGACGCCTCCTGCTCGGCCTCCTTCTCGCCTGCGCGCACCTCCTCGAGCAGCTCGTGTTCTTCGAGCGCCTCGCGGTTCTCGCGTTGCTCCTCGGCGGCCACGTTCTCGAGCTGCTTCTCCAGCTCCGCGCGCTCGACCTTGAGGTCCGCGATCGTCTTCTCCAGGTCCTCTTGCTCGATCGTCGCCGCGGCCCTGCGCTCTTCGAGGTGCTTGAAGCGATCCTTGGCGCGCGCGAGCTCGGCCTGGAACGTGCGCACGTCGTTGTCGGCGGAGAACGCCGCGTTTTGCGCCTTCTCGGCTTGCTCCTCGGTCTGGTGCGCGGCGAGCCTCTGCACCTCGAGCTCGGCGTCACGCGCGGCGAGCGCCGTGCGCGAGGCGAGGACCTTCTCCGCGTACTCGGCCCGCGCCGCGGTCTCGCGCTGCCGGAGCACGATGATCTCGAGCAGCTTGTGCGAGGCCTCGTGCAGCATGAGGTCCTCGAGCTCCTTGCGGTACGAGATGTACCGCTCGGCCTTCGCGGCCTGACGCTTCAACGAGGAGAGGCTGCGCGAGATCTCCGAGACGATGTCGCCGATACGCAGCAGGTTCTGCCGCGTCTGATCCATCTTCTGCTCGGCCTGCTTCTTCCGGGCCTTGTACTTCGTGATGCCCGCGGCCTCCTCGATCAGCATGCGCCGATCCTCGGGCCGGGCCGACACGATGAGGCCGATCTTGCCCTGCTCGATGATCGAGTACGCCTTCGTGCCGACGCCCGTGCCGAGGAAGAGGTCCGTGATGTCCTTCAGGCGGACCTGGGTCTTGTTGATCAGGTACTCGCTCGTCCCGTCGCGGTAGAGCCTGCGGGTGACGGCGATCTCGGCGTAGTCCTTGTATTCGAGCGGGAGCTGCTGAGCGAGCTCGGGGTCGGTGTTGTCGAACGTGAGCGTGACCTCGGCCATGCCGTGTGGCCCGCGCGTCTCCGACCCGTTGAAGATGACGTCGGCCATGCTCCGGCCGCGCAGGTGCTTCGCGCTCTGCTCGCCCATGCACCAGCGGATCGCGTCGACGATGTTCGACTTGCCGCATCCGTTCGGGCCGACGATGCCCACGACGTCGACGTCGAAATGGATCACCGTCCGGTCGACGAACGACTTGAAGCCGGCGATCTCGAGCTTGCGAATGCGCATTCCGTCGTCCCGGCGCGAGGCTGACGGTCACATGGCGTCACATAATGCCACGTACCGCCACGCATCGCGCAGGGCTAGGGTTACACCCGCCGGGGGGGCGCGGCAAGCGCGATAGGGCAGGGGCCGACCCGGTCGTTCGGGGGCGGCACGTCCCGGTTGTACGGGGAGGGCTCGAAAGGGCTAGCCACCGGCGCCCTGGGTGGCCAGAATGGCCGGCAGTCGGCCCGTCACCTTGACAGGCGCCCAAGGAAGCCGTACCTGCACGGCGAAATCCAGAGGTATTCTTTATGCCTACCTACGAGTACGCCTGCACGTCCTGCACTCACGAGTGGGAAACCGAGCAGTCGATTCGTGAAGATCCCCTCAAGGAGTGCCCGAGCTGCCACAAGGAAACCGCCCGAAGGCAGATTTCCCGCGGCACCGGCTTCATCCTCAAGGGAGGCGGCTGGTACGCCGACCTCTACAGCTCGTCCGGCAACAAGGCCGCGGCGAAGTCCGAGACCAGCACGAGCTCCGACAGCAGCAGCTCGTCGTCGTCTGCGTCGTCGTCTTCGTCTTCGTCCTCGGACAGCTCGTCGAGCACGTCCTCGACGCCCTCGGCAGCCACGCCCTGATCCGGCCGATCCGGAGGCGCGGCGGGTCTCCCGTCCCGATCCGTATACGGTAGGGCCGCCCCGGGTCGGTCCGAGGAATGCTAGGTTGTCGGGGTATGGACGAGAGAAAGCGGCTCGATGAGCTTCGCGCGCAGCTCGCGGAGATCGATCACCAGATGCTCCGCCAGTTGGAGCGTCGCGCGCGTGTCGCTCAGGACATCATCAAGCTGCGGAGCGGGACTGCTCGTTTTGCGCCCATCGCAGACGGGCAACACTTGCTCGCTCTCGAACGAGCCGCCGAGCCGCCCCTGCCCGCGAGCGCCGTCCGTCCAGCCTTCGCCGCGATCGACGCCGCCTGCCGCGTCTTCGAGGTCGCCCCACGCGTGGTGTTCCTCGGCTCGGAGGGCGGCTTCGGCTGGATGGCCGCGCAAGAGCACTTCGGCCCGAGCGCCGAGCTCGTCCGCAACGAGACCGTGCTCGGCGCCCTCGACGAGGTCGCCCGCGAGCGCGCCGAGTTCGCGGTCGTGCCGTACGAGTCGCTCGAAGACGGCCTGATCTTCCCGACGATCCAGGGCATCGTGGCCGCGGATCTGAAGCTCGTCGGCGAGCACGAGCTCTCGCAGGTCCTGGTCCTCGCCAACGCCACCGGCAGCCCGTCCGAGGTCGAGAAGATCCTCGTCACGCCGCACGATCACGCGGCCACCGTGCGGTACCTCGAGTCGAACCATCCACGGACGACCGTGGTCGACGTGCGCTCGCCGTTCGTCGCGCTCGAGCACGCCCGGGACAACCACGGCACCGCGGCGATCGTCCCGCGTGGCGCCCTCGGGCCCGACGCGCCCGTGCGCGTGGCGCGCGAGAACATCGGCGATCAGGGCGAGGTGCGCATGCGTTACGGCGTGATCTCGCGCCTGCCGGCGCCGCGCTCGGGCTCCGACGCGACGGCGTTGCTCTTCGGCGTGCACGACAAACCGGGCGCGCTGCACGAGATCCTCCAGCACTTCAAGGAGCGGAGCTGCAACCTGCGCCGCATCCAGTCGCGCCCGCTGCCCGGCGAGGGCTGGGAGTACGTGTTTTACGTCGAGGTCTCCGGTCACGTGACCGATCGGAACCTCGTCGCCGCCCTCGAGGGGATCAAGCGAGAGGCGAAGATGCTCAAGATCGTGGGCTCTTTCCCGCTCGAGCGGCCCATGCCCGCCACGCCCGAGGGAGAGGATCGTCGTCGAACGTCATGACCTTTGCGGCTCCTCGCGCCCGCGCGGCGCGTTTCCTTGCTTGGGCCCTCGGAACCACGCTCCTCGCCCTCGGGCCCTCCGCCTGCGGGGGCGGGGATCAGAACCTCGTCCTCGTGGGCGGTCGGCAGATCGATCCTGGCGTGATCGACAAGGACCCGATCGCGCTCCTGCCGTCGAACCCCGTGATGCTGGGCTACCTCGACGCGGCGGCGATGTTCCACTCGAGCCTCGGGCCCGACGTCGGCTCGATCATCACCTCGGTCCTGCCGCTCGGCCCCGAGTCGAACTTCGTGCCGTCGCGCGACGTGACGAAGATCTACGGCGGGATCTACGCGATGCAGGGCGCCGATTTCTGCGCGGTGATCCAGGGCAATTTCGACGTGGCCTCGATCCAGCGCGCCGCCGAGGCGCGCGCGAACGTGAGCTCGGGCTTGCCGCTCGTGCGATCACGTTACGCCGACATGGACCTGTACACGGCGGGGAACGTGGGGTTCGTGCTCCTGACGCCGCACACGGCGCTGACGGGCAACGAGACAGGGATGCGGCGCGCGCTCGATCGGCTGCGAACGACGGAGATCAAGCGCGCGGTGCCGCCGTGGATGATCGATCTGCTCCACACGCCGAACGCAGCCTTCGCGCTCGCAGGCGACATCAGCGGGCAGGGGACGGTGGAGGCCGCGACGCAGAAGATGCCGTTCCTGACGGGCCTGCAGAAGGTGCGGACGATCGGCAATTTCCAGCCGCCAGGCATGAACTTCGCCGGCTCGTTGACGTACGCCGACGCGGCGTCGGCCGCAGCCGGGACGACGAACCTCGCCGATCTGCAGAAGCTGACGGGCTTCATGGGGCTCCTGTCATCCCTCGGGCTCATGGGCCCCGTGCCGCAAATGCAGGTGGCGCAGCGGGAGAACGACGTCGCGTTCACGATGCCCGTGGACACCTCGTTCGCGCGTTTCCTGCTGGGCATGCTCGGCGACGTCGCGAAGAAGGCGACGACGGGGCAAGCGCCGTCGAGCGGCTGGGTCTGGCCGTTGCTCTCACACTGACGGGCGCCGCGCCGGGATCAGTCCGATGACGACCAGTCCGACGTCGTCGTCGGCTCGGGCTTCCTGCGTGGTTTTTCCGGCACGGCGGCGTGGATGTTGATCCGGCGCGCGTCGCCCGAGAGCCGCCACGCGAGGATCTGGAACAACCCCAGCGCCGAGAGCCCCGTCGCGGCCACGAAGGCCACGGCGGCGAGGATCGTGCTCGTCGGGCTTTGCCATGTCGCGAATGCGCCCGGGTAACTCAGGTCCGAGAGCGCGAGCTCCGTGCCGAGGCCCGAGAGCACACCGAGGCCCACGTACGTGCCTGCGCCCGTCGTCTCCGAGCCCATGAAGCCCACGAGCGCCGCGGCGACCACGAAGATCGCCACGAACGAGCCGATCGTCGCGAGCTCCGGGGAGAGCGGGGCCACGCGGAGCACCGTCAGGATCAAGAAGGGCAGGGCGCAGACGAAGGCGGCCGCGAGCAACCAGCGTGCGCCGGCGTAGGCGCGGTAGCGGGCGCGGAAGAGCAGGGCCGCGGGCAAGGCCGTCGCGGCGAGCAGGCGCGCGAAGCCGAGCACGGGCGCGCCCGCAGCGATGCCCGCGGCGGGGCCGGCGCCGCCGAGGCCCACGACGGCCGCGAGCGTGCCGAGCAGGAGCATGGCCACGGCTCGATGGCGATAGCTCACGCGGGTGAGCGCGGCTGCGAGCGTCACGCCGCCGAAGAGCAAACAGGAGAGCGCCGCGTTTGTCCCGCCGGGCCGCACGCCCAGGTACGGGAGCGCGCCGAGCCCCGCGAAGCCGAGGCCCACGGCGGCGCACCAGAACCGCGCGGCCTGGCGCGAGGGCTCGATGGGCGCGAGGTCCTCCATGAGCGCCTCGGACGCGAGCAGCGGCTTCTGCGGCGTCTCTCGCGGGCGCTCCTCGTTGCGGGGCGTGGGCGGGGACGAGGGCGGCGGGGACGAAGGCGTCGCCGAGGTCGCCGGGGTGGCCGGCGCGTCCGCGGCGGGCGGGGCGGCCACGCGGGAGACTTCGCTCACGGCGACCCCGTCGGACGAGGCCTCGATGCCCTCTGCGACGGCGGCGGCGCCGTCCGTGACGGCGGCGGGCTCGCGCGGCTTCGATCGGGGCGCACTGGCAGGTGCCGCCTCGGGGGGCTCGGCTTCGGCGCGGGGGGCGCTTTGCGGGGGCGCTGTCATGGCTTCGCCAAGGCGGGCCGATGGGGGCGGCTCGGTCGGAGCCGTTCCTGCGGGGACCGTCCTCGACGAGGCCGGGCTGTCCATGTTCTGCGCTGGAGAGGCCATCTGGATCGCCCGCGGTCGATCAGGTACCGCCCGGAGCATACCCCCGGAGGGCGTCGAGCGTCGTGGGGTTTTCGGCGAAGGCGAGGCGGGCGACAAGGGTGCGAGCGAATTCTCGCACACTCTGGAAGCCCTGGGGATCCGTCCGTAGCGTGGATTCGTCCATGTAGAGCCGTCGACTGATCTCGACCTGGATGGCGTGGATGCCGCTCGCTGGGGTCCCGTAGTGGCCCGTCGAGAATCCACCGCGATAGGGGTCGTCGTGGCGCACGGTGTAGCCGCAAGAACGCGCGTGTCGATCCACCATGTCGATCACGGCGGCCGAGGCGCTCGTCCGTCCGCGGGTGCCGGGGACGATGTCGGCGCGGGCGACGCCGGCGTTTTCGTGTCCGCGGCGGGGCTGGCTCGGCATCGAGTGGGCGCAGAGCAGGATGGCGAAGCCGAAGCGGGCGCGCTTGCGAGCGAGGAGCTGCTCGAGCACGCGGTGGTAGGGGCGGTAGACGAGGTCGAGGCGGCGCTCGAGCTCGGCGCGGGGGAGCCTGCGGGCGAGGATGGGCTCGCCGTCCGTGGTGAGGCGCCAGATGAGGCCGCGTGGCCAGGGCGCGCGGCCTCCGCCGTCGACGGCGTCGAGGTCCACGTCCTGCTCGCCGCGGTTGAGGTCGACCACGTATCGGCTCGCTCGCGCGTAGATGAGCGTCGCGCCTTCCATGGGCGCGTCCTCGAAGAGGGCGTCGACGTGCAGGTCGGCGTCGCGGGCGATGCTGCGCGCGGGCGCGATGGTGAACGAGAGGGTCTCGGCGTCGAGGGAGAGGCCTGCGTGGGGCACCTCGACGACCACCGGGGTCTCGCCCCCTTTGGGTTCGATGACCTCGAACTGCGGATGGGGCGCGACGCCGACGGCGGAGCGCAGCCCCCACTCTTCGTATCGGGGATCGACCACGGCGAACACTCTTACCCCATCCATCGCCCGGCCGCAGGTGGAGCGCTCGTCCGGAGCACGGAAGGGCCTCTTGTCTCGGCCGCGCGTCCGCCCCACGTAGCGACCTTCCGTCCGCGCCACCTGCTTGCGGTTTTCTTCGGCGGGGCTGGCAGGGGCGGTAGGCTCGGCGCGTGGACCTTCACGCCTGGGTGGATGCGTACCTGGATCACCTGCGTGTCGAGCGCGCGCTCTCGCCCCGCACGCTGGAGGCGTACGCGCGGGATCTCGGCAAGCTCTGCGCTTTGTGCGAGGGGCAGGGGATCACGTCGCCGGCGGAGCTCGACGCCACGGTTGTCTCGACGTACCTGGTGGAGCTCGGCAAGCAGGGGCTCGGGGCGC
Source organism: Polyangium spumosum (assembly GCF_009649845.1). NCBI lineage: Bacteria > Pseudomonadati > Myxococcota > Polyangiales > Polyangiaceae > Polyangium > Polyangium spumosum. The sequence continues at coordinate 69,734 of NZ_WJIE01000010.1, forward strand.
GTTCGGCGACGCGGCACCTCTCGGCGGTGCGTGGGTTCTCCAAGTTCTTGCTGCGGGAGCGGGCGATCTCGGCGAACCCGGCGGCGCTCGTCGAGCGGCCCCGGACGAGCCGCAAGCTGCCGAAGGTGCTCTCCGTGGAGGAGATCGAGCGGATCCTGGAGGCGCCGGATCGAGCTTCGTTTCGAGGCCTGCGCGACCGGGCGATGCTGCACGTGATGTACGCGGCGGGGCTACGCGTGAGTGAGGTCGTGGGCCTCAAGATCGCGGACATCGATCGCAAGCAGGGCGTGGTGTTCGCGTTCGGCAAGGGCAACAAGCGGCGGATCGTGCCGCTCGGGGAGCCTGCGCTCGACGCGCTCGATGCGTATCTGGCCGTTCGCAAGGATCACCCGCGCGCGGCCATGACGCCCGCGCTTTTCCTGTCGCCGCGGGGCAAACCGCTGACGCGGCAAGGTGTGTGGAAGTTGCTCGGCGCCTACGCGCGTGGCGTGGGGGTGACGAAGCCGAGCTCGCCGCACAAGTTGCGGCACTCGTTCGCGACGCATCTGCTCGAAGGAGGCGCCGATCTGCGCAGCGTGCAGGCCCTCCTGGGGCACGCGGACATCACGACGACCGAGATCTACACGCACCTGACGGACGATCACGTGCGCACCGTTTACAAACGGTCGCATCCTCGTTCCTGATGCATCGACCACATCGTGGTCGATGCACCAGAGGTCCAGGGCTTGCCCTGGTCCAGGTCCAGGGGTGGACAACCCCTGGTCGGGGTCCGGGGTGAAACGCCGGCGCTACGCTGTAAGCTTGCAGCTACTTGAGGATCGAGCCGAGGTCTTGCTCGACCTGCTCTGCCGTCTGCGCGGGGACCTTCGCGTAGAGGCGCGTGCGCTCGGTGCGCACGAAATAATCCGGTTTGCCTGCGGGATCCGCGGCCGGGACACGCACGAGCTCGAGGAAGCCGAGCGACGAGCCCGCCGCGTACTCCACGCGGAGCACGTCCTGCTTGCCCGCGGGCTCGTTCATCACGTAGTCCGTCGGCCGCAGCCGATCGAGCTTCGCCATGAAGTTCGCCGCCGTCTCGTCCTTTTGATCGGCTGCTGCGGGATCTGCCCAGAACCGCTTGCCCTCGGGCCCGCCGCGCACGAGCTTTCGCTTCTTCTCGCCGGCCGAGAGCTCCGCCGACGAGATCTCGGCCTCCTTGAAGCCGTGCAGCTCCCGCTCCACGAGGCGCGACTCGGCCGTGTCGAGGTCTCGCATGGCGGCGCCGTCGATCACGTAGGCCTCGCCCGACTGCGGATCACGCACGTACCTGTCGCCGCCGCCGGGCGTCGTGCCGCCCAGCACGAGCTTGCGCTCGGCGCCGCCGATCGTGACCGTGAGCGTGCCCTCGGGCTCCGCGAGCCCGAACTCGGCTGCGCGATCGTCCGGGATGCGGCCGAGCGCGCGGATCGCCTTCAGCGGCGCGAGCGCGTCGACGAGCTTCTGGGCCACGCCCACGCCGACGAACTCGGTCTTCGTCTTGGCGCCGGGCGCGGGCGGCGGCGCGCCTGCGTCGGGGTTCACGGGCGGAGGGGTCGCCTCGCGCTCGAGCGTCCCGAGGTAATAGGCGCCGAGTTTGTCCGACTTCGTCTCGAGCGAGACCTTGCGGTTCTTGCCCTCGAAGACGACCTTCACGACGTCGGCGGGCCGGCCGGGCCACACCGTCGCTTCGGTCTGCACGAGCGCCTTCGGCTGCTCGTCGCGGGTCCACACGGCCACCGCGCTGGCCGACGCCAGCACGAAGAGCCCCACGTGGACGAAGAGGCCGCGTCCCACGTTCATGCCTTCCTCCCGGCCGTGCGGCGCGATCGCCGCGTCACGAGGAGCCCCACGCCGAAGAGGAGCGCTGGAGCCCCGATGATCGTCCCGTAGAACCAGAACACGTCCTTCTGCTTCGTGTGCTCGATCCGCACGTCCTCGGGCGTCACGATCTCTCCGCTGAAGCTCTCGTCGCCGCCGAGCCAGCGCACCGCGTCCACCACGAAGAGCTGGTTCGTCTCGGCGACGCCGAGCGCGAGGTCGCTGAGCGCGTCCGCGTCTGCGACCACGAAGGCGCGCATCTCCTGCGGGCCCTTCACCTTCGACTTGTCCGCGCCGTCGCCGATCGGCTTCGTCACCGCGGCGGCGAGGTTGTGCGTCGTCTTCTTCTCGTCGCCGTCGAGCTCGTAGTTGCCGTTCTTGTCGGCGAACACGCCTCCCGACGAGCGGAGCACGAAGTCCACCTTCGGCTCGGATCCGGCTTTCTTGTCGAGCGAGCCCGCGACGGGCACGAGCACCACCGCGCGCTGCGAGACGCGGCTGAGCGTCGAGACCGAGGCGTGCGACGAGAAGCGGTTCGACACGAGGTTCGCCTTGTCCGAGGCGTTGCGGCGCCGCGGCACGAAGAGCTGATCCGTCGTGGCGAGCACCGTCGGATCGAACGAGAGATCCGCGATCGCGGCGAGCGGGGCGAGGTCGCCCTTCGTCTCTGGATCCAGCGCGAGGAGCAGCTTGCCGCCGCGCGCCGCGTACTTCTCGAGCGAGGTGACCTCCTCGGGCAAGAACGCCTGCGTCGGGCCGAGCACCACGACGATCGACGCGTCCTCGGGCACCGTGTTGGCGAGGCCCTGCGGCATGCCGAGGTCCTTCACGACGTAGTTCTGGCTCTCCAGCAGGCGCCGCAGGATCTTCGCCGTCCGGCCCTCGGCTGCCGCCGCGCCCGCGGCCTCGTTGAGCTCGCCGTGCCCGACCGTGAAGTAGGCCGTGCGTTGCTCCTTCATCGCCTTGAGGAGGGCCTTCTGGAAGTCGGCGTCGAGCGTCTTCAGCTTCGCCGCCGCCTTGTTCATCTCCTTGTCGAGCGTGAGCGTCTCGCGCGTCGGCCCGCGCAGGATCACGATCACCGCGTCCTGCGTGACCTTGTTGTCCTTCGCGAGCTGCGGGTGGAGCAGCCGGTCGTAGAAGCCGTACTTGAAGTTCGGCGCGCTCCTCGCGATGTCCGCGAGGTAACCCTCGACCTCCGTACCCACGTCGTTCAGGGGCGGGAAGAACGCGCGCACCTCCACGGTGTCCGGCGCGCTCGTCACGATCTTCTTCGTCGACTCGCTGGCCTTCGCCGTGCGGAAGTACGAGAAGTCGGCCTTCACGTCGAGCTCGCCGGCCGCGTACGTGAACAGCGCCGCGTAGGCCACCGCGAGCGAGAGCGACAGGCCCGCGATGGTCGCCGCGCGCACGCGACGGACCTCCACGCGGGGCGCGCGCCGCATGGGCGCGAGCGCGATCTCGCCGAAGACGAGCGGCAGGACCGACACGAGGATCAGGACGACCCACGCGACCGTGCTGGCCCCGTCGAAGCGGGCGCGTTTGTCCGGGGTCGCGTCGAGGATCCCGAGCGCGCGCCTGCCGACCTCGGTGTTCGCCGCGAAATAGATCGCGAGCGCCACGAGCCCGAGCGCCGAGAAGATCGAGAGCGTGCGCTCGATCTTGCGCCGCTCCGGATCCTTCTCGCCCGACGCGTGTACGAACCGGAGCGCCGTCGCCCCCACGGCGCCGAGCGCGCCGAGCGCGGAGAACACGAGCCGCGCCGACTCGATGTTGCCGAGCAGCCGCTCGCCGATGAAGACGAGCACGAGCGAGCCCACGAACGCGGGCACGAGGAAGGGCGCCCAGCCCGGCGCCGCGGCGGGCTTCTCCGCGCTGCCTGCCTTCGCCTCGGGCGCCTTCTCGGCGGCCGGGGCCGCCTCTTTCGGTTTCAGCGCCATCGCCGCGCCTCCAGCGTCTTGGTGGCCGCGAGCAGGAAGAAGTACGTGACGGCCACGTAATAGACCACGTTCTCGAGCTTCAGGACCCCGGTCATGAAGGGGAACTGCCGCTGATGGTGCAGCGCGAGCCCGGAGAGCACGCTGTTCACCGGCGGCTCGGTCACCTTCGCGACGAGCCAGAGCGTCACCATCACCGCGAGCATGAGCCCGCCGAGGATCGCCGCCATCACCTGGCTACGGCTCACGGCCGAGGTGAACATCCCGATCGAGAGCGCCGCCGAGCCGAGCAGCACGATGCCCGCGTAGCCCACGGCCACGTGCCCGAGGCTCACCTTGCCGTTCACGAAGATGAGCAGCGGCATGTACACGCTGATCAGCGTGATGAGCGCGATCATCGCGAGCGCCGCGAGGTACTTGCCCACGATGATCTCGATGTCCCGGATCGGCGCCGTGTTGAGCAAGACCAGCGTGCCGCGCTCCCGCTCCCCGGCGAGCAGCGGGATCGACATGAGCACCGCCACGATCATCGTGACGCCGCTCGCGCCGTTGAAGAACTCGCGCAGCACGTCGGCCGACATGCGCGACCCCGAAAGGCCGTTCGCGCTGAACCATACGCCCTCGACGAGCAGCGCCGCGGCCCCGATGGCCCAGCCGAGCAGGGATCGGCCGTACGAGCCGATCTCTCTCCCCGCGACGAGCAGAGCATTTCTCATGTCCCGCTCCCGTCCTCTTTCTCTGCCGCGGCGTCCTTCGCCCCGGCATCACCCTCGCCGGCCGAAGCGCGCGCCTTCTTCGCGCCCTTCTTGCCGGCCCGCCTCTTCCTCGGCGCGGCCTCTGTGCCGTCGCCCTTCGTCTCGGGGCCCGCGAGCTCCAGGAACACCGTCTCGAGCTCCCGCTCGCCGCGGCGCACCTCGAGCAGCCCGATCCCGGCCGTCACGAGCGCGTGGCACACCGCCTCGCGCGCGTCGCCTCCGGACTCGATCTGGAGCGTGACGACGCCCGCGCCCTCCTCCGTCGCGTCGATCACCTCGACCGACACGACGCCCGAGACGGCGCTCGCGGCCTCCTTGGCCTTCTCCTCGTCGCCGCGCACCGTCACCTCGACGCGCTGGTTCTTGAGGAGCTTCGAGCTGAGCTCGGCCTCGGTGCCGCTCGCGGCGATCTGGCCCTCGCGGATCACGAGGATGCGGTCGCACGTCTCGCTGATCTCGCCGAGAATGTGGGAGGACAAAAGGATCGTGTGTTCGCCCTTGAGGCCGCGGAGCAGCTCGCGCATCTCCACGATCTGCACGGGATCGAGGCCGCTGATCGGCTCGTCCAGCACGAGCAGCTTCGGCCCGTGCACGATGGCCTGGGCGATGCCGACGCGTTGCTTGTACCCGTGCGACAGGGACGCGATGAGCTGGTCCTGCACCTCGGCGAGCCCCGTCGCCTCGAGCACCTCGGGCACGCGTTTGTCCGCGGAGGCCTTCGAGAGGCCCCGCAGGCGCGCGGCGAAGTGCAGGTAGGCGCGGACCGTCATCTCGCCGTAGAGCGGAGGTGTGTCCGGCAGGTAGCCGATCAGCGACCGCACCTCGTGTGGGCTCTCCACGACGTCGAGCCCGTTCACGCGGACGGAGCCCGACGAGGGGAGGAGATCACAGGCGAGGATGCGGAGCGTGGTGGTCTTTCCGGCGCCGTTGAGCCCGAGCAAGCCCACGATCTCGCCGGCTTCGATGGAGAACGAGAGCGGCCCGACGGCCCTCCTCTCCCCGTAGTACTTGTAGAGGTCGACGATTTCGATCACGGCAAAAGCCTTCGTCATGCGTCGCCGTTTCCCCGGCGACGGCGCCCTTATAACAGAAGCTCGGGCCCGTGATTCCCGACCTCGTCGGGATCCGACGCCCCGAAGCGCCCTCGACCGCCCAGGGCAGCCGCGCCCGGGGGGCGAGCCTCGCCGCTCGGGGGGATCCCTCGGTACGTTCAGCGTTTCCACGCGATCCCGCTCATCGGCCTTGCCGCCGGGCCGGGCCCGCGAGAAGAGCCGCGCCATGACGGCGCGAGCCATGTTTCCAGGTCCCCGCAACGCTTTCCTCGCGGTCGCCGCGATGGCCCTCGGCATGGCCTGCATGCAGGGAAGCCGTCCGCCCGAGGTCGCGCCGCGCGGCACGCTCGTGCCCGGCGCGGCAGACGGCGCGACGACCGTCGATACACGCGGGGCCTTTGGCGTCGTGTTCGGTACGCCGCGCGGCGAGACGATCGACCCGCCCGAGGTGAGCCTCGTCTTCAACCGCCCGATGCGCCCGCTCGAGCTCGCGGGGGACGAGAGCGCGCCGCCCGCGTCGATCTCGCCCGCCGTGCCCGGACGATGGCAGTGGGTCGGCACGAACGCGCTCTCGTTCGTGCCGGAGAAACGGCTGCCGCGCGCCACCGCCTTCGTCGTCAAGGTCCCGGCCGGCACGAAGGCGCTCGACGGTTCCACGCTCGAGAAAAACTTCGAGCTCCGCTTCACGACGGCGCGGCCCGAGGTCACGTCGGTCGAGCCTTACGATGGGTCGGATGGCCTGCGGCCCGACGCGAAGTTCACGCTCCGCTTCAACCAGCCCGTCGACGATCGCGCGATCGAGCGCGCCGTGTCGGTCATCGTCGCCGAGAAGACGCGCGCGTTCTCCCTGCGTCGCCCCGATCCGCAGAACGAGCAGCTCGTGGAGATCGTCCCGCGCGCGCCGCTGCCGCTCGAATCGCAGATCTTGCTCGACGTGAAGGGCCTCGCGGGCAAGGAGGGGCCCCTCCCCGCCGCGAAGGAGGAGCGCTTCACCTTCATGACCTACCTCCCGCTCGCCGTGAAGGAGCTGCCGTGTGATCACGACACGCCGCGCGGCAAGTGCGCGCCCGACGGCGGCGTCGGCATCTACCTCACGACGCCGGTCAAGCTCGGCGATCTGAAGAAGGCCGTGCGCTTCGAGCCGAAGATCGCCGTCACGTGGCCCTCGTGGCTCGACGACGATCACACGACGAGCGGCGTCACCGTCTACGGCGCGTTTCCCCCGGGGAAAAACGTCAAGGTCATCGTCCAGAAGGGCCTCAAGGACGAGCACGGGCAGACGCTCGGGGCCGACTACCGCGGCGACGTCGCCTTCGACGATCTCTGGCCCAAGGCCGACATCGGCCTGCGCGGCAGCGTCTTCGAGCCCGCCGCGCGCCGCGAGATCCCGATCGACTCCATCAACACGAACGACCTCGAGCTCGTCGTCGCCCCGCTCTCACCCGCGGACGCGATCCGCCTGCAGGACGATCCGTACGGCGCGGGCCGCGCGCCCTCGTACAAAGACATCCTCGCTTTGCCCGGCGCGAAGGTCTCGAAGCTCGCCGCGAACGCGCCGCTCAACAAGCCTTCGCGGCACGCCGTGAAGACCGAGGAGGCGCTCGGCGGCAAGGACGCGCGTGGCGCGATCGCGCTCGGCATCCGCTACACGGGCTGGCCCGGATCGAACCACCAGCGCGTCGTGACGAACACCGCGATCGCCAAGGTTAGCGATCTCGCGGTGAGCGGCAAACTCTCGGCGCGTGGCTCGCTCCTGTGGATCAGCCGCCTCTCGTCGGCCGCTCCGGTCAAGGGCGCCGAGGTCTCGATCCAGACGCCCGGCGAGGCGCCGATCGGCCCGCTCCGCTCCGACGACAGCGGCTTCATCACGCTGCCGAAGGAGGTCTGGTCCCGCGGGAGCTCGGCCGCGGACAGGTCCGTCATCGTCATCAAGGACGGCAACGATTGGACCTACAAGCATCTGACGGACACGCTCGACAGCTGGCGCTTCGACATGCAGGTCGATCCGGGGCCGGACCGGCCGTTCGGCCTCATGTTCACCGATCGCGGCATCTACCGGCCCGGCGACACGGTCCACATCAAGGGCATCTTCCGCAAAGAGGGCAACCCAGGCACCGTCACGCCCGCGGGCCTGCCCGTGGAGATCAGGGTCGAGGGCCCCGACGGCGACGAGATCTCCTCGCGCACCGAGACGCTCTCGCCCTTCGGCACCACGTCGATCGACGTCGCCGTTCCACGCGCGGGGAGGCTCGGGACGTACTCGATCCGCGCCACGGTGCAGGAAGGGAACCCGGGCTGGGCCGACGTGAGCTCCGACTTCGAGGTCGCCGAGTACCGCCCGGCCGAGTTCGCGGTCTCGGTCGAGAGCGACAAACCGAGCTACGTGCGCGGCGACAAGGCGAAGTGGATCGCGCGCGGCGATTACCTCTACGGCGCGCCCATGGCCGGCGCGGATGCGCGCGTCGTCGTCACGCGCGGCGAGGCCACGTTCCGCCCGCCGAACACCGATGGTTTCACCGTCGACGAGGACACGTTCCACGCGGACTTCACCGATCGATCCACGCGAGAAGGCGAGATCCACAGCCGCACGGACAAACTCGACGGCAAGGGCACGCTCCCGATCGAGGCCACGCTCGCGCTCCCGGGCCAGCGCGGACCCGAGCGCGTCACGGCCGAGGCCGAGGTAAACGACGTCTCGCGCCAGTACATCGCGGGCAGCACCACGGCCATCGTGCACCCGGCCGAGTTCTATGTCGCGCTGCGCACGGGGGCCGACCTCTTCGTCGACGCGGGCAAACCTGTCAGCCCCGAGGTCTTCGCCGTCGATCCCAGGGGCGCGCGTGTCGCGGGTGTCCCCATCAAGCTCGAGCTCGTGTCGCGCACGTGGAGCGTCGCGAAACAAGCGACCTCCGGCGGCCTCGCGCACACCGTGGCCGAGCCCGTCGATCGTGTCGTCGAGAGCTGCACGGTCACGACCACCAGCGGCGACAAACCTGCCTCGTGCAAGCTCACGCCGGCCGCGTCGGGCTACCACATCGTCCACGCGACCGCGGTCGACGCGCGGAAGAACCCGGTCGGCGCCGCGGATCCGCTCTACGTCTTCGGCGGCGCGAGCGGGGGCGGCTTCGGCGACAGCGACAGGCTCGTCGTCGAGCTCGTCGCCGACAAGGAGAGCTACGAGGTCGGCGACAAGGCGCGCTTCCTCGTGAAGTCGCCGTTCGCCGCCGCCGAGGCGCTCGTCACCGTCGAGCGCGCCGGCATCCTCTCGCAGCGTCGCGTGAAGCTCGGCGGCGCGATGCCGACGATCGAGATCCCGGTCACCGAGGATCTGCGCCCGAACGCGTTCGTCTCGGTCCTGCTCGTCCGTGGTCGCACCAAGCCCGCGCCGACGAGCCCGAAGGATCCCGACGTCGGCGCGCCCGCGTTCCGCATGGGGTACGCGCCGCTGCTCGTGAACCCCGAGAAGCGCAGGTTGAAGATCGCGATCACGCCGAGCAAGACGGAGGCGCGGCCTGGCGAGAACGTCGAGGTCGACGTCCTGGTGCGTGATCACGCGGGCAAAGCAGCGCGCGCCGAGGTCACGTTTTACGCGGTCGACGAGGGCGTGCTCTCGCTCGTCGGGTACAAGACGCCCGATCCGATCGAGGTCTTCGGCGCCCCGCGCCCGCTGCGCGTCACCTCGCTCGAGGTCCGCGCCGCGCTCGCTCGTGTCTTCCGGCCGTACGGGGATCTCGGCGCGGACAAGGGCCTCGACGGCGGCGACGGCGGCGGCGGCACCTCGGTGCGGCGCGACTTCCGCGCGAGCGCCACGTTCGTCCCCGCGATCGTCACGGACGACTCCGGCCGCGCGAAGGTAAAATTCCGGCTGCCGGACACGCTCACGACGTACCGGCTCATGGCCGTCACCGCGGCCGAGGACGATCGGTTCGGCTTCGCCGAGAACCGCGTGGTCGCGAGCCGCCCGCTCATGGCGCGTCCCGCGCTGCCGCGTTTCCTCCGCGCCGGCGACAGCCTCGACGCCTCCGTCGTCGTGAGCTCGAAGGGCATCGGCAAGACCACGGCCACGGTGGAGATCAAGCTCGACGGGCTCACGCTCTCCGGCGACGCGAAGCGCTCGATCGACCTCGCGGCGGGCGCGCCTGTCGAGGTCCGCTTCCCGCTCACGGCGCCGAAGGCTGGCAAGGCCAAGATCGGCTTCGTCGTGCGCGCGACCGAGAGCGGCAAGGCGCTCGAGGATGCCGTCGAGGTCGAGCGCGAGGTGAAGGTCCCGCTCTCGCCCGAGGCCGTGGCGCTCTACGGCGACACCACCTCGGAGAGCGCCGAGAAGCTCGGGGATCTCTCGGCGATCCGCGACGACACGGGCGGGCTCGAGCTCAGCATGGCCTCGACCGCGCTCGTGGGCCTCGGCGGCGGCGTCGAGCAGCTCGTCGACTATCCGTACGGCTGCACCGAGCAGCTCGTGAGCAAGCTCGTGCCGCTGCTGCCGCTCCGCGATCTCGCGGTCGACTTCAAGATCCCGCTGCCGAAGAACACGGACGCGATCATCGGCGTCACGGTGGCCGAGATCCTGAAGCACCAGCGCGGCGACGGCGGCTTCGGCATGTGGGTGGGCTCGGATCGCTCGAACCTCTGGGCCAGCACCTACGCGCTCTGGGGCCTCGGCGAGGCCAAGCGCCGCAAGGTCGACATCCCCCCGTCGGTGATCGACGCGGCCGCGCGGCACGTCCACGACGCGCTCGACGAGCTCGACGACGTGTTCGCACGCGCCACGGCGCCCTTCATCCTCGACGTGCTCGCCGAGAACCGCCACCCCGACACCGGCCGCACGACGCGCCTCTTCGAGGAGCGCAAGACGCTGCCGCTCTTCTCGCAGGCCTTCCTCCTGCACGCCATGGTCGCGGGCAAGCACGATCGCGCGAGCATCGAAGCGCTCGCGAACGAGCTCGAGGGCTCGCTCCGGCTCGACGCGAACGTCGCGCGCGCCACGACGAACCTCGGCGACAAGTACGCCGTGCTCATGGACTCCGATACGCGCACGACGGCGCTCGTCCTCCGCGCCCTGCTCGCGGCCCGGCCGGACCACCCGATCGCCGCGCGCCTCGCCATGGGCCTGCTCGCCGATCGCAAGGGCGGCGCCTGGCGCAACACGCAGGAGACCGCCTGGTCGCTCGTCGCGCTCGACGCGTACCGCAAGGCGCAGGAGAAGACCACGCCCGACTTCGTGGCGCACGTCTTCCTCGGCCAGGCCGAGATCGCGACGCCCGCCTTCCGCGGCCGCGACGTCACCCAGGCCCGGCTCAGCCTGCCCGCCGAGCGCCTCACCTCGGCCGGCGGCAGCGTCCTCTCCTTCGACCTCGACGGCTCGGGCCGCCTCTTCTACGAGGCGCGCCTGCGCTACGCCCGCAAGGAGCTCCCGAAGACGCCGCTCGATCGTGGCTTCTTCGTCGAGAAGACCCTGCGCGCCGTGAAGCCCGAAGAGCTCGCCGGCTTGCTCGCCGCGCCGCCTGGCAAAGGCGCGACCTCGTTCCCCGGCGGCCAGCTCGTCCTCGGCGAGATCGTCGTCGTCACCCCGTCGCCGCGTGACTACGTCGTCGTCGACGATCCGCTCCCGGCTGGCTTCGAGCCTGTCGACGCGCGCCTCGCCACCACGGCGAGCGCGGCGAACCTCGACGAGGACGAGGGTGATCCGGAGGACGCCTTCTACGAGGAGGGTGGCTACGACGCCGTCGCCACGGGCCGCGCGTTCCTCTCCAGCCGTTACCTGCGCGAGCTCCGCGACGATCGTGTCCTTTTCATGATCGACCGCATGCCGGCCGGCATGTATCGCTATCGTTACCTCGCGCGCGCCACCTCGATCGGCTCGTTCGTCCTTCCGCCTGCGCGCGCCGAGGAGATGTACGCGCCCGAGGTGTTCGGAAGGACCGCCGCCGGCACGATCACGGTGACCGCCACCAAGTGACCCGCTCTCGCCTCGTTCGTCAGCTCCTCCGGTGGCTCGTCCCTCGTGGCCGCCGCCGCCGGATCGAGCTCGCGCTCGTGGTCGTCTTCTCGCCCGTCCTCTGCCTCGGCCTCGCCGCCGCGCTCACGCCGCTCCCGCCCGAGCTCCGCGCGGACGACCTCGCGGCGACGGATCCTTCCACCGTCTTCCTCGATCGCCACGGCGTGGTCCTTTGCGAGGTCCGCGCCAGGGACGGCACCCGCGCGCGCCCCGTGCGCCTCGCCGACATCGACCCTCGTGTCGTCCGCGCCGTCCTCGCGGCCGAGGACAAGCGCTTCTCCTTGCATCCCGGCGTCGATCCGATCGCGATCACGCGCGCCGTGGGACAAGCCTTGTTCTCCCGCCGCATCGTCTCCGGCGGCTCGACCCTCACGCAGCAGCTCGCGCGTAACCTCGTCCCGCGCCCGCGCACGGTCGTGGGAAAACTCCGCGAGATGGCGCTCGCGCTCCGGATCGAAGCTTCGCTCTCGAAGCCGCGGATCCTCGAGGCGTACCTGAACCGCGTCGCGTTTGGCCCTGCCTTGCGTGGCGTCGAGGCCGCGAGCCGCTTCTACTTCGACAAGTCCACCCGTGATCTCTCCCTCGCCGAGGCCGCCGCGCTCGCCAGCCTGCCGCGTGGACCCACGCTCTACGATCCTCGCCGCGGCACCGAGCTCCTGAAGCGCCGCCGTGATCGTGTCCTCGAGCGCATGCGCGCCGCGCGCCTCGCCGAGAGCGACGACGTCGATCGTGCCCTCGGCGAGCCCCTCGTCCTCGCCCCGCGTGGCAGCGGCCTCGGCATCCCGCATCTGCGTCAGGCGCTGCTCGCGGGAGGGAAGGGGATCGGTACGGACGGGCTCGCTGGCAAGGCCGCCATCGTCACGACCACCCTCGATCGTGGCCTCCAGCGCGAGATCGAGATCCTCGCCGTGCAAACGATCGAGCGCCTCGCGGCGCGCAACGTCACTGCCGCGTCCGTCGTCGTCCTCGACAACGAGACCGGCGAGATCCTCGCCTACGTCGGCTCACCCGACATCGAGAACGCCGCCCGCCTCGGCCACAACGACGGCGTCCTCGCCCGGCGCCAGCCTGGCTCCACGTTAAAACCCTTCGTCTACGGCCTCGGCATGGAGATCGGTGGCTTCACCGCCGCCACGATCCTCCCCGACGTCGACACGCATTTCCCCACGCCCGACGGCGACTACCACCCGAACAACTACGACGGCCGCTTCCACGGCCCCGTCCGCGTCCGCGAGGCCCTCGCGAGCTCCTTCAACGTCCCTGCCGTCATCGCCGCCTCCCGCGTCGGACCCGAGCGCCTCCTCGCGCGCCTGCGCGACCTCGGCTTCGCCTCCCTCGACCGCAGCGCGCGCGACTATGGCCTCGCCCTCGCGCTCGGCGACGGCGAGGTCCGCTTGCTCGAGCTCGCCGCCGCCTACGCCACCCTCGCGCGGGGTGGCCTCTCCGTGGCCCCGCGCGCCGTCCGCGAGGCCCGTGTTGCCTCCGGCGAGCTCCTCCCCATCGCCGCGCCGCCGCCGCGCCGCGTCCTCGATCGCCGCGCCTCCTACGTCCTCACGCACATCCTCGCCGATCGGCATGCGCGCCTCGCCACGTTCGGCGAGAACAGCGTCCTCGAGCTCCCGTTCCCGGTCGCCGCGAAGACCGGCACCTCCAAGGGCTTCCGTGACAACGTCACCGTCGGCTTCACGCCTTCGGTCACCGTCGCCGTCTGGGTCGGCAACTTCGACGGCTCGCCCATGAGCGGCGTCAGCGGCGTGACCGGCGCCGGCCCGCTCTTCCACGACGCCATGCTCGCGGCTTCATGCTTGTACCCCGAGCGCGACTTCGAGCGACCCGAAGGCCTCGTCGACGTCGACATCTGCCCCCTCTCCGGCGCTCGCCCTGGCCCGGACTGCCCTCATCGCAAGAGCGAGCTCGTCCCGCGTGGAACGTCCCTCGCGACCTGCGACATGCACGAGCGTGTCCGCGTCGATCGCAGAAACGGCCTGCGCGCCGGCCCCGCCTGCGCCGACGCTGCCGTCGACATCCGCGTCTTCGAGCGTTACCCGCCCGAGCTCACCGCGTGGGCCGACAACGCGGGCCGCCCCGTCGCGCCCCGCGCCGCTTCTCCCTTCTGCCCCGACGATCGCCAGTCCGAAACGCCCGCCCGCCTCCGCATCGCCTTCCCCCCCGACGGCGCGCGGTTCGTGCGTGACGGCGCCCTCGCCGCGGAGGAGGCCATCCGCGTCCGCGTCGACGTGCCCTCCGAGGCGCGTGTCGTGCGCCTCCTCGTGGATGGCCGTGGGTTCGTCCTGAAGCCCCCCTTCGAACGCACCGTCCCGCTCGTCCCGGGTGATCACACCCTCGTCGTCGAGGCCGACGGCGTCTCCTCCGCGCCCGTCACGTATTCGGTGCGGTGAGCGGCGGCGGCGGCAGCGACTTCGGCTCGCCGCGTGTCCCTCGTTCGCCCGCCTTCTCCAGGCGCGCGGCCGCCTCGCCGAAGTCGCCCTCGATCCGCATCCGCGGCAGATACCGCCCTCCTTCGAGCTCCTGCAGCCGCTTCACCAGCCGCTCGCGCACCCGGCACCGCAGATCCCAGAGCTTGTCCGCGTTCGCCGCGGACACCAGCGCCCGGAGCTGCAACGTCGTCGCCTGCGCGTCCGTCACCAGGAGCCCGGCGACCCGCCCGTCCCAGTCCGGATCCTCCTCGCACACCCGCTTCACCTCCTCGCGCAGCACCTCGATCGGCACCGTGTAGTCCGCGTGGAAGAAGATCGTCCCCATGAGCTCCGGTGATCCTCGTGTCCAGTTCTGGAACGGCTTCTCCAGGAGCTGACCGATCGGCAGCACCAGCCGCCGTTGATCCCAGATCCGCACCACCACGAACGTCAACGTGATCTCCTCGATCGTGCCCCACTCGCCCTCGATGATCACCACGTCCCCGATCCGCACCGGCTGCGCGATCGAGATCTGCAGCCCCGCGAGCAGGGTCGCGATCGACTTCTGCGCCGCGAACCCCAGCATCACGCCGGCGATGCCCGCCGACGCGAGCAGCGACACGCCCACCTGCCGCACGATCTCGAACTGCAAGAGCACGAGCGACGCGGCCACCAGCATCAGCAGCACGCTCAGCACACGCCGGAGCATCAGCAGACGCGTCCGCGCCGCGCGCGCCGCCGCCGGATCACCCGCTTGCGCCTCGTACCGCTCCGCCATGACGCTCGTGCCCACGTAGAGCGCGCGCTCCGCGGACCACGCCGCGCCGATCACCAGGAGCGAGCTCAGGACCCGCGCGATCCCCTCCTCCGTCTGCGCCCCCAGATCCAGCGCCGCCAGCGCCCCCCGCTCGAACAGCACCGCGCCCACGAGGCGCGCCGGCGCGCGTATCCGCTCCACGAGCAGGTTGTCCCAGTCGGCCTCCGTGGTCTTCGCGATCCGCGCGAGCAACCGGAGCAAGATCGAGCTCACGACGAAGCCCAACCCCGGCGCCACGAGCAGGAGCACCCACTCCCCGATGGCGAGCCCGAAATACGAATCTCCGCGCAACGTCTGGAGCAATCGCGCCCCGAATTCCTGCATCCCTCACTCCCTCCGATGGCTCGCCGCTCCTCACGCGCCGAGCAAAAGCGTGCTTCCCGAAATTCGTTGGTATACAAATGAATTGGCACGCCGCACCGAGCTCCGCAAGCCGCGGATCGATCACGCGCGCCGCACATCCATGGGAGACCTCTTCAAGCGACTCGATCACGAGCAGCGGGCTCTGCACGACTCCTGGGACGACGTCGTGCGTGTCCTCTTCGTCGTGTCCATGATGTCCGCCGCCGTCTGGTCGCTCTGCTCGGCCCTCCGCTTCGTCGTCCACGCCGGCTCCGACTGGCTCGTGCATCACGTCGCCGGCGCGCCTTCGCCCTGGGCCTGGGCTGTCCTCCTCGGCGTGCTCGTCGTGGGCGGGCTCGCGCGTGGCGCGCTCCTTCGCCGCCCCGGCTGGGACGAGACCGCCGGGGACGGCATGGACGTCGCCCTCGCCAACTACCACTCCACCTACGATCACGCGGGGGACGACCCTCGACCGCGCTTCGAACGCCCTGCCTTTGGCCTCGCCCTCCGCAAGGCCGCCGCCACCGCCCTCACGCTCGCCACGGGGGGCTCGGGTGGCCTCGAGGCGCCCGTCGTCGTCATCGGCGAGGCCGTCGGCGCCGGCTGGGCCCGTGTCTTCCGTGTCCGCTCCGAGCACGAGCTCCGCACCTACCAGCTCGCCGGCATCGCCGCCGCCGTCACCACGCTGCTCGGCGCCCCCTTCGCGGGCGCCCTCTTCGCGATCGAGTTCTGCTACGGCGATCGCATCATCTACCGCAAGTTCGCGTACGCCCTGCTCGCCGGCCTCGTCGCGTACACCTTGAACCAGCGCTTCATCGGCCTCGAGCCCATCTTCTCCGCGCCGCCCCACGCCCGCAGCCACACCCTCGCCGAGTACGGCATCACCGCGCTCGTCGCCATCACCGTCAGCGCCCCCGTCGCGCTCGCCTTTGGCCGCCTCATGGCCAAGACCGCCGACCTCGTCGGCAAGGTGAGCCTCGTCTTTCGTGGCGCCGTCGGCGCCCTCGGCACCGGCCTCGTCGCGCTCCTCCTCTCCGTCGCCGCGGGCATCCCGGCGCACCACGTCCTCGGCATGGGCGAACACACCCTCGCCGAGCTCCTGCGCCCCGGCGCGACGTTCCCCATCCACGTCCTCCTCCTCGCGGCGATGGGCAAGATGATCACCACCGGGCTCACCATCCGCTCGGGTGGCTCCGCGGGCATGCTCATCCCCTCCATGTTCCTCGGCGGCGTCTCCGGCGCGCTCATGGGCGAGGTCCTCCGCCGCACCGGCGTCTTGCCCGAGCTCGACCTCGCCTTGCTCGTCGTCGTCGGCATCGCCTCTGCGCTCGTCGCGGTCATCGGCGTCCCGCTCGCCGCGATCGCGCTCGTCCTCGAGGTCTTCGGCGCGGCGTATGGCCCGCCCGCGCTCCTCTCGTGTGGCGTCACGTACGTGCTCACGCTGCGCATCCGCGTCTACGGCAACCAGCGCATGTCGCCGGATCCGGACGCGGACGAGACGGGCTTCGCGGACGCCGGCGAGGCAGCGGACGCCGGCGCCGCGGCGGGGATGGAGGGCAGACCGGAAGGTGAGCCCTAGACGAGCACGAAATTGTTCAGCGTCGCCACGATCACGCCGATGATGCTCTCGCCTGCGATGAGGCCCGACGCGATCGGCACGACCATCTCCTCGGCCTTCTTGTTCATCTTGCCCCCGGCGTACGCGAGCAGCGCGCCGAGGAACATCGCCAGCGGGTAATAAAACGGCAGGATGAACCCGAGCCCGATCCCCGTCGGCGACGGCAGGTACTTCTTGTACTTCGGGAGCAGCTTCTCCAGCGCGACCAGCGCCGCGCCCACCACGAGCCCCACCGCGATACACGTCCGCGCCATCGGGTGCAGGTTGTCGATGCCCAGGATGAAGACCTCGGCGACCGCCTTCCACTGCTGCGCCGCCGGCGCCGGGAACGCGGGGTTGTCCCCCGTCAGCGCCTCCGCCGTCGGGATCAGCATGTAGAAGCCCACCACCGTCGCGATCGTCCCCGGCAGGATCCCCATCATCTGCGCGACGAACTGCCGCCGCGGGTTCGCCCCGAGCAGGTAGCCCGACTTCAGATCGTTCAAGAGATCCGCGCTCGCGCTCGCCGAGCCCGCCGTGATCCCGGCCGTCATCAGGTTCGCCGTCGCGCTCTGCGGGATCAGCACGCCGTAGATGAGCTGCATGATCTTGCCCATCGCGCCCGTCGGCGTGATGTCCGTCTCGCCCGTCGCGCGGCACGCCACGAGCGAGAGCACGAACGTCAGCCCCACCGCGAGCAGCCCGAGGTGCAGCGGCACCCCGAAGAACTTCCACGCGATCCCCACGACGCCCACGGTCGCGACGCTCCCGCCGATGGCGAACCAGCGCATCGGCACCTCGACCCCGGCCTTCGACGTCCCCGCGTCCCCCGCGACCTTCCCGAAGCTCTGGAACGCCCGGACGATCGTCCTCCACTGCATCACGAACGACAGCAGCCCCGACGCCACCAGCATCGGCGCGCCGATCCAGAGCCCGATGTCCTTCCAGGCCGTCTGCGGCTTCGCCGCCGCCGTCACCACCTGCCCGAGCTGGTTCGTCCACTGCGCTTCCATCGCGATCGGCGTCACGACGATCGCGAGCACGAGCCCGCCCACCACCATCGAGATCGTCGCCCGCAGCCCCACGAGCGCGCCTGCCGCGACCAGCGCCACGCCGTGATCCAGCTTGATGTTGAACGCGGAGAGCGCGTACGCCTTGCCCCCCGCCGTGATCTTGGGCAGCCAGTCGAAGATCGCCGACGCCCCCGGCAAGAGCGCCGCCCGTGTCACCACGCCCGCCGCGTCCACCGACTTGATGATGTTCAGGTCCTTGAGCAGCGGGATCATCCCCGCCACGGCCGCCGACGCCATCAGCGCGCGGCCCTTCTCGAGCGCGCTCGTGCCCTGGCTGTAGAGGCTCTGCAGGGTCACGGCCGCCGCGGTCCCCGACGGGAAGCGCAGCCGCTCCTGGTTGATCATGTTCCGCTTCATCGGGATGGCGATCACCGTCCCGAGCAACGCGAGCGCCACCGTCCAGGCCGCGAGCACCGGCCAGGGCATGTGCGTGCCCTTCGGGTTGCTCGGCGAGACGCTCAGCATGAGCAGGGCCGGGATCGCCGAGACCATCGTGCCGCCCGTCGAGTACCCCGCGGACGACGCGGTCGACTGCATGCAGTTGTTCTCGAGGATCGTCATCGGCGACTTCGCGATCCCGGCGCGCTGCAGGGCGCCCCAGATCGAGAAGGACAGGATGCACGCGGTGATCGCGACGCCGAGGTGCCAGCCCGTCTTCAGGCCGACATAGAGGTTCGTGAACGCGAGCAAGAACCCGAGCGCCGCGCCCATGCCGACGGCGCGAGGCGTGAGCTGCGCGGCCCTGTCGCCCCGGTACGCCTTGGCATACCAGGTGTCCTCGTCCATCTCGCCGACCGCCTCCGGCGCGATCTCGAGCGGCTTTCCGTGCTCGATCTCCTCCGCCGTCCTCGGCGCTCGCTGAAAGAGCGGCCCCTCACCTTCGGCCAACGCCGCGGGGCGCGGCTCCTCTGCGGGCGTCCCGATCTCGCCTTCGCTCATGATCGCCTCATAGCATGGAGGCGGGGTGAACTGGTCTGCCTACCGGAACGCCACCTCTGGATTCGCCGCCTCTCTGGCGAGGGCCACCCGCTCCCGGGCGAGGTAATCCCGGATCGCGGCGTCGAGCCTGGGATCGGCGACGTGGTGCACGCTGCGCGTGATCGTGGGTTCGAACCCCCGGCTCATCTTGTGTTCTCCCCCCGCGCCCGGCTCGAACCGCCCGATCTTCCGCAGAATGCATTGCTCGATCGAGTGATAGAAGCAAACATTGAAATGGAGGAAAGGCCGCTCCTCGGAGGCGCCCCAGTACCTCCCGTAAAGCGCGTCCTTCCCGGCGAAGTTGAACGCCCCGGCGATGGGCCTCTTGCCCTCCCGAGCGAGCACGACCTCGACCCCGTCCCCGAGCGCCGGCACGATCTCCTCGAAAAACGCGCGATTCAAGTACCGGCGCCCCCAGGTGAACTTGTCGACCGTGGCCGTGTAATACCCGAACATCGCGTCCACGAGCTCGGGCGTGATCTCGCGCCCCCGCAGCGTGGTGATCTCGATCCCCTGCGCGGCCATCTCGCGCCGCTCGCGCCGCCACTGATTGCGCCGCTTCGACGAGAACCGCGCGAGGTAATCGTCATACGTGACATACCCGGCGTTTTTCCAGTGAAATTGCAGCCCATACCGCTCGGCGAGCCCGAACCCCGCGAGCGCCTCGGCCTGCTCGTCGGTCGGAAAGAGGACATGCGCGCTGGAGATCTCCATCCGCGCCACGAGCTGCCGCAGCCCCTCGGCCACAGCCGCCGCGACCCGCGCGAACTCCGCCCCCTCGGCCACGAGGACCCGCGGCGCCGTCGCAGGCGTGAACGGGACCGCGACGACGAGCTTGGGAAAATACTCGATCCCCGCCCGATGCGCCGCGCCCGCCCAGGCATGATCAAAGACGAACTCCCCCTCGCTGTTCCCCTTGAGGAAAGCCGGCACCGCCGCCACCATCCGCTCGCCCTCATGCAGCGTGAGGTAGTGGGGGAGCCAGCCCGAGCGAGGTTCGACGCACCCCGTCCGCTCGAGGACGTCAAAAAACGCCCAGCGCAAGAAGGGAGCCTCGGAGACGCCGCCAAGGGCATCCCAAGCCGCCTCGGGTACGTCACGGATGGTCGGATGGACGCGGAGTTCGAACACAGGGTCCAGGTATCGTCGGCGGGAGCGGGGAGGTTGGCAAGGGGCATGGCCGTTGCGCGCGCCCGCTGCCCCGGGCAAGATGGCTCGCATGGGCGACCCCGCGCGAAAGATCAAGCCGCCTGTCAAGCCTGCGACGCTGGAGGATCTGCTGGCGATCCCCGCGGAGGAGCGCCGTCACGAGATCATCGACGGCGAGCTCGTCCCGAAGGAAGCGTCGAGCCCGCGGCATGGCCTGGGCCAAGTCAGCATGAGCGGACAGCTCTGGAGCGTCTTCGGAGGTCCACCAGGGCGCCGGGGCCCGGGCGGCTGGTGGATCCTCTCGGAGGTCGAAGTCCTCTTCGCCCCGGATCAGCTCTACCGCCCCGACATCTCCGGCTGGCGTCGTGAACGGTTGCCCCGGCTGCCCGACACCTGGCCCATGACGTTGCGCCCCGACTGGGTCTGCGAGATCCTCTCCCCGAGCAACACCACGAACGACACGGTCAAGAAGCGCCGCACCTACCACCGTTATCAGGTCCCCCATTACTGGATCCTCGATCCGATGCGCGGCGAGCTCACGGTCTACCGCTGGGCGGACGGCGGGTATCTGGTCGTCGCCGAGGCCACGCGCGGCGAGCGTATCCGCGCCGAACCTTTCGACGCCGTCGAGCTCGATGTGGATGAATTGCTCGGGTACGGGGAGGAAGCCGAAGAGGAGACGCCGCCCGCGGGCGAGCCCGAGCCCTGAGGGCGCGGCGCCTTGACAATGGCCGCCGCGCCCCCGTAGCCTGCGCCGCGACATACGGAGGAACCCCATGGCTGCACCGAGCTTCGCCCACGTCCCCGAGGAGGGGTTCAAATCCTTCGCGCAGGAGCTCTCGCAGGGAGCGTGGGCGCTCATCGATACCAAGCCTTACGCGGGGCCCGGCGACACAAAAGCGAAATCGCTCGGCGACGCGCCGCTCCTCGTGACGTGCAAGCTCCGGCTCACGTGGGTCATCGCCGAGCTCGTCTCGGCCCGAGGCGGCGCGGACAGCGCGCAAGCCGCGGACGACGCCTGGGACAGCGCGCAGCGCCGCGGCCAGAGCCTCCTCCACGCCGCGACGCTCGACCCGAGCCCCGACCGGCGCGCCGCGGCGACGCGCCTCCAGAAGGCGCTCATGAAAGGTACGGGCACGGCCCAGACGAAGCTGCGTTATCAGCAGGAGGTCGATTACGGCCGCACGCAGCTCTCGCTCGCGAACGAGCCCCAGAATGCAGCCGACATCGATCTGCTCGGCCTCGGCGGCTGGCTCGTGGAGGTCGAGCAGGCGACGGAGTCGCTCGCCGAGGCGATCGGCTACGAGCAAGGCACGGGCCGCCGGCCGTTCCAGCGCAGGCGCGCGGCGCTCTCCGCGTGCTCGACGAACTTCGTGGTCGTGGAGAATGAGCTCGCCTGGGCGCTCCGCCACGGAGACGAGGCCGACCACAAGCGCGTGAGCGCGCTCCTCGAATCGCTGCACGGCCTCGCGAGGCGATACCCGCCGCCCGCCCCGGCGAAGCCCGAGGCATAGCAGCGTCAGGTCCCATCGGCGCTTCGGCGCGGAAGCGGCGCGCCGGATGGAGCGCGGCGGAGGGGGGCGCCGTTCGGCGTCGGCGACGGTCGGGGGCGCCCGTCCGGTCGAGCGCCGCTTTCACGGATCATCGCTCGGCGGCGCGTGGATCTCGGCCGTCGTCGCTCCCCGGCATCGCCGCCGGGGGCCGTCACCGATGCCGGGGAGCGGTGATCCGGCCCGGCGGCGGTGCGGCGTGGCGGCGCCGCGGCGGAGCGCCGATGCCAGGTCGGGCTGCCGGCGCGGAGCGGCGCGGGCGGGGGGCGGTGAAGCTCCCTGCGTCGGTCTCCGTCGTTGTTCGGCCGAGTCACGTGTGATTCGATACTGCCATGCGAGCCATGGGGAGACGCCGCTTCGTTGTGCTGGGCGTGCTGGGATGGGTATTCGGTGGGGCATGGATGACGGGCGCGTGCGACGGGTCGAGCGGGCGCTTTCCCCCTCTCGACGTGAAGCCCCCCGACACGTCGACCGAGACGCCGGAGCAATGCCCGGACACCCTCGAATATCCGTGCAAACGTTACCACATCCCACTCGTGGGAAATCCGAGCACGGACGTGGCGCTGCGCGCCAAGTACATCGCGGCGTTTGGCTCGGCCTGCTACACGTCCGAGCCGAGCGTGTTCGGAGACAGCACGTTCAACTGCTTTTACAAAACCATCGACAAAGCATGCAAAGACGCAGCGCTCATCGGCGAGGTGTCGGGCAATGCGCCGTATGACAAGGGCTATACGTGTCAGCCCGTCGCTGGCACGGATGACTACACGCTGCAGATCGGCCCGGATGTCGCGAACAGCCTGCCGGTACGGTACAGGGACGCGCCGAGGCAGACGCCGCTGGTCGTGGTCGACGGGGTGCCGGTGGAGGTGAGCGGGCCGTATCGGGACTTGGTCGATCCGGTAGAGGTCGCGCCGGGGTATGAGTTTGACGGCAACAGCGGCATTGGCGACGGCGATGGCGGTTCCCTCGAGCAGAGGGAGTGGGTCCTCGCGGTCAACCGCAAAAAGAACAAGGGCGAGATTCGTTCCGATCTCGCGGGCTTCAAGTTTCCTTGTAAGAAGGGCGAGCCAGCGATATGCACCGAGCCGGACTTCCTCGAAGATCCAGACGCCGAAGAAAGGTCGCCTTTTTTTGCGGATACGGTCGCACAGGTGCACCACGTCGTGCCCAGGAAGGACAAGCGCTGTTGCCCCTGGGGCACGAACTCGTACGAGAATGCGGCGGTCATCTCGGCGAAGCTCAACCGGCATTTCACGAACAACGACCCGCCGGCGGAGGAGGTGAAGAGGCTCAACGACGCGGCGGCGTACACGCCGTGATGCCGCGAGCGCACGTTTGTCACGACCACGTGGACGCCGAGAGCAACGTGGCGTAAGGAGGCAAGGTGATCGAGTGGAATCATCGGTACGGAAACCTCGACTTCGACCGAGGCGCCATCGTGCGCGCCGCGTTGCGCGCCTACGTCGAGGCCATCTTCGGGAGCGGCGCGCTCAAACGCGTGTCGTTCGCAGCCTGCGCCTACGCGGGATGGACGGGGGACCTCGAGCGGGGCGCTTTCCGTGACGACGACGGATGCGGAAACTATAACGTCGTGGCGTGGACCGAAGCGGGCATCGTCGGCCTCGCGTACGAGCTCGGGTGGGGTCCGATCGAGCAGCTCGATCTTTCGCCCTCTGCGGTGACCGGGGGCCCGGACGACGTGCGCGGGGCGGTGCCAGGGCTTCCCGAGGCCCTGGAGCCCGCCCTCGTGATGGCCACCGGCATGCTCGGAGTGGGACCCGAGCATGGACAGAGGGATGCCGGCGTGGGCTTCTGGCTCCACGGCGATCGCGCCGGCGGCACGTTCTTCGACGATCCGACATCGCCGGGCGCCAAGGGCCTGGCCATGTGGGGCTTGCTCCGAGGCGGTCGGCTCCTGCCGCCGATCTATCTTTCCACTCATCCAAGTAACAGCGCGGCCCTGGCGGAGTGCGACCGCAAAGATGCCCCCATCCACGCGCTCCTCGACGCCGTGGTCGATCGGAGGCTGAAAGGCCCCACCGAATTCACGCCCGCCGAGCTCGAGGCGCTCCGGGTCCCAGCGTCCGACCCGACGCGCCACCTTGGCGCCCAGCGTTTGCTTCAGAAGGTCGGCATCACCTGGCCCGGCTCGCCCGAGATCCCCGATCTGCCGCGGCAACGACGTCGGAACCCTTTTTTTCCCAACCCCCCGACGACGACGGTGCGCCCCCGTCGCGGCGTCGACCAAGGCACCCTCGTGCGCGCCGCATTGCGGGCCTACGTCGAAAACGTCCTCGCTCGGCTCGACCCGCTCGATCGCCATCCCTTCGCGGCCTCCTTCGTCCCGCGCTGGACCGGGGACCTCGAGCAGGGCGCCTTCCGGAATGGCGACGCAGGCGGGGGCTACGAGGTCATTGCCTGGAGCGACGCGGGCGTCGTCGGCCTCGCGTACGAGCTCGGTTATGGCCCGATCGAACACCTCGAGCTCCCGATCGACGCGGTGAAAGGCGGCCCGGACGACGTGCGCGTGGCATTGCCGGAGCTCCCCGCCGAGCTCGCGTCCACGCTCGAAATGGCCACCTGCCTGCTCGATGTGGGAGCGCATGGAGAGAAGCTCGCGAGCGTGGGCTTTTGGCTTCGTGGCGCAGAGGTCGGCGGCTCGTTTCACGACACCTACATCATGAAGGGCGCGGAGCGGCTGCGCGCGTGGCACTCCCTCCAAGGGGGACGGCTGCGGCGGTGGTATCAAGGCTCGTACGTGGCGGACCTCGGCCGCACGAAAGCCGCGCCCATCCAGGCGCTCGTGGACGCAGTGACCACCCGCGCCCTCGCCGGCCCCACGGAGCTCTCGCCGGACGAGCTCGCGACGCTGCTTCCCACCCCGCCCGATCCCGCGCGATTGCTCGAAGCGCGACGTTTGCTTCAGCAGGTCGGCGTCACCTGGCCCGGCTAGCCCGCGCTCCCCGTTTCGCCGCGGCCAAGCAGCTCCTGGCCCCTTTCAGGCGGCGAATGCGTGTCACGCGCCCATGACACCGAGCGGCGCCCAGCGTCGCGCGCCCATCACACCTGTCACGCCGCCGTGTCGCCCGCTCCGCGGCGAATTCGCCGGAATGCGCGAACTCGTGCGCCTGCGACGCTGGCACGGGCCGTGCCAATACGCGGCGCCTACGGACGACCCACGCGAGGGGGCAGGGAGAACTTCTCATGAACATTCGTGCTTCTTACCTTGGCAGGTTCGCTCTTGTCGCATCCGCGCTCCTCTTGCCCGTGGGCTGCGTGGCCGAAATGGAGGAAGGCGAGGGCGTGCTGGAGGTCGACGACGAGGTCGTCGCGGAGGCGGAGCAATCGCTGACGCCGGGGGATCCTTCGGACGACACCACGCTCTCGAGCACCTGCTCCTGGACCATCACCTGCGGCGGCGTGACGGGGAAGATGCGCTGGGGCAAGGACGGCGCGAGCTGCTGGTCCAATGCGCCGTCGAACATGCCGCTCGTGATGATCCTGCACGGCAATGAATACGGATACGACGAGTACGGGTACCTCCAGGCGCACCTCGCGCGGAATGGCTTCGTGAGCGCGAGCATCGACGTGGTGGCGCCGGCGCCGGATGGCAAGTACAGCCCCGACGCGACGACACACACGCAGACGGCGCAGGCCGCGATCGATTACCTGCGCAGCACCTGCTTCCAGGACGACTTCGTCGACAACTTCACCGTGGCGAACCCCGTGGACAAGCAGCACTTCGGCGTCGTCGGCCATAGCCGCGGCGGGGAGACCGCACGTTACGTCGCCTCGCTCCTCGCGAGCGCGAGCGATTTCGACGTCCGCGCGGTCGTGGCGATGGCCCCGACGCGCCACACCTCGCAGGACATCTGGGGCACGCAGGCCGAGGGGTATCTCCTGCTGCACGGATCGAGTGATCAGGACGTCGGCGTCCTCCCCGGCTTCGGCGCCCACGACCAGGCAGGGCACAACGACTGGAGCACGCCCACCGGGTTCGACCTCTTCCGGAGCATGAAGTTCTTCGCGGGCGGCACGCACGGCAGTTTTTCGGACGCCGGGACCAGCGCGGCGCAACGCAATACGACGCAGGGCTACGTGCACGCCTATCTGCGCGCGCACCTGAAATCGGATTGGGGTTATTACGAGGACTACATCCGCGGCGACGCCGTGCCCGGCACCTACGCGAACAGCGTGTTCAGCCAGTACAGCGACCCCACCGCCCGCCGCGTCATCGACAACGCGGAGCGCGCCAGCCTCTCGCCGAGCACCATCGCAGATACGGTGACCACGTCCGGCATCGGATCGATCACGCTGGAGGATGGAAGCCTCACGCTCGGCACGCCGCACGACACGAAGCTGCTCGTCATCTCCCCGAACGGCTCGAACGCCTTCGTCCGCTGGGCGATCCCGTCGGGCAAGCGCGACGAGACGAGCTTCAAGTACCTGAGCTTCCGGCTCGGGCAGCTCTCGGGCGCGACGGGGACCGACATCCAGATCGGCCTGACCAACAGCGGGGTCAAGACGTGGGTGAGCCTGAGCGATTACGCCGCGATCCCTCAGCCGCGCTCCATGTGCGTCCACGGGCTCGCCGGGGCCACCTGCGCGGACATCCGGACCCTCGCCCACATGCAGACGTTCCGCATCCCGCTCTGGGACTTCCCCGCGGTCAACGACGTGACGTCCGTGGAGATCAAGTTCAACGGCACGACCGGCAATGACCGCTCGTTCCTCCTCGACAGCGTGGAGTTCTCCGAGTTCGTCATCATTCAATGAGCAGGCGGTAGCACCTCGGCGGGCAGGGGAGCGGGGCGTAGGTCGGGCCCCGCGCCCCCCGTCCATTCTCCGTGCCCCTACTACGCCGCCGAGGAGCCCGCGCGGCGGCTCTCCACGCACGGCATCTCCGCGCTCTCCGAGCACGACGCCTGGCAGCTCTCGCCATCGGCCCAGGTGCGTGTGCCCGCGAAGGTTTGGGGGTCAGGGTCCGTTCGAAATTTGGACCATGACCATCGCCTGTGGGATGAGGGCCGCGTCCGGCAGGTATCCAACGTATGCCGGAGGAAGGTGTTGTACATCATGAAAAGTGCGCGTTTCGTCGGGCTTCTCGTCGCCACATTCCTGGGCTTCCAAGCCGTGACCGGTCTCACTGGTTGCGTGGGTGGGGCGGAGCCGAGCGAGGAGATGCCCGCAGGATCGGCGGTCGAGCAGGCGCTCGAGGGCACGGTGCTCATCGAGGTTGGCCGCACATCTCCCGAGATGGACCTCCTCATCGTTCGCGCGAACCACGAGGTCTCGATCGAGCTCGCCATCGAGGGCGCGGCGACGTTCGCCGATGGCTCCACGTATCAGTCGATCGTGGCCGGACCTGGCGACGTCGTGCGCCTCCCGGCCATCCAGGCGTCGGATACGGCCGATGAGAGCTTCATCCAGGTGAAGCTCGACGGGATCGAGCAGGAGCGGCAACGTATCGCCGTGCTACCCGAGGGCGGCATCCAGAAGATGAAGGACGCCTTCGCCGAGATGCCGGGCGCGATTCTCAGCGTCGGGGAAGGCTTCGCCGTCGTCGACGAGGGCTTCGTTGCCTCCGAAGCGAGCGCGGTCGGCTCCTCCGTTGGGGTCATGTTCGTCGACGAGGACCAGACGGTCCCGCTCGGCCTTTGCATTCGCGAAGCCTGGGGGCCCGGCAAGGTGAAGTGGAGCTTCAGCAACCCCTCCGGGTCCGGGTACTCGTCGAAGCCTGAATCGTCGAACAACCTCGTGTGGGCGGCGGCTCCCGAGCAGGCCACGGACGGCATTTACCGGAGGAGCTGGGGTTGCGGAAACGCCTACAAGATTCCCGACTCCTGCACCGCGACTGTGAACTCCAGCGGCAGCATTTCGTATTGCTGCAACCTGGCCATGCAGCAGCTCGGTCACGTGTGCCAGTGGGTCAACCCCGGCGCGATCGGCTGGCCGAACTGCCCTCTCTGAGCGACCAGCGGCGTGGTCAGTTCGCGGCTGACTGATGGATCTCCCGCGGGGAGATCCAGGGGCGAGGGAGGATGGCGAGCGCGCGAGAGCTTTCGCCTGCTACCATCCACCCGCCCATGACCACGACCGACACCGTCCAGCAAGCCAGCGAGAGCGACCTCCGCGCCCAGGGCCTCGCCGCGGCCCGCGATCTCTGCGCGTTCCTCGACCATTCTCCGAGCCCGTACCACGCCGCCGAAGAGGCCGCGCGGCGGCTCGCCGCGCACGGCTTCTCCGCGCTCTCCGAGCACGACGCCTGGCAGCTCTCGCCCGGCGATCGCCGCTATTTCATGCGCGCCGGCTCGATCGTCGCCTTCGTCGTCGGCGACGAGCACCCCGCGATCGCGGGCTTCCGCCTCCTCGGCGCGCATACCGACTCGCCCAACCTGCGCGTCAAGCCCAACGCCGACCTCTCGCGCTCCGGCTACCAGGAGCTCGGCGTCGAGGTCTACGGCGGCGTGTTGCTCTCGACCTGGCTCGACCGCGACCTCTCCCTCGCCGGCCGCGTCTTCTGCCAGCGCAAGGGCGAGCGGCCCGCCGCGCGCCTGCTCGACCTCGGCCGCGCCGTCGCCCGCGTGCCGAACCTCGCGATTCACCTCAATCGCGGCGTCAACAAGGATGGGCTCGTCCTCAACGAGCAGAAGCACATGATCCCGGTCGTCGGCCTCGGCGCGGCCCCCGACGTGCGCGCCCTGATCGCCCGTGAGCTCGACGAGCGGCCCGACGCGATCCTGGGCTACGACCTCTGCCTCTACGACACGGCCAAGGCCGCGATCGCCGGCCTCGGGCAGGAGTTCGTCCTCTCGGCGCGCCTCGACAACCTCGCGAGTTGCCATGCGGGCACGGCCGCGCTCGTCGCCGAGTCGGGCCGCGGCGCCTCGACCCGTATGCTCGTCCTCTACGACCACGAGGAGTGCGGCAGCCGCAGCGCCGCGGGCGCCGCCGGCACGGTCGTCAAGGACACGATCGCGCGGATCCTGGAGGCGTATCCGAGGAGCGAGCCGCAGGGCTTGCAGCGGGCGCTCGCGCGCTCGTTCCTCGTCAGCGCGGACATGTCGCACGCGCTGCACCCCAATTACGCCGACCAGCACGAGCCGCAGCACCAGCCCATGCTGAACAAGGGCCTCGTCATCAAATCGAACGCCAATCAGTCGTACGCGACGGACGGCGGCACGGCGGCGATCTTCGAGGAGCTCTGCCGCGACGTCGGTTATCCCGCGCAGAGGTTCGTGGTCCGCACGGACCTGCCTTGCGGCAGCACGATCGGCCCGATCACGGCCGCCGCGCTGGGGATCGCCACGGTCGACGTCGGCGCCCCGATGCTCAGCATGCACTCGTGCCGCGAGATGTGCGGGACCCTCGACGTGTACTGGTCCGTGGAGACGTATCGGCGGTTTTTGCGGGGGTAGGGGAGGAAGATTGGCCCGGCGACGAACCTGGGCGACTCGGCGACAAACGCCTCTCGCGTTGGTCGGGTGTACCTGCTAGGCTCCGCCTCGAAGGAGCACCCGCATGCCGCCCGAACTGCAACGGCTCGCTGACGAGATCCTCTCCTTGCCCGCCCCCGCGAGGGCCGAGCTCGTGCGTTGCATCCTCGTGAGCCTGAGCCGCTCCGAGAGTGAAACGATCAAGCAGACCTGGGCGAAGATAGCGGAGGAGCGCTGTCGTCAGATCGACGCGGGCGAGGTCGAGCTCCTCGATGGTGAGGACGTCCTCCGCGAGCTCCGCGCGCACGTCCGGTGAAGCGATGGTTCTTCCACCCCGCGGCTCGCAAGGAGCTGCGGGTGGCGATCGCGTTTTACGAGGTGCGTCGCGAGGGCCTCGGTGAGGAGTTCCTCGACGAAGTCGAGGCGACCATCCGTCGCATCTGCGACATGCCCGCGACCTGGCCCAAGCTCTCCGAGCACGTGCGACGGGCCCAGACGCGACGGTTCCCTTACGGCATCCTTTACCGCGAGCTCCGCCAGCGGATCGAGATCATCGCGGTGTTGCACCTCCACCGTCACCCGGACACCTGGATGGGCCGCTGAGCAGCCTCGCCCCGCATTTTCGCTGCCCTGGACGGCTGGAAATGCGCTAGAGAGTGTCGAAACTTCGACACCTGTGGGCTGAGCTGCCCGTCGGATGAACTTCCATGCTTCGTTACCGAGCCGACATTCGGACGTTGTGCTTCGTGGCGATCTACTTTGGGCTCGTCGCCGTGCAGTGGGTATTCTCGCCGACTGCGCTTTGGCTTGTGATCCCGCTCGTCGCGTTGACGTGTGTGTTCTCGTTCCTCGGCGCCGTGGCCACGCACAACACCGTGCATTGCCCCGTGTTCAAGCAGCGCTGGGCGAACCGGGCTTTCCAGGTCGTGCTGACGTTGACCTACGGTCACCCCGTCAGCGCCTTCGTGCCCGGCCATAACCTGAGCCACCACAAGCACACGCAGACGCGGAGGGACGTGATGCGCACGACGAAGGTGCGCCATCGCTGGAACCTGCTGAACGGCCTGCTCTTCATGCCGACCGTGGGCAAGGACGTCTTCCTCGCCGACATGCGGTACTTCAAGGCCATGTACCGCCAGAACCCGCCCTGGTTCCGGCAGATGATCCTCGAGGCCACGGTCTTCCTCGGCACGATGGGCGTCCTCCTCGCGCTCGATTGGAAGAAGTTCCTGCTTTATGTCCTCGTACCCCACCAGTATGCGGCCTGGGGCATCATCTCGATGAATTACCTCCAGCACGACGGCTGCGACCAGGACAGCGAATACAACCATTCGCGGAACTTCCTCGGCAAGTT
The DNA here is from genome assembly GCF_009649845.1 of Polyangium spumosum. Lineage (NCBI taxonomy): Bacteria > Pseudomonadati > Myxococcota > Polyangiales > Polyangiaceae > Polyangium > Polyangium spumosum. The sequence goes on from NZ_WJIE01000010.1 coordinate 100,022, forward strand.
CGTCAATTTCCTGGCCTACAACAACGGCTACCACACGATCCACCACATGGAGCCGGGCCTGCACTGGAGCCTCTTGCCCGCGGAGCACGCGAGGCGTATCGCGCCGTTCATCCACCCGAACCTCGATCAACGCTCGATGCTCGTGTACCTGTGGCGGACCTTCGTCTGGCCCGCCAGGCGGCGAACTTATGATGGAAAACCCGTCGAGATACCGGCCGAGGGCCCCGACGAGGAGTGGATTCCGCCGCCCCGCGAGGTCCGGCACGACCTCGGCGCGATCGCCATGTAGCGTCCAGAGTCCGCTCGGGTAGCATGGCGACATGCGCCCCTTTGGCCTCGCTTTCCTTTCGACCCTCACCATCCCCCTCCTCACCACGGGCTGCGGCAGCTCGCCGCTCGAGGAGGCGACCCGCGACTACGACGTCACGCGATACGAGCTCGAGGGCGCGTTCGATTGGAGCACGCGCAAGCTCGACGCGACCGTCGCCGTCACGCTCACCCTCACCGAAGACGCGCCCGCGATCACGCTCGACAGCCGCGTCGCCGTGAAGGCCGTGCGTATCGTCGGCGCCGAGGATCCCGAATACGAGGTCGACCCCGAGGCCGGCGTCCTCGCCGTCTCCCTCGAGGACGCGCCGAGCGCGGCGCGCGGGCAGACGCTCGTCATCGAAATCGATTACCAGGCCAGCACGAGCGACAACCTGTACGCCGTGCAGAAGCGGCTCGGCGATCCCGTCCTCCCCCGCGCCCTCTACACGGACTCCGAGCCGCTCGGCGCGTCGTCGTGGATGCCCTGCAACGACGCGCCGACCGATCGCGCGCTCTTCTCGGTCTCCCTGAAGATCCCGGCAGCGGAGCAGCTCATCGCCAATGGCAGGCTCGTGCTCGACATCGTGGACGGGCCGGACGCGCACGTCGTGAAATACGAGACGGCCTGGACGCTGCCGACCTATCAAATGGCGTTCGCCGTGAGCCAGTTCGAGGTGACCAAGGCGCAGACGAAGACGGGTCTGCCCGTCGAGGTCTGGTCTCGCCTCGGCCTGCCGGGCAGCCACGCCGAGATGGCGAAGGCGCTCGCGGGGATGATCGATCACCTGACGCCGCTCGTCGGCGCATATCCCTTCGAGCGATATGCCCTCGTGCTCCTGCCCGCGTTCCCCGTGGGCGGCATGGAGAACGCGAGCATCTCGTTCCAGCGCGAGACGAGCAGCACGGAGCCCGGGATCCACGGCGATTATTACCTCGCCGCGCACGAGCTCGCGCATCAATGGTTCGGCGACCTCGTCACGGTGGAGGCCTGGGACGACATCTGGATCAAGGAGGGAATGGCGAACCTGCTCGAATACGAGGTCGGGCGCGTGTTCACGGACGCGAGCGGGCAGGGGACGCTGCACGGCGACCATTTCCACGGGGAGGACGGCGTACCCATCCGCGACCCGAGGCTCGCGCCGGCCGACAAATACACGTCGGGCCCGTACAGCCGCGCGGCCTGGTTGCACACGCAGATCCGGAGCCTGCTCGGCGATGAGGCCTATTTCGAGTCGGTGCGCGGGATCCTGAAGAAACACAGGTTCGGCGCGGTCGGGACGGACGCGTTCGTGGGCGCATTCGCCGAGGCGCTCGGGCCGGAGGCGACGACGCGGGTGCGTCGCGCGATCGACGCGAAGGTGATGCCGCGGATCGAGCTCCGGGCGGCGCCGGACGCGGCGTTCGAGGTGGTCGTCGAGGACCCGGACGTCGCGCTCGTCGCGCCCCTGGTCGTGCGCTGGTACGGGGCGGATGGGTCGGCCGAGGAGGTGTCGCTCCGGCGCGGCGAGGTGGCGACGATCCCAACCGCGGCGACGGAGGTTTTGCTCGTCGTGGATCCCGACGACGTGCACCCGGAGCTCGAGGTCGCGGGGGAGGACACGCTCGTCGAGGCATGGACGCGGGCGCGGGCGCCGCTCTCGGCGGACGCGAGGGCCGTGTTCGCGGGGCTCGGCGGCGCCGCGCAGGTGAGCGGGCTCCGGGCCGCGGAGGCGTCGGGGGCCGCGATGGTCACGCCGGCGGAGGTCGAGGGGCTCGTGAGCGGGCTCCACGCGGACGGGGCGAAGGCGCTCGCCCTGCGGCTCGGCTGCGGGATCGCGGCGAGCGCCGAGGATCCCGCGGAGCAAGAGGCCTGGAAGGGCGTCCTTTCGCCGATGCTGGAGGTCGGTCCGCCGTCGTTCGGGCTCGGGTGGATCTCCGCGGGCGTCGGCGCGTGTAACGACGTCGCGCCGCCGGAGGAGCTCTTCGCCGCGGAGTGGCCAAAGCTCGAAGCGGGCCTGATGGGCGAGGAGATGGCGTTCACGCGGCTTTTGTACCTCGGAGCGTGGCAGCTCTCGGAGGATCACGAGCTCGCCACGTTCGGCGCGGTGGCCTCGAAGGCGACGTCGCTGCGGGCGCGGCGGATCGCGCTGGATCACCTGGCGCGGCGCGCGCCCGGCGTGACGAACCCGTCGTGGGTGGACTTTTACCTCGGGCTCTTGCGCGAGACGCGGACGTCGGAGACGTTGCCGTCGATGATGGGCGCGGCCTCGTGGGTGGTCTTCAACACGGGGATCGGGCGGGACGAGTTCATCACGGAGCTCGGCGAGATCCTGCACGAAGAAGCGACGCGGCCGGCGCACGCGCGGGCGGTCTGCATCGGCGTGCGGCTCCTCGGGGACGCCCCCGGGGCGAGGGACACGTTCCTCGCCGGCCTCGCCGACGCGCCGCTGTCGGAGGCCGCGCGAAAGCTCGTGAAAAATCCCGAGGCGTGTTTCTGATCAGAGCTCGATCCGCTCGCCCTCCCGCGCGCACGGGATGGGCGAGTGAGCCGGGTCGTGAAAATCCGGGTAATGAATGAGCCGCATGCGGCGCTTCACGGCGTCCGGGAGCCCCACGAGCGAGGCGAGCGGGGTGTGGACGCCGAGGTTCGTCTCGTGGAAAAAGAGGTCGGCACAGGCGAGCCAGTCGACGAGCGTGGGGTCGAAGGCCGTGTCGGCGCTGTAGCCGAACGACAGGCCGCCCGCGGAGAACCTGAGCGCCGCCGTGGGGATGTGGTGGATCGTCGGCCGCCATTCGAGGTCGAGATCGCCGATGGGGTTTTTCCCGGGTCCGAGCGGGACGACGTTCGCATAATCGTCGAGCGTGAGCGACGAGCGGGTCCCGTCGGCCGCCATGAGGGTATCCATGCCGCCCCGGAGCCGCGTCTCCCAGAGCCCCGCGAGCACATCCGGGCTCGCGTGGAGCGTGATCCGCTTGCCCGTGACGAAGCGCTGGAAGAAGAGGAGCTGCTCGAGCCCCCCCACGTGATCGCCGTGCAAATGCGTGATGATCACGCGATCGACGTCGGCGAGCCCCACGGGCGGGCCGCCACGCGCGCCGAGGTCGCCGAGCGCCCGCCCGAGCGCGGGAGGCGCGTCGACGAGGATACGCGTCGAGCCGGCCTCGACGAGGAAGCAGGCATTGAAATAACGCGTGGTGAAGGCGTCCCCCACGCCGACGACACGCACGACGAGCGAGCTCATGACGGCCTCCCGTCGTGCGGCGTCGATTCTGATTTTTTCGGGGTTCGGGGCGTAGGGCGCCTCGGGCGACCCGGAGCCCCGAGCGGTGAGGGGTGAGACATGGCCATGGCGCGCCCCGATGGTGCCCCATCCGGGCGAGCAGAGCCAGCGGCCTCCACCTCGGGCCACGCGAGGGGAGCGACGAGCGCCGCTCCCCCTGCATGTGAGCCGCGGTCAATGCGTGCCGCGCGCCTCACCACCCTTGCGCCCAATCTGAGCCATGTGGGCCCGATCGCTCGACACGGCCTCGCCGCCCTTGCGGCCGATCTGCGCCATGTGCTCGCGGTCCTGGCTCACGCGCTCGCCGCCCTTGCGGCCGATCTCGGCCATGTGCTTGCGGTTCTGGCTCACGACCTCGCCGCCCTTCTTGCCGGCCTGGCGCGCCTCGTCGGGCGTGAATTCGTGGGCCGTGCCCTTCTCGTGCGCGGCCTTGCCGCCCTTGCTCGCGATGGCGCGCTGCTTGTCGCGCTCCATGGCCGCGAAGCCGCGCTGCGAGGCAGGCTTGCGCTCGGTCGTCGGCGCGAGGTCGCTCGAGGAGACCGGCGCCTCCTCGTCTGCGGAACGAGCCTGAGACGCCTCCGCCTGCTTCATTTCCTCCGCCTCGCCGGTCCTCGCGGTCTCGTGCTGGTCCTTCTCGATCATTTGCCCCTCCATGTTGACACCCCGCTCGATGCTCCAGCCGGGCGCCGTGTTGCTTCGCGGATTGCTGTTGGGCCGCGCGAAATGACGTCAAGCCGCGCTCGGTAGCGCGTGTTCCCGTTGCAATGAGAAAGGGTCCTGGATCGAGCGCTGCCGTGCTCGCCAGCTCGAACCGAGGACACGCTCGAAGCGCCCCGACGAACGGCGGAGCTCGACCGTGGGTTTTTCTCGTAATCGGGCCGGACAGACGACTTCATCGGGTTTGGCAGAGCCTCCCTGCGCGCTCGGTCGCTCGCCCGCCTCCCGGCGAGCGGGCGATCTCTCGCAGCCTGGCTGGGTCTGTCCCGTCCTTACCCGAGCGGTCGCACGATGGCGCGCGGGCAAGGAGGTGCACACCCCTCCGGCGTATACGCTCGCCAATCAAAGAAGAGACCACGCGGCTTCGCCGCGATGGACGCTCCCCAATCAAGCGGACGCGACGGCAATCTTCGATGCACGAGCCCGCTCATCGGCTTGCGATACCGCGTACAGAGCGGTTGTCCCGCCACGCCCCGTCGCGCGGGGTTTTGCGCTGCAAACAGGCGCGATACGCCAAACCCGCCCCGCATTGCGCCGCTCGAGCCGGGTTTTTCGGCGATTCACGGTACGGTGATGGCCTTACCCAGACGAACGGCGTCGACGAAGGTCTGTGGGCCAGAGCGAGGGTGTGGAGAGCCGTGAGGTTTCATCGGACGTCGAAGGTTGTTCTTCGCGGACGCGCCCGCTCCGCCTTCGGCGCAAGGACGCCCGCGCTTCGCCCCGTGGACGCTCGCCCTCGGCGTGGTGCGTTGTCGCCCGAGCTGCGCCGATGTCGGGCAAGGGAGGAGCGCCCCCGCGCGTCAGCGAGGGGATGGGCCCGTGGCGACGCCAAACGCGCGCAGGACGCGGTCGACGGTGGAGCGGCTGAGCCCGGTGGCCCTGGCCAAGGTGCGTCGGGACCAGCCACGCGCGCCCGCGGGCGTGGGCTCGCGGGTCCGGCGGAGAAGCTCGTTGATGCTTGCGTCCGTGATGCGTCGAGGGGCGCCCCGGCGTGGTCGGTCCTCGAGGCCTTGAAGCCGGTCGCGGACGAACCGGTCGAGCCAGCGCATGACGACCCGACGGCCGACGCCGACGTGCGTCGCGACGTACGCGACGTCATGGCCCTCGGCTCGAGCGAGCACAATCTTCGCACGCAGCGCCTGCCTGTGTTCGTGCGTGTCCTTCTCGGTCGGGGCGCGGGCGCGCGCTTCGAGGACCAGGCGTTCGTCGGGGGTCATCTCCACCTTCGGGGTCGTTCGTCCCATCGAAGGTGAACATGTGCGCAGCCTGGCTGCGTTCTCAGTTTTTGTTCAGGCGACCAAGCGGAGCCGCGAGAGGCCGGCGGGCGAGGTCAGAAGGTGCCGCGCAGGCCGGCGCTGCCGATGCCGATCCAGGGCTCGACGCTCGCCTGGGCGGGCGGGGTCGGCTTGGGGGCCTTGGGCGCGGTCAAGAGGAGAACGACGCCCGCGGCGATGCCGACGCCGCCCACGACGAACCCGACGTTCGCGAGCGTGGACTGGGTGTCGATGCTGTTGCGGTAGTCCACGTACTTCTGGGGGTACTCGGGGACGTCTTTGCGCAGGTCTCGGCAAGGATCACCGGCGGCGGCTTGATCCCGGCAGAACGCCTTCATGTCCGACGTCGCCGTGAGGAAGCCGATGCCGGTGGCGATGCCGAGGACGCCGAAGGCGCCGCCGACGCCGAGGCTGACGTACCCGAGGATCCGTTGCGTGGAGCCCGGGGCCTTCTTCGGCGTGTCGCCGCCGGGAGGCGTGACGACGCCGCCTCCGAGCTCGGCGCCGGTCTTGGGCTTCAGCTCGAGCACGGCGCGGGCGGCTTCTTTCTCGTCGACCTTGAGGTCCAGGGCGGCCGAGGACGCCGGGGTGTCGGCCTCGACGCGGTGCACGCCGGGGTTCAGCGGGGTCTTCACGCCGATGAGCGCGCGCGGGAAGATCTTGCCGTCGAGCATGACCGTCGCGGCCTCCGCGCCGGCCCCCGTGACGGTGAGCTCGATCGTGGGGATACGCGGGGTGAGCGCCGCGAGCTCCTTCCCGGCCGTCTCCTGCGCGTCGCGGAACGCGTCGGGGGCCTTGTCGTCGAGCTGCAGGATCGTGATGGATCGGTACTTCTCCGCGGCCTCGACGAGCCGGCCGAGCTTCTCCAGCGTCCGCGCCGCGAGCAGCTTGACCGTCGGCGCGTTCACGAGCGCGTCGGCGCGTTCGAACTTGACGAGCGCGTCGGCGTATTTGCCTTGATCGTAGAGCGCGAAACCCTCATCAGCGAGCGCGCGGGCGGCGATACGCACCTGATCGTCGAGCGGCTGTGCCCCCACGGGCGAGGCGCAGAGCACTGCGCTCACGAGCAGCGAGCCGATCCACTTCGACAACCGCATCGTTTTCCTCACGCTCCTTGGATCCGTCCGCGAACGGGACCGCCCGCGTCCGTCATATCCCCCAGTCCGGCTTCTTCTTGGTCGTACCGGACTTTTTGTTCGTCGTCCCGCCCTTGTTGATCGGGTAACGCGTGGTCGCCGTCGGAGCCGCCGTCGCGCTGGGCGTCGGCGGGCTCTCCGTGGCCGCCGCGGTGGGCTCGCTCGTGGGCGGCGTGATCGGATCTGCCGAGGCCGTCGTCGGCGCGGCGACCGTCTCGCTCGGCGGCGGCGCGGCCGGGGAGGCCGTGGGCGGCGACGCCGAAGGGTCCGTCGCCTCCGTCGTCGTCGGCGGGCCACCCGTCGAGGTGAGCAACACGGCGACGGTCACGCCGCCGATGAGCACGGCCACGGCGGCGCCCGCGAGCACGGCGGGGCGCAGCTTCTTTTGCGCGGGCGCGGCCGGCGCCACGGCCGAGACGAGGCCGCGGTGGGTCATCGTCGTCGGATCCGGCGTGCTCGTCTTGGCGAACGCCGAGGGCTCGGGGCCGGGGCTCGACACGCGCGCCTGCGGCATGACGATGTTCGGCAGCGACGGGTTCGTCGTCTTGAAGTTCCAGATGCCCGACTGATCCGGGCAGAGGATCCAGCGCAGCGACTCGGCGAGCTCCTTCGCGGTCTGGAAACGCTCGTTCGGCTCGCGCGCGCAGGCCTTGGCGAACCACGCGTCGAAGCCCTCGGGGATGGGCGCGACCGCGGACGGCACGGGCAAGGGGCGCGCGCAGATCTGCACGATGAGGTCGCCGAGCGCCTCGCTGTCGAAGGGACGCTTGCCGGTCACGCACTCGTAGGCGATGACGCCGAGCGCCCAGAGATCGGCGCGTTGATCGATCGTCTTGTTCCCGAGCGCCTGCTCGGGGCTCATGTAGCAGGGCGTGCCGACGACCGATCCGGTGCGCGTGGCGACGCCGCCCTGGCTGCCGAGCACGCCGCCCTGGATCGACTTGGCGATGCCGAAGTCGAGGACCTTCGCGATTTCCTCGTCGTCGTTGCGGACGAGGAAGACGTTGCTCGGCTTGAGATCGCGGTGGACGATGCCGGCCTCGTGCGCCTTGCCGACGGCGCGCGCGATGTGCGTGATGATCGTCGTGGTCATCAGCGGCGGGAGCACCGGCATGCGCTCGAGGCGCTGCTCGAGCGTCTCGCCCTCGAGCAGCTCCATCGCAATGTACGGCAGTGCCCCGTCGTAGCCGTGATCCTGGACCTGCACGACGTGCGGCGTGCGCAGCGCGGCCGCGGCCTTCGCCTCGCGGAAGAAGCGCTGGACGATCTCGCTATTTTCGTTCGCGCCGCTCGCTCCGAGCAGCTCGACGTCGATCAGCTTGATGGCCACGGGCGCGCCGAGCGTCATGTGCTCCGCGCGCCACACCTCGCCCATCGCTCCCTTGCCGAGGAGGTCGATGAGGCGATATTTCCCGGCGATCACGGCTCCGGGGCCCAAGCTACTCATGCTCGTATCAGCTTACTCCAAGTCGTGCCGAGCTTGGAAGGATCGTGCGTGCGGGAAAAGTACGACGGGCCCGTGTGTGTTCACGCGCGCGACCCGCGGGTTCACGCGTCGTTCGGGCCCATCTGCGATCTTCTTCACTATCAGCCCGATTGCTTCGCGAAATCCTTCATGAAGTTCACGAGCACCTCGACCGACGCGAGCTCGACGGCGTTGTAGAGCGAGACCCGGATGCCGCCGGTGACGCGATGGCCGGCGAGGCCGACCATGCCCTGCTTGGCCGCCTCGGCGACGAACCGCTTCTCCAGATCCTCGGTGGGGAGCCGGAAGACGACGTTCATCACGCTGCGGCTCTCGCGCTCGACCGGTGCGCGGTAAAACCCCGAGAGCTCGTCGAGCGTGGTGTAGAGCAGGCCCGCCTTGGCCCGGTTTTTCCGCTCGACCTCCGCCAGACCGCCCTGCTCCTTGGCGATCGCGAGGACGTTGCGCACGAGGTAAATCGCGAACGTCGGAGGCGTGTTGTAGAGCGAGTTGTTCTCGGCGTGCGTCCGGTACTGGAAAATCTTGGGGATGTCCTTGCGGCCACGCTCGACGAGATCCTTGCGCGCGACGACGACCGTGACCCCCGAAGGGCCGATGTTCTTCTGCGCGCCGGCGTAAATCAGCGCGTACCGCCGGACGTCGATGGGGCGCCAGAGGAAGTCGCTCGACATGTCCGCGACGAGAGGGACAGCGCCGGTCTCGGGGACGTCGTGCCACTGCGTGCCGAAGAGCGTGTTGTTCGTCGTGATGTGCACGTAGGCCGCGTTCGCATCGAGCGAGAGCTCGCTCTGCTTCGGGATACGCGCGAAGCGCTTGCCCTCGGCCGTCGACGCGGCCACGCGGACCGCGCCGACCCGCCCCGCCTCCTCGTACGCCTTCTCGGACCAGCCCCCCGTGAGGACGTAATCGGCGCTCTTGTCGGCAGGCAGGAGGTTCAGCGGCACCATCGCGAACTGGTGGCTCGCCCCGCCCTGGAGGAAGAGCACGTGGTAGTCGTCGGGGATCGAGAGCAGCTCGCGCAGGAGCGAGAGGGCCTCGTTGTGCACGCCCTCGAACGCCTTGCCGCGGTGGCTGTGCTCGATGATCGACATGCCCGTGCCCTCGAAATCGAGCAGCTCGCGCTGAGCGCGCTCGAGCGCGGCGAGGGGGAGCGCGGCCGGTCCAGCGTTGAAGTTGTGCACGCGAGCCATCGTCGGGTCTCCTCTGCGAAGAGGCGCGCGAAAGGCGACGCGCCTCGTGGCGCGACCGTATAGCACGAGGGCACAGGTGGCGGAGCCGCGCGCGTGGTGCTCTACTCGAACCGGCCATGAAGAACGACGCGGCAGCCGGGACGACGCCGGGCGCGCGCGCGGACGGGCCCCGCGAGCCGCGCCTCTTCGCCGAGTACCCCGCCCTCGCGCGCAGCGTGCCCTGGCTGCCGCTGCTCGCGGGGCCCACGCCGGTCGAGCGCTGCAAGGCGATCACGAGCTACCTCGGGCGCGACGACGTCTGGATGAAGCGGGACGATCTCGCGTCGCCGCTCTTCGGCGGCAACAAGGTCCGGCGCTTCGAGCACATCCTGGCCGACGCGAAGGAGCGCGGCGCGCGCGAGATCCTCACGGTCGGAGGCCTCGCCTCGACGCAGGTGAGCGCGACGATCCTGTTCGGCCGTGCGCTTGGCTTCGAGGTAACGAGTGTGCTCTTCGATCAGCCCGTCACCTCGTTCACGCGCCGCTCGATCCTCCTGCAAGCGTCGGCCGGCGGGCGCTCGATCCACGGCGGCGGGTATACGCGGACGGCGATCCTCACGGCGCGGGAGCTCGCGCGGGCGCGGAAGGCGTACTTCGTGCCGCCCGGCGCGTCCGGGCCGATGGCGAACCTCGGCTACGTCGGCGCCGCGTTCGAACTCGCCGATCAGGTCGAGCGGGGCGAGATGCCGCGGCCGGACGTCATCGTCCTGCCCGCGGGCAGCGGCGGCACGGCGGCGGCGCTCTCGCTCGGGATGATGCTGCTCGGCTGGCCGACGACGGTGGTCGCCGCGCGGATCACCGAGCGCGTGGCCTGCAACCGCGTGACGCTCCGGCTGCTCGTCGAGGCCACGGCGCAGAAGCTCGCGCGTCACGCGGGATCACGCGTGCTCCGGCGAAACCTGCCGCCACCGCGCTTCGAGGTCGACCACGGCGTCGCGGGCCGCGGCTACGGGCACCCGACGCCCGAGGCGATCGAGGCGGCGCCCGAGGTGACGCGGTTGATCGGCGCGCCGGGCGAGATCACGTACAGCGGCAAGGCGCTCGTGGGCCTGCGCCGCGCGTGCGTGGCGTTTCCGGGCAAGACGATCCTCTTGTGGAACACGCTCTCGGCCACGTGGCCCGAGCCCTCGATCGGGCCGGAGGCGCTGCCTCCGGCCTTTCGACGGTTCTTCGAGGGGGACGTGCCGATCTAGGGCGCGAGAGGCGGCGGGTAGGGCGGGCCGAAGTTCTGCTCGGCGATGTCGTCGTAGGTCAAGAGCGGCGTCTTCGCGGCCTCGTCCGAGTAGAGCGGCTTGACCACGCAGCCACGCGTGCCGCACTGGTTGACCTCGCGGAAGGCCACGTCCGCGACCATCCAGAAGCGGTTGCCGCCGGGCAAGTTCTGGCCGTCGACCGGGGTGAACGTGATCGGCGACTCGGGATCGTAGTAGCCCTTCGGGCCGAGCTCGGCGGCGAGCGAGCCGTCGCAGTAGACCTTGATCGTCGGGTGCACGTCGTACATCTTCCCGTCGCTGCTGTAGTAGTGCACGCCGACCCGGAACCACTGGTTCTTCGGGGGGAAGTCGACGTTGATGTTCTCGGGCGCGCAGAAATCGGCGTCGTCCGGGTTCGTCTCGAGCGGGTCGCAGCCCCTGTTGTCGAGGTCGAGCCGCGGGTTGTGGCAGCCCTGGCCGAGCTGCTGCCATAGGATGCCCACGCCGCGCGGCGCGAAGTAGCAGGTGTTCTTCTCGAAGACCGGGTCGAGGTACCAGGCGACGGGATTCGGCGGCGTCGCGTTCGCGGGGAACCACTGCGGCGCGTTCAAAGAGGCGGGCGGATCGAAGTCGCTGAACACGCAGTTCGACCACGTACAAACTTGCGACTTGCCCAGGACGGCCCAGGGCTGCGTGTTGTTCGGCTCGTGCAGGTGCAGATCGAGGTCCACGCCGTCGTCGCCGAGGTCGTGCTCCCACTCGAGCTCGACGCGTAGGCCCGGCGCGCCGACGATGAGCGGATAGGTGCACATGCCCGTCCCGCCGCCGGGCAGGCCCTTCTTGTACGTCACGGTGTACTCGCCCGACTGCAGCGGCTTGAAGTCGTCCGAGCTCGCGCCGCCGACGGCAGGGCAGGGGCTCACGCCCTCGGGGCAAGTGACGGTCCAGGTCTCGGAGCCCGGCACCGCGTCGGCGCTGAAGTTCCCCGTGCCCTCCTTGAGGCCCACGTTGACGAAGGGCGCCGTCTGCATCGGGTGGCAGGCGTTCGTGTCGTTCAGGAAGCAACCCTCGGTCGCGTGTACGCCGCCTTTGCAGCTCGACCAGGACCCGTTCTCGCTGCACTTCATGGTGCCGTCGAAGCAGCCCGGCGTGCCGCGATAGGACGGATCCCCCTTGAAGCACGGATTCGCTTGGCCCGCGGCGCAGGGGCAAGCCTCGTCGACCTCGCCGTCGCAGTCGTCGTCGGTGCCGAGGTGGTCGGGGTCGCAGAGCTCCGTGGGCCCACATTTCGTGCCGCAAGGGTTGACCACGACGTCGGGCGGCGCATCGGCTCCGCCGTCGTCGGTGGGGATGAAGAGCCCACCTTCGCCGCCCATCCCGCTCGAGCTGGTCGGCGACTCGGTCGTGCCGCCGGAGCCGCCCTCGCCGCCGGAGCCGCCTTTGCCCGGTTCGAAGTTGTTGCCGGGGGACGTCGCCGAGCAGCCGGCGGCGATGGCCGCGCCAGCGGCGAAGCCCGCGAGCACGTAAACGAGCGGTTTCAAGGAGCGGCGACGGCGCATGGAAATCCTCCCGCCCCGGCTGGGGCGTGATGGCGGAACGAAAAGAAGGACACGTGAGGTAAGGGCGCGGCGAGCCGGTTTCCCGGGGCGCGCGCTGCGCTCGAGTGTAACGCGGCGCGAGACGTCGAGCCGCTATTTGGCGCGCAGGCTCTCGACGAACTTCTCGAACGCGGGCTTCGCGGCGGTGACCGTCTTCTCGGGGCCCGTCAGTTTGAAGAACGTCAACGCGCCCTCGGTCTCCACGATGGCGCCGAGCAGCGCCCATTTCGGCTTCGACGAGGCCGGCGCGGCGCCCGGCATGCCCATGCCGCCCGAGAACGTGCCGTGGATCTCCACGACGGTCACCGAGAGCTCACCGATCTTGCGATCTTGCCGGGACGTCGTGTCGTCCTTTCCACGCTCGAACTGGCCGGACCAGCGGTTGACGTTCTGATCGATCGTGCCGCCGGCCTGCATGACGCTCATCTCGGCGTCCTCGGTGTCCCCCTCGGCGCGCGGGATCTTGAAGGTCGCCATGCGCATCTTGCTCGGGTGATCGACCTTCTCCCAGCCCGCGGGGACGTCGTAGGCGACGTCCTTCGGGCCTTTGGGGCGCGAGGGCGCCGCGCCCGGGTTCGTGTTGCCTGCGGGAGGCGCGGCGGCGTGCGGGTTCTGTGGCGGCGCGTTGCTCGGGGGGGGCTCGGGCGTCTTTTCGCACGCGGTGAGGGCGACGATTGCGCCGAGCGTGAGCAGTGGAGCGAGGAGCCTTTGGCGCATGGTGGCTAGTAACCCTCCGTCTTGCAGATGATCTCGTTCATGATCTCGCGCGTCCCCCCGCCGATCGGGTAGAGCCGCGCATCGCGGTAGAGCCGCTCGACGAGCGTCTCGCGCATGTAGCCGTGGCCGCCGAAGATCTGCACGGCCTCGTCGCAGACGAACGAACACATGTCCGTCGCGGTGTTCTTCGCCATCGCGGCGAGGCCCGTGACCATGTCGCCGCGCAGATGACGCGCGACGACGTCGTTCATGAGCGCGCGCGCCGCCGCGATCCGCGTCGCCATGTCCGCGAGCTTGTGGCGCAGGACCTGGAAGCCCATGATCGGCTTGCCGAAGGCGCGGCGCTCGCGCGCATATCGCACGGCCTCGTCGTACGCGAGCGAGGCGATCGCCACGCAGTTGGCCACGAGCAGCAGGCGCTCGACGGCGAAGTTCGTCATGATCGGGATGAAGCCGGCGTTCTCCTCGCCGATGAGGTTCGCCCGCGGCACGCGGCAGCCGTCGAAGACGAGCTCCGCCGTGTCCGAGGCCCACCAGCCCATCTTCGCGAGCTTCTTCCCCACGGAAAAACCAGGCGTCCCACGCTCGATCACGAGCAACGAGACCCCGGCGTGCCCTTCACCGCCGGTGCGCACGGCCGTCGTCACGAGGTCCGCGCGGCAGCCCGAGGTGATGAACGTCTTCGCGCCCGTGACGACGTAGTGATCACCGTCCAGCACGGCGCGCGTCGAGAGCGAGGCGACGTCGCTGCCGCCGCCGGGCTCGGTGATCGCGAGCGCGGCGATCTTCTCGCCGGCGAGCACGGGCGGTAAATAACGCTTCTTTTGATCCTCGGTGCCGAAGTTCAGGATCGGCGGCAGCGCGATCGCGTGGCTGCCCAGGCCCACCGCCGTGCCCACGGACGTGCCGCCCGTGATGAACTCCTCGGTCGCGGCGATGATGTGCGAGAGATCCCCGCCGGATCCGCCGTACGCCTCGGGGTAACCGATGCCGAGCATGCCCGCGCGGCCGGCCTTCTCGTAGAGCTCGCGCGGGAACTCGTTCGCCTCCTCCCAGGCGTGGGCGAAGGGCGCGATCTCGCGGCGCGCGAAGCGACGAATCTCGTCCCGCAGCCGGGCGTGCTCGGGGGTCTCGTGGAGCGAAGGCAGGGATGTCACGGTGCGCGGTCCGTTCCGGGCGAAGAGCTCACGACGAGCGAGCTCGTGCCTGACGCATGCGGATGTCGCGGGGCGGAGGGCGTGGTGTCGGGCGAGGTTTTTTCAGGCTCCAGACCGGAGCCTCGTCAACCGCCTCAACCACCTCCGCCGGGCGCAGGGGCCGCCGCAGCGCCGGGCTGCCCGGCGGGCGCCGCCGGAGCGGGCGGGGGAGCCGCAGCCGCGACGGGCTCGGCTTTGATCGTGATCTCGTCGGGCCGCGTCAGCGACGAGCAGGCCGTCGCCGAGAGCGAGAGGATCACGACCGCGAAGGTCGTCATGAAGTGTCGGGAGAGCACGCGAGGAAGTTACCACCCGACGGGCCTCGGGATCCATCCCCTGCCGCGCCGCGCCCCGCTCGTGCTACCAAGGGAAGCGCATGGATCCCGCGTTTCGCCGCTCCTTCAACGCCGCCTTCGGACCCGACACGTATGCGGACTACCTCGCGCGCCTCGAGCGCCGGGTAGGCTCGAAAATCCCCTTCCGCGTGGCCGAGACGCCGCTCTTCTTGCCCGAGGGGCTCCGGAGCTACCTGGCGAAATCCGCCACCGAGATCGTGCAGCAGATCTCGCGGCCGCAGGTGATCGAGACGATGAAGCGCGCGATCCCCGCGCACCTCGACGCGCCGGGGATGGACCACCTGCCGAACTGCGTGCAGGTGGACTTCGCGATCGTGCGCGGGCCGAGCGGAGAGCTCGAGGGTCGCGTGGTCGAGCTGCAGGCGTTCCCTTCGCTCTACGCGCTGATGGTGCTGCAGAGCGAGGTCGTGGCCGACGTGATGCGCGTGATGCCGGGGCTCGATCGCAAGTGGTCGATCTTCTTCGGCGGCCTCGATCGCGACGGCTTCGTGGCGCGCCTGCGCAAGGCCGTGGTCGCGAGCGAGGATCCGGCGAACGTCGTCCTGCTCGACATCGACCCGCCGAACCAGAAGACCTACCCCGACTTCCTCGCGACGAAGGAGCTCATCGGCGTCGACTCGGTCTGCCCGACGACGCTCGTGCGCGAGGGGCGCAGGCTCTTCCGCAAGGTGAACGGCAAGCTCATGCAGGTGCGCCGCATCTACAACCGCGTGGTCTTCGACGAGCTCGAGGCGCGCAAGATCGAGCTGCCTTTCCGCTACACCGACGACCTCGACATCACCTGGTGCTCGCACCCGAACTGGTACTGGACGTGGTCGAAGTACACGCTGCCGTACATCGATCACCCGGCCGTGCCCCGCGCCCGCTACCTCTCGGATCTCACGGAGATCCCGCACGATCTCGAGCGTTACGTGCTGAAGCCGCTCTTCTCGTTCGCGGGCTCGGGCGTGAAGGTGGATCCGACGAAGGAGGACATCGACGCGATCCCGGCGTCGGATCGGCACGGCTGGATCTTGCAGGAGAAGATCAACTACGAGCCGGCGCTCCCGATGCCCGACGGATCGGGCGTGAAGGGCGAGGTGCGGATGATGTTTTTACGCGCGCCCGACGAGCCCATGCCCGAGCTCGTGCTCAACCTGGTGCGCCTCTCGCGCGGAAAAATGCTCGGCGTCGATCAGAACAAGGATCTCACCTGGGTCGGCGGCACGGTCGGGCTCTGGCCGGTCGACTGATCCGGTTCAGAACGGCCAGACGAGCCGATACGGCAAGGCCAAACGCCACGCGCCGAGGACGAGCGCCGCCGTGGTCCCGAGCAGCGCGACCTGCAGCCACGGCCTGGGCGACGGGCGCGTGTTGCGCAGGACGAGCGCCGCGCCGAGCCCCACGACGACGCCCGCGACAAACCCGAAAAAATGCGCGCCGAGATCCGATTGCGGGTTCGCGCCGAGCGCCCCGAGCAGCGCGAGCCCGCCGACGATCGGCGCCGCGATCTCCTGCAGCGTCCGCTTCTGCCCCGCCGCGTGATGCCGATCGAGCGCGAGCTGCGTGGCCGCGAGCAAGCCGATCGCGCCGAACACCGCCGTCGAAGCGCCGATCGATCGATGCACGTCGCTCGAGAGCGCGTGATACGCGACCGCGTTCGCCACGTTGCCCAGCGTGCCCGCCGCGAGGATCGCGAGCGCCGCGCCGCCCGGGCCGAGCCTGCGTTGCACCGCCGATGCGAAGATCGAGCCCGAGATGACGTTGCCGATCACGTGGGACGAGTCCGCGTGCAGCGTGAGCGCCGTGAGCGCGCGCCACGGCTCCGCGCCGAGGATGAGGTCGCTCTCGGCGCGACCCCGCTGGAACCAGAGCGAGTTCTGCGCGACAGGGCCCGTCACCAGGAAAAACAGGGCGAGCGCGACGAAGAGGAGCGGCGCGATGATCGAGGGCGCGTGCCGCGGGCGCTCGCGCACCTTCTGCGGCGGCCAATCCCGATTCTCGGCTTCGTACCGATCGATCGAGCTCGACGCGAGGTCGTAATCCTCGTCCCGCACGACGAGGACCCAGCCGCGGAACGTCCAGCGCATCATGTGCCAGAGCGACATCGACTGCAGGACGAGCGACCAATCCCGCGCCTTGCGCTCGGTCACCGGGCCAATCGCCGTGAGACCCGGGAGCGGATCGACCGGCGCGAGCCCGTCGGGCGGCGATGGGAGGAACTGGCCATGGGCCTGGGCAGCGCTCGCGCCTGAATGGTCGTCGTTGTCGTTCACGGTTCGGGGAACGTGCGAACGGGCATGAGCGCTGTCAACACGGCCGGGCTTTCCGTCACCTCCGAAAGTCCCCTTGTGGTCAGGGCGGGTGCGTGGCAGGGCAGGAACGTGTCCACCGCCATCACGAACGGAATCCGCGTCAACGTCACGACCGTGTACGTGCCGTCGCAATCCATGCCGAGCGCGAGGCGTTACGTGTTCGCATACACGATACGCATCTCGAACGAGGGGACCGAGACGGCCCAGCTCCGCACGCGCCACTGGATCATCACCGACGGCAACGGGAAGGTCGAGGAGGTGCGGGGGCCCGGCGTCGTCGGGCAGCAGCCGATCCTCCGGCCGGGAGAACATTTCGAGTACACGAGCGGCTGCGTGCTGGAGACGCCGCGCGGCTCGATGCGCGGCACCTACCAGATGTACCCCACGAGCGGCGGGCCCGCGTTCGACGCCGAGATCGCGCCGTTCACGCTCGCCATGCCGCACTCGCTGAACTGAAAACGAGAGCGGGAGCTCCTCCCGTGGGAAGGGCTCCCGCTTCGTGTGCGCCTCACGCGTGCTCAGGCCTGGGCCGTGGCCTCGGGCTCCTTCGCGTCGGGCTTCTTCTCCGCCTCGTCGGCGGGCTTCTCGTTCGGGATGAACGAGAACGAGAGCGCGTCGTCTTTCAGATCAACGACGGCCTTTCCGCCGTGCTCGAGCTCGCCGAAGAGGATCTCGTCGCCGAGCCGGGGCTTGAGCTCGCGCTCGATGACGCGCCCGAGCGGACGCGCGCCGAAGGCCGGATCGTAGCCCTTCTTCGCGAGGTAGTCGCGCGCGGCGTCGGTGACCTGGATGCTCACGCCCTTGTCGCCGACGAGCGCCTCGATCTCGCGGATGAACTTGTCGACGATGCTGCCCATGACGCTCGGATCGAGCGCCTTGAACATGATGCGCGCGTCGAGGCGGTTGCGGAACTCCGGGCTGAACACGTTCTTGAAGGCGCGATCGTCGTCGCCCACGCTCCCGCGTTCGCCGAAGCCGAGGCGCGTCTGCGTGAGCTCCCGCGCGCCGACGTTGCTCGTCATGATGAGCACGACGTGCCGGAAGGAGCTCTTCTTGCCGTTGTTGTCGGTGAGCGTTCCGTGGTCCATCACCTGCAGGAGCACCTGGAAGATGTCCGGGTGCGCCTTCTCGATCTCGTCGAGCAGGAGCACGGCGTGCGGCGTCTTCGCGATCGCCTCGGTGAGCAGGCCGCCGCGATCGAAGCCGACGTAGCCGGGCGGCGCGCCGATGAGGCGCGAGACCGTGTGGCGCTCCTGGTACTCGCTCATGTCGAAGCGGAGGAACTCGATCCCCATGACCTTCGCGAGCTGCTTGGCGAGCTCGGTCTTGCCGACGCCCGTCGGGCCCGTGAAGAGGAACGAGCCGATCGGCTTCTCCGGCGAGCGTAGACCCGCGCGCGAGAGCTTGATGGCGCTCGCGAGCTGGCCGACGGCCTCGGCCTGGCCGAAGACCACGCCCTCGAGCTCCTTCTGCAGATCCTTGAGCTGCGCGCGGTCCGAGGTCGAGACCTGGCGCGGCGGGATCTGGGCCATCTTCGCGACGACGATCTCGATGTCGGACACGTCGACCGTGTAGTCCTCGCCGTGCGCGAGGCGCGCCGCGGCGCCCGCCTCGTCGAGCAGATCGATCGCCTTGTCGGGCAAGCGCCGGTCGCGGAGGTAGCGGTCGCTGAGCTTCGCCGCGGCCTCGAGCGCGGCGTCCGTGAACTTGACCTTGTGAAACTCCTCGTAGTGCTTGCGCAGCCCCTCGAGGATCTGGCGCGTCTCGTCGACGGAGGGCTCGTTGATCTCGATGCGCTGGAAGCGGCGCGCGAGGGCGCTGTCGCGCTCGAGGTGCCCGCGGTACTCCTGGAAGGTCGTCGCGCCGATGCAACGCAGGCGGCCGGACGCGAGCGCGGGCTTCAGGAGGTTCGAGGCGTCCATCGTGCCGCCGCTCGCGGCGCCGGCGCCGATGATGGTGTGGATCTCGTCGATGAAGAGGATCGCGCCCGGCTGCTTCTCGAGCGCCTTGAGCACGCCCTTCAAGCGGTTCTCGAAGTCGCCGCGGTAGCGCGTGCCGGCGATGAGCGCGCCCATGTCGAGCGCGTAGATCGTCGCGCCCTTGATCGCGTGCGGGACGTCGCCCTTCACGATCTTCATGGCGAGGCCCTCGGCGATCGCGGTCTTGCCGACGCCGGCGTCGCCGATGAGCAGCGGGTTGTTCTTGCGGCGACGCGCGAGGACCTGGATGGTGCGCTCGAGCTCGATCGTCCGGCCGACCAGCGGATCGATGCGCCCGCTCTCCGCTTCCTTGTTCAGGTTCACGGTGAACGAAGCGAGCGGATCACGCTTGCCCTCGCGGCCGCCCTCGCCCTCGGCCTCGGCGGCGTCCGCGCCCTCGGTCGCGTCCTCCGGCCCGACCTCGTCGTCCTGGCCGTCCTTGGCGATGCCGTGCGACAGGTAGTTCACCACGTCGAGGCGGTGCACGTCGGCCTCGCGGAGCATCTGCACGGCCGGCGACTCGCGCTCGGAGAAAACAGCGACGAGGACGTTCGCGCCCTTGAGCTCCTTCTGGTTCGTGTTCTGGACGTGCACGGCCGCGCGCCCGACGACGTTCTGGAAGCCGAGCGAGACGACGGGATCGCTGTCGACGTGTTCGGGCAGCGCCTCGATCTCGTCCTCGAGGAAACGCTCGAGGCGCTTCTTCAGCTTCGACAGATCTCCGCCCGCCTTGCGGATCACGTTCGCCGTCTCCTCGTCGAACGTGAGCGCGTAGAGAAGGTGCTCGACGGTCACGTACTCGTGCCGTCGGCGGATGGCCTCGTGCGTGGCCAGCTTGAAGGCGATCTCGACCTCGGGGCTGATCTTCATGGTTCCTACTCGGGTTCGGCCGAAAGCCGGAGGGGCATGCCGTGTTGCCGCGCGAAGCTCTGCACCTGGGTGACCTTCGTCTCGGCGACGTCCTTCGTGTAGACGCCCGCGACGCCGCTGCCCTTGTGATGCACGCTGAGCATGATGTGCGTCGCTTCCGTGTCGGTCTTGTGGAAGAACTTCACGAGCACGAGCACGACGAATTCCATCGTCGTGTAGTTGTCGTTGTGGAGGACGACCTTGTAGCGGCGGACCTTCTCGACCTTGCGCTTCTTCTGGGTCGCGAGATCGCCTTCCTGGTCCTCTCGTTCACGCGGATCGTTCGCCATGGGTCTGTGGGGGCCGAACAGAATAGCAAGCCAGGGCCCGGCGCGCCGGTGGTCGCGCGCCGTTAAAAGATACGCTCGGGGCGGGCAGCGAGCAGGGAGGCGCTACTCCGCGCCGGGCTCGGGGGTGACGAGCTGGATGGGGCAGCGCTCGATCCGCCAGATTTCATTCGCGTATTCGCGGACCGTGCGATCCGACGAGAAAGATCCGACCCGCGCGATGTTGAGGGCGGCTTTGCGCGACCAGCCCACCTCGTCGACGAAGGCGCGCTCGACGAGCTGCTGGGCGTCGGCGTAGGCGCGGAAGTCGCTCATGACGAGGTAGCGGTCGCGGCCGAGAAGCTCGTCGACGATCGGGTGGAAGGCGGTGGGATCCTCGGGCGAGAAGAAGCCGGAGCGGATGAAGTCGATCGCCTCGCGGAGCTCGGGATCGGCCTCGTAGGCGGCGCGGCCGGGGACGCCGGCGGCGAGGCGGGCCTCGACCTCCTCGGCCGTGAGCCCGAAGAGGAAGAAGTTTTCGGCCCCGACGGCCTCGCGGATCTCGATGTTGGCGCCGTCGTAGGTGCCGATCGTGAGCGCGCCGTTCATCGCGAGCTTCATGTTGCCGGTGCCGGAGGCCTCCATGCCCGCGGTCGAGATCTGCTCGGACAGATCGGCCGCCGGGATGATCTTCTCGGCGAGCGAGACGCGGTAGTTCGGCAGGAAGGCGATCTTGAGCTCGGGGACGCGGCTGTCGTCGTTCACGACGGAGGCGATGGCGTGGATCAGCCGGATGATGAGCTTGGCCTGCCGGTAGCCGGGCGCGGCCTTGGCGCCGAAGATGAAGAGCCTCGGGTGCACGCGCTCGCCGCGCTTGGCGCGCAGGTAGAGCGCGACGATGTGGAGCGCGTTGAGGAGCTGGCGCTTGTACTCGTGCAGCCGCTTGATCTGCACGTCGAAGATCGCGCCGACGTCCACGTCGAAGCCGAGGTCGCGCTTGACGATGCGGGCGAGCGCCTCCTTGTTCTCGCGCTTGATCGCCCGGAGCTCGGCGAGGAAGCTCGGATCGTCCACGGCGGGCTCGAGGTCGGCGAGGCGCTCGAGCTCGGTGACGAAGCGCGGGCCGATGCGGGAGGTGATGAGCCGGGAGAGCCGGGGGTTGCAGGCGAAGAGCCAGCGGCGCGGGGTGACGCCGTTCGTCTTGTTGCTGAAGCGCTCGGGCCAGAGGTCGTGGAAGTCGCGGAAGAGCGAGCTCTGGACGAGCTCGCTGTGGAGCTTGGCGACGCCGTTGATCGAGTGGGATCCGACGACCGCGAGGTGCGCCATGCGGACCATGCGCTCGGGCCCCTCCTCGAAGATGCTCATGCGCCGAGCGCGGCCTTGATCGTAGGGGAAGGCGACGGTGACCGCGCGGAGCAGGCGGCGGTTGATCTCCTGGATGATCTCGAGGTGGCGCGGCAAGAGGCGCTCGAAGAGCGCGACGGGCCAGCGCTCGAGCGCCTCGGGCAGGAGCGTGTGGTTCGTGTAGCCGAAGGCCCGCACGGTCTGGATCCACGCCTCGTCCCAGGAGAGGGAGTGCTCGTCGACGAGCACGCGCATGAGCTCGGCGATGGCGATCGCCGGGTGCGTGTCGTTGAGCTGTATCCCGACCTTGTCGCCGAACCTCGAGAAGTCGTCGTGTGTCTTCGTGTAACGCCAGACGATGTCGTGGATGGAGCAGGCGACGAAGAAGTACTCCTGCCGGAGCCGTAGCTCCTTGCCCTTGTCGAAGTTGTCGTTCGGGTAGAGGACCTTGGAGATGACCTCGGAGGCGTTCTTCTGCTGGACCGCGCTCACGTAGTCGCCGGCGTTGAAGAGGCCGAAGTCGAAGTCCTCGTGGGAGCGGGCCGCCCAGAGGCGCAGCGTGTTGACGGTGCCCGTTCCGTGGCCCGCGATGGGCGTGTCGTAGGGGACGCCGAGCACGTGATCGGCCGGGTGCCAGAGGACGCGGAAGCCGCCGCGGGCGTCCTGCACCATCTCGGTGCGGCCGCCGAAGCCGACGGTGACCGCATACTCGGGGCGCTCGATCTCCCAGGGGTTGCCGAACTTCAGCCACTCGTCGGCGCGCTCGACCTGAGCGCCGTCGCGGATGACCTGCTCGAAGATGCCGAACTCGTAGCGGATGCCGTAGCCCTGGCCAGGCAGCTCGAGCGTGGCCATCGACTCGAGGATACACGCGGCGAGGCGCCCGAGGCCGCCGTTGCCGAGGCCGGCGTCGTGCTCCTGCTCCATCACCTCGTCGAGATCGATGCCGAGCTCGCGCAAGACCGCGCGGTAGGTGTCCTCGACGCCGAGGGCCTGCAGGTTCGACTGGAGCGCGCGGCCGAGGAGGAACTCCGCGGAGAGGTAGTAGGCGCGCTTGACGTCCTTTTCGTAGTAGGTGCGCTGCGTCTGCGACCAGCGCTGCACCAGGCGATCCCGCACGGCGAGCGAGAGCGCGACGAAGCGGTCGAAGGCCGTCGCGGTCTCGAAGTCGCGGGCGCGTGAGAACTGCACGTGGTCGGTGAACGCGCGGCGGAGGGCGGCGGGGTGCATGCCCGTCCGGTCGTCCTCGACGCGGACGCGCGAGGGCACAGGATCTTGGGCGGAGCCAGCGGGGATCGCGCCATCGGCCGGCGCAGTGGGGCCCTGGAAGAAGGAGGTCATCGGGCGCGCATCATAGCGAACCTCTCGCGGAGCGCCGCAGGAGCTTGTCCCCCGGCGGCCTGGCTGTGATAGACGACCCAAGGGCCCGCGATCGCGCGCGGCGAGAGAGGAATCATGAGGAAAACGCGTGGGGCGAAGGTGGGTGGAGCGCTGCTCGGCGGGGCGATGGTGGCGTTGCTCCTCGGTCTCGGTGCGACCGGCTGCGGCTTCCTGAAGCAGGAACAGGAAGAAGCCGAAAAAAAAGCGTTTGGTGCGGCCTGCGCGAAGGACGCGGACTGCGCGTCGCAGAAGTGCGCGGCCACGGGCAGCATCTGCACCAAGAGCTGCACGTACGACAAGGACTGCGGCGACGGGCTCGTTTGTCGGTCGAAGGACGGCGCATCGGATCGCGAGTGCAGCAAGCCCGCGGGCTCGAAGGTCGGCACGAGCTGCGCGGCCGCGAGCGAGTGTGATCACGGCTATTGCCTGAAGAAGGCCGACGCGCCGAACGAGCCGGGGTTCTGCTCGGCGACCTGCCAGGGCCCCGGCGAGTGCCCCGACGGCCACAAGCTCTGCGACACGCTCACGGCCAGCGACACGACGAAGCTCTGCCTCCTCGGCGACGACCGGATCCCGATCGGAGAGCGGCCGCAGTTCACGGCGCCGCCGACGACGACCGCGAAGGCCCCCGCGACGGCGACCGCGACCGCCACGACGTCCGCGACCGCGGCGCCCACGGCGACGGCGACGACGGCGCCCACGGCGGCGCCCACGGCAGCGCCCACGGCCGAGCCCACCGCGACGCCTTCGGCGACGACCACGGGGCGACCGAAGATCAAGCTCGACCTCGGGAAAACGAAAAAGTGACGTTCGGAGCGCCGGGCGCTCGTGTCCGGCGCGCGGGAGTTCCGGGGCGCGCGGGGGTCGGGTAGTATCGAAGCGCGCGCGGCCTCGCGAGGCCGCGGGCACGGGGAGCAGAGGTCGATGAACAAGTCTCAGCGAAGGTCGCGTCCCGCGGCGCGCGTGGCGATGATGGCCGGTGCCGCGGCGATCGCGCTCTTGTCGCGAGGTGACGCGTTCGCGCAGTCGAAGGAGGAGCTCGACAAAGCGCGCGCGCTCTTCCGCGAGGGGCTCGCGCTCAGCGCGGCGAACAACTGCGCCGGCGCCCTCGTGAAGTTCAAGGCCGTCGCCTCCGTGAAGATGACCCCGCAGGTCGCCTTCAACATCGCCGAGTGCGAGGAGAAGCTCGGCAAGCTGCTCTCGGCGCTCGGGAACTACAGGCTCGCGGCGAGCGCGGCCGCGGGCGACAAGAAGGCCGCGGACGTCGCGGCGGCGTCCGGGCCGAGGATCACCGCGATC
This sequence comes from Polyangium spumosum, assembly GCF_009649845.1. Classification (NCBI taxonomy): domain Bacteria; kingdom Pseudomonadati; phylum Myxococcota; order Polyangiales; family Polyangiaceae; genus Polyangium; species Polyangium spumosum. The sequence goes on from NZ_WJIE01000010.1 coordinate 123,964, forward strand.
GAGGAGCGCCTGCCGAAGCTCACGATCGCGCGCGGCAAGGGCGCGGAGGCGGCCATCATCGAGCTCGACGGCACCGAGCTCGGCGCCACGCAGATCGGCGTGGAGATGCCCGTCGATCCCGGCCCGCACTACATCGTGGCGAAGCTCGGCAACCGCGAGATCTGGAAGGACTCGATCAACATCCCCGAGCGCGATACGAAGACCGTGGAGGTCGCGGTCGAGGACGAGCCCGCGACGACGGACGGAGAGCCGAAGGACGACAAGCCTCCGCCGCCTCCACCGCCGCCGCCGCCGCCCCCGAGCGGGCCGAGCATCCCGGGGATCGTGCTCACGGGCGTCGGGGTCGTGGGGATCGGCGCGGGGCTCGGGCTCTTCTTCGGGCCTCGGCAGTCGACGATCGACGAGCTCGAGGATCTCTGCGGCGGCGACACGTCGTGCCCGCCGTCGGCCAAGGAGACCGCGGATCGAGGGCGCATGTTCACGGGGATCGCGCAGGCCGCGGTGGGCGTCGGGGCCGCGAGCTTGATCACGGGCGTGATCCTTCTCGCGACGAGCGGCTCGAAAAAATCTTCTTCGTCGGCGCAAACGGCTTCGGCGGAGGCCGAACGAGGCGCGCGGTTCATCGGCGCCGCGCCCGGCGCGACGCTCGGCGGCGTGAGCCTCGTGGGGAGGTTCTGATGGCACCGCGAACAGGTTCGTCCGTGCGTCTCGCTTCGTGGCTCGTGCTCGCGGGGCTCGGCGTCGCCGGGATGCCGGCCGCGTGCCTCTATCCGGAGTACACGTTCGACGAGCCCGAGCCCTCGGGCAGCGCGAGCGGCCCCGGCGGGCAGGGCGGTCAAGGCGGCCAGGGCGGACAAGGTCCGGGAGGACAGGGGCCGGGAGGGCAAGGCGGCCAGGGCGGGCAGGGGGGTTCGCCCGGCGGCGAGTCGTGCCTCAACGGCATCGACGATGACGGTGATTCGCTCGTCGATTGCGCGGACGACGATTGCACCGCGGGGTACGTGTGTGTCCCGTCCGTGCCTTTTGGCTGGAGCGGCTTCGCTGCGCTCTACGAGGGGCTGCCCGCGCAGGCGCCCGCGTGCCCGAGCGCGTTCCCCTCGATCACGCCCTTCGAGGGCAAGAACACGCTCACCACGCCGACCCACACCTGCTCGGCGTGCTCGTGCGGCGCGCCGACGGGACAGACGTGTGATTTGCCGGATGAGATCACCATCCAGAACAAGGCCTGCGGCACGACGCCGACGGTCACGGGCAAGCTCACCGTTCCCACGAACTGGAACGGCGCGTGCCACGGCCCCGACGGTTATCAGGCAGGACAAACCTGCGACAACGGACCGTGTAACGTCTCCGTCACGAGCGCGAAGCCCACGGTGACGGGTGGGATGTGCGCGCCGAGCGGCGGAGCGCCGACGCTCCCGCCGGTCGCGTGGGCCATCCAGGGGAAAGCGTGCGGTGATGCGTCCCTCGGCGGCGGGTGTGGCATGGGCATGGTGTGCCAGCCCAAGACGCAGCAGCCCTTCCTGCCGGGCCTGTGTGTCTACAAGGGCGGTGACAACACCTGCCCCGCGGGCGACTTCACCGAGAAGCACCTGTTCTTCGAAGACGCGGACGACGCGCGTACGTGCAGCCCGTGCACGTGCGGCGCGCCGAGCGGGTCGACGTGCGACGCGACCCTCACGATCTACGGCGATCAGTTGTTGAACACGTGCAACACGCTGATCACGACGTTCACCGCGGGGAACTGCGCCAATGTGTCGGGCAACCCTTCGCTCGTCGGTCGCCAGGCCACGACCACGGCGCCCACCGGCGGCGCCTGCGCCGTCTCGGGGGGCGGCCAGCCGACGGGCGCGATCACGCCCTCGAACGCCACCACGTTCTGCTGCATCGCCCCCTGATCGACCGGTTCGAATGAACGAAGCCGGATCCGAGCGTGTTTGGCGCTTCGGATCCGGCCTTCGTGTGCCCGGCCTTCTCGCGAGCGAGCCGCTTACTTCTTCTTCGGCGCGGGCGCGGCCGGCTTGCCTGCCGCGGCCGGCTTGCCCGTCGCGGGCGGCGGCTTGGCCCCCGCGTCGCCACCCTGGCCGCTGTTGTACATCTGGATCGCGCGATCCGTGATCTCCAGGTCGGCGCGCATGTACGGGACGCTCGCCTTCTCCAGGATGATCTCGTAGCCGTCCTGCGCCGCGATCCGACGGACGATGCCGATGATGCGCTGGTAGATCGGCGTCGTCATCTCCGTCTCCTTGCGCTGCATCTCGCGCTGGTACTCCATCGCGATCGCCTGGAGCTCGGCCGCCTGCTTCTGCAGCGTCTCGAAGCGCCGCTGGAGCTGCTCCTGCGGCACCTTCTTGTTCTGCGCGTCCTTCTCCAGCGACTCCTTCTCCACCTGGAGCTTCTGCTGCTTCGCGTCGAGCTCGACCTGCCGGCTGTCGAAGAGCTTCTTCAGCGTGGCCTGGACGCGCAAGCCCTCCTCGGTCTCCAGCATCGCGCGACGCACGTCGATCACGGCGATCTTCGACTGCGCCGCGGCCGCCCCTTCCGCCGCGAGAAACCCAGACGCGCCCGCGACGAGCGCCGCCGCGAGCACCGGGGCCCTGAGCCCGGAGAGCCAAGACGAACGCCGGGTGCCCACGAATCCAGTACGATCTGCACGCATCACCCCGGGGGACTAACCCCGAAGCCGCGTCGATGCAACGTTTTCTTGCGTGCTACCGAACGACGCCGCCGCGTTCGAGCGGAGCTCGCGACACGGGCGAATCAGGTGCCCGGCTGAAAATATCGGCCCCGCCGGTGGTAGGCATACTGGACGATCCGATAGACCTCTTCGTTCCGGCGGACGAAGGCCTCGCGATGATGCGGCATGCGGATCGTGCGGACGCGCTCCGTGAGCGCCGTGAACGCGGCGTCGAGGACGGCGTCGGCCTCCTCTTCTTCCCCCACGGAGAGCAGGGCTTCGATCAAGGTCACGCGGATGCCCTCTTCCCATTCCTCGACGGGCATCGAGGCGAGTCGCGCGTTCGCGTCGCGAGCGGTCTCGACCGCGGCGTCGACCACGCGCCGAGCGAGCTGGACACGCGAGAGCGCGAAGAGCGCGAGGACCTGGAGGGCCGGCTGCGCGCGGGTCTCCTCGATCGCCCAGCGGGCGAGGCTGAGCGCGGTGGAGAGATCGCCGGGACCGCCGCGCCAGACGAGGAAGATGGTCTCGTAGATACGCGTGTTCACCCGCAGGCGCGCGGCGTTCGTCTCGTCGGCGATGCGGGCGGCCTGGCGCTGGTGATCGATGCCGAGATCGAGGTTGCCGAGGCGCGCGTAGCTCATGCCGAGGTTGTGCAGCGCGAAGGCCTCGAGGATCCGCATGCGGCGCGCGCGGGCGTCGAAGAGGGCGCGCTCGAGCATCGACTGCGCCTCCTCGAACATGCCGAGGTGGTTCAGCGCCGAGCCCACGTTCAGGCGGCCGCGCGTGGCGAAGGCGATGTCGCCGATGCTCTCAGCGACCTCGATCAACGAGGCGCCCGTGGTGACGACCTCGGACGGGTCGTTCATGTGGGCGATCGCGAAGAGCCGGGCGTCGAGGGCGCGCACGAGCGCCTCACTCGCGCCGGAGGCGCGCGCGGCTTCGACGGCGTCGTTCGCCACGCGCATGGCCTCGCCGGGCTGCAGGCGATCGACGAGGCCGCGGACGCGCACCGCGAGCAGGCTCGCGCGGATCGGCGGCGAGAGCGTGTTCGCGTAGGGCGGCGTCAAGGCCCTCGCGGCGCGATCGTCACCCTCGGCGGCGCGGCCCGACTCGATGAGCGCGGCCGCGGCGAGCCGCTGCGCCTCGCCCCACATGTCCGAGCCGCCGTGGGCGAGCTGTGCGGCTTCCTCCGCGGCGGCGATGCCGTCGAGCAGCCGGCCCATGAAGATCGAGAACTGCGCCCGCGCGACGAGGAGCTGCACGCGCACGTCGCCGGTCGCGCCGCAGGCGAGGCCGCGGTTCGCGAGATCGAGGGCCGTCTCGAGCTGCGCGCCGTTCGTGTAGGCCTGCTTCGTGGCGCGCGCGTAGAGCCGCGCCGCGCGCTCGTGCGCGCCGCCCGCGTCGGCGTGCCGGGCGATGAGGCCCGCGTCGACGTCGCCCACGGACTCGAGCCAGTTGCCCGCGGCGAGGTGGAGCGCGGCCCGATCCTCGTCGAGGATCGCCTCGTACGCGGCGTCGCGCACGAGGGCCTGGCGGAAGATCCACTCGTCCTCGCCGGCGATCCGCGACTCCGGCTGGCGGGCCACGATCTCCGCCGCGAAGAGCTCCGAGAGCTCGAGGCCCACGGTCCTGCCGACGATCGCGGTCACGCCGCCGGTCCAGAACGACTGGCCGAAGACGGAGGCCGCGCGCAGGACCTCACGAACCTTGGAGGACATACGATCCAGGCGGAGCTGCACCACCGCCTGCACCGTGAGGGGCAGCTCGTTCCGGCCCTCGGCGGCGCAGCGGACGAGCTCTTCGAGGAAGAGCGCGTTGCCGTCGGCGCGCTTGACGAGGTTCGCCCGCGTGGCGGCGTCCATGCCCGGCAGGGCCGCGGAGACCAGGCGATCGGCCGCGAGCGGGGAGAGCGGCGCGAGCCAGACGCGCGTGATGTTGCGGCGATCCCAGAGCACGCGGAGCCGCGAGGCGAGCTCCGTGCGGCCGAACGCGAAGACGGCGAAGCGGAGCTCCGCGCAGCCGAGCAGCCAGTCGACCATCTCGAGCGTGGTGTCGTCGGCCCAGTGCACGTCCTCGAGCACGAGCACCTGCGGCGCGCGATCCGCCTCCGCGCGGAAGTACGCTTCGAGCGCCATGCGCAGGCGCGACTGCATCAGCTCGGCGCTCGCGCGCGCGGCCCGGAGCGGCTCGTCGTCGTGATCGGGGAACGTCACGCCGACGATCTCCCCGAGGAACCCGGCCACGAAGCGTTGCCCCGGCGGCAGGCGCGTGGCCACGTGCCTCCGCACCTTCAGCACCTGCTCGGCGTGCGCCTCGCCGTCCTGTAGGCCCATCACGGCGCGGAGCGCGCGGCCGAGCGCGGACAGGCTCGACGCCTGGCTGATCGAGTCGCCGCGGCAGATCAGGAGCTCGGGCCGCACGGGCGCGACCTCGAGGCGCTGCACGAGCTCGCTCCGGACCCGGCTCTTGCCGATGCCCACGGGGCCGAGGACGAGCGCGCCGCGCGGCGTCGCGTCCTCCAGGAGCTCGCCGTAGATCCCCTGCAGCAGCGCGATCTCCTTCTCGCGACCCACCGTCGGCGTGGGCCGGCCGAGGAGCTGGCGCGCGACGAACCCGCTCGTGTCCTCGCGCAAGAGCATGCCGCCGCGCCCGTCGGTTTGCAGGATGAACCGGCCTTCGAGCGCGCTCGCGGCGTGGGTGTCGACGCGGACCGTGCCCGGGCTCGCGAGCTCGATCTGCCCCACGGCGCGCTCGAGCGCCTGGCCCGCGAGGTTCGCGCGGCCGCGGATCGCGAGGCCGATCGCCACGGCCGCGCGCGCCGTCGGCAGCGCCTGCGTCACGACGAGCGCGGCGCGGGCGGCGCGCATGACCTCGTCGCCGCGCGAGTGCTCGACGCCGAGCACGGCCACCATCTGCTGATCGAGCAGCGGCTCGAGGCGCGTATCGTCGCCGAGCACGGCGCGCAGCTTTTGATCCACGTCGGCGCCGAGGCGCGCGCCGGCGAGGTTGAAGAGCACGGACGCGACGACGCGGCGCTCGGCCGATCCGGGCCGCGACACGGGCGCGGGCGGCGCGCCGGCGTCGGTGATCGTGATCGGCTTGTGGCCGGGGACCGCGCGGACCGCCGAGGCGCTGCTGCGATCGGTCGCGGGTGGATCGTTGTTGAGCTGGCCGACGCGCGCGAGGGCGCGGGCGAGCTCGCCGCTGTTCTCGAAGCGGTTCTCGCGGCTCCGCGCGGTCGAGCGCAGGATCACCTCGGCGAGCGCCTCGGGCACGTCGAAGCGGATGCTCTGCGGGTTCGGCGGGTCCTCCAGCACGAGCCTGCCGAGCAGCGCGATCACGTGCTCGGTCTCGAAGATGTTGCGGCCCGTGACGAGGCGGAAGAGCACGGCGCCGAGCGAGTAGACGTCGGCGCGCTCGTCGATGAGCTCACCGCGGGCCTGCTCGGGGGCCATGAAATGTGGCGTGCCGATGATCGTCCCGCGCTCGGTCTGGTACTCGTCGGGCACCGGCGGCTTGACCACGCCGAAATCGATGAGCTTGATGGCCGTGCCTTTGCCGCGGACGAGGAAGATGTTCGAGAGCTTGAGATCGCGGTGCACCACGTTCCGCGCGTGGATCGCGGCCATCGCCGCGGCCGACCGCCGCACGACCTCCACGGCGTCGCGCATCCCGAGCGGCGCGCGCCTTTGCCGCTGGCCGAGGTCCTCGCCGTCGAGCCATTCCATCGCGAAGAACAGCCGCCCGTCGCTCCACGTCCCGTGCGTGACGTACTGCACGATGTTCGGGTGACGCAGGTCCGCGAGAATCGCGATCTCGCGCATGAAGCGCACGCGCTCCTGCGGCGTCGCGCTGTCGCGCAGGATCTTCAGCGCGACCTCCTGTCCCGTGAGCTGGTCGGTCGCCTTGTAAATGTCCCCCATGCCGCCGCTGCCCGCGCGACCTTCGATGAGGAACCGGTCCGACGCCTGACTGAACTCCGGGACCACTGAGCGTACAGGCTACGCGAGGTCCAGCGCGGCTGGGTAGATTTCGGGACCAAAATCGGGCCGGCCCCTTGGAAAAAATTTCGCCCTCGTGTGCCTCGCTCGGGCCTTCCCGCCTCGGCGGCCTCGTGCCATGGCGCGGCGAGAGCATGGCCGAGCCCCTCAAGTTATTCTTCGACGAACGCCTCGTGCGCCGCATCGCCACCTCGATCCAGGCCGCCTGGCCCGATTTTCCAGCGCGAGCGTTCATCGCCGAGGCGTCGACCGGGCTCGACGACAAGGAGCTCAAGGACCGCGGGCGCCACATCGCCGGGGCGCTCGGCCGCGCCTTGCCGGCCGACTTCGAGCGCGCGGTCGACGTCCTGCTTCGTTCGCTCGAGACGCCCGCGTCGCGCGACGAGGGCGCGATGTCGGCCTTCTTCTACCTCCCGCACCTGGAGTACGTGGCCACGCGCGGCCTCGATCACTTCGAGGCCTCGATGCGGGCGCAGCACGCGTTCACCCAGCGTTTCACGGCCGAGTTTTCCATCCGCTTCTTCCTCCTCCGCGAGCCCGAGCGCACGCTCGCGCGGCTCCGGGCCTGGGCGACCGACCCGAGCGTCCATGTGCGCCGCCTCGTCTCCGAGGGCACGCGACCCCGTTTGCCCTGGGCGCAACGTTTACCTGCGTTCGTCGAGGATCCCACGCCCGTGCTCGACCTGCTCGAGCTCCTGAAGGACGATCCCGAGCCGTACGTCCAGCGGAGCGTGGCGAACAACCTCAATGACATCACCAAGGATCATCCGGATCGGGTCGTCGAGTTGTGCCGCCGCTGGAGCGAGGGCGGGGGCCCTGGGCGCGCGTGGATCGTGCGGCACGCGCTTCGCTGGCTCGTCAAGCGCGGGCATCCGGGGGCGCTCTCGTTTTTCGGCGCCTCGGCCGCGCCCGAGGTCGTGCTCGAGCGCGCGAGCGTCACGCCCGGGAAGGTCCCCCTCGGCGCGGAGGCGCGTTTCTCGTGCGAGCTCGCCTCGCGCGCAGATGCGCCACAGAAGCTCGTCGTCGACGCCGTCGTTCATTATCCCGGCGCAAATGGAAAGGCCCGCCCCAAGGTCTTCAAGCTGCGCAAGATCGAGCTCTTACCCGCGGGGCGGGAGCGGATCGAGGGCCGGGTGAAGCTCGTCGATTTGACGACGCGCCGCCATTACCCGGGCGAGCACCGGATCGAGCTCCGGATCAACGGCGTGGATTTTCCGCTCGGCGGCTTCGAGGCTACTGCATCGAACGGTAAAGGAACGTCGCCATCTGGGCGCGCGTCACCTTCGCGTCCGGGCAATAAAGCTGCTTCGCCACGTCGCAGCCGGACGTGATCCCGGCGGCGGCGAGCGCGTTGATCGCGCCCTCGAACTGCGAGGTCTCGTCGTCCACGAAGGCGTCGACCGACGAGGCGGGCAGCGCGAAGGCCTTCGTCAGGAATGCGGCCATCTGCCCGCGCGTGATGTCGTCGCTCGGGCAGAACCGCGTCCCGTCCGCGCTGCAGCCCGACGTGATACCGGCCGCGGCGACGGCGTTGATCGAGGCCTCGAAGATCGATCCGTCGTCGTCCGTGAACTTGTCGGGCCCCGGCGGCAATTGCAGCGCGCGGGCCAGGAAATCGGCCATCTGCCCGCGCGTCACGTTCGCGTCCGGGCAGAAGAGCTTTTTGGTCGCGTCGCAGCCCTTCGTCAGCCCCGCCTCGGCGAGCCATTCGATCGCCGTGCGGTGCGTCGATCCGCACACGTCCACGAAGACCGCGTCGCAGACCGGCCCTGGCCCGTCGTACCCGAGCGTCTTCGCGTAGCCGCCCCACACCTTCCAGAAGAGGTAATTCCCGAATGGCGGGTTGTTGCCGCCGGAGGCCTTGTCGCCCACCCACGGCGTGTACGTGTACAGCACCGCGGCGGCCTTCCCTTTGGGCGTGATCGTGTATCCGTCGAGCGTCTTCTTCCCCGCGCCCACCTTCCATCCGGCGATCGTCGTGCTGCCCGCCGCGAGGTCGTCGAGGTAACCCCGCGTGAGTTTTCCCGCGCAATCGAGCTGCTTGTCGAACCCCACGTACGCCGGGTTGCACGGCGCGTTGTCGGGGCAGCCGCAGCCGAACGCCTTGTCGAGGCGGCTCTTCGGGCACGTCGCCGAGGTGTTGCCGATGAGGGAGGACTCCTTTTGCAGGTGCGTCAGGACGAACAGCGGGTTCAGGCCATATTTCACGCTCGTCTCCGCGATCACGGTCCCCGCGGTTTTCCCGCCGAACGTCATGCGCGAGAGGCACGAGCCGCTGCTGTGCAGGTGCGGGTAGGGCTTCTTCAGGAATGCGTCGACCTCGGCGGCGGTGAACGCCTGCGGGTCGAGCATCTCCGCGTCGGGGATGATCGCGTGGCGATCGAAATCACCGAGCGCGAAGTCCTCCATCATCGGGTTTTCGTCGTCGAGGGCCCCTTCGTCGCCGGGCTCGGCGATACATCCGGCGCCGAGGAGAAAGGCGAGGGGCGCGATGAGGGAGGCGAAACCAAGGATTCTTCGGTGCATGCCCGCACGATAGCAATGGCCGGGCCACCACGTCGACCTCCGATTCGAGCCAAAACTCGACGGCTCCGGCAGACGATAGGGTGGATCGATATGGATCCAGGTTGGCCGGCGATCCACCCGCCATTTCAGTGACGGTCGACGTCGTGTTCCAGGAGCGTCCTTACGAGTCTGGCGAACAACACGGGGCGCTTGCGTGTTCATGCCCCGAGCCGGTTTCGGACGTGAATGTCGAGGACGTGATGGTGGCGGCGGGGAGGGGGTGGTGGTATCTTCGCCTCGATGTCTTTCATCCTCAAGTCCACGCCACCACCGGCTCCGGCGAGCAGCGGCCGCGCCTCGGTGGCTCCCCCGGCGGGGGGCTTGTCGTCGCCGCGCGACACGGGCCGCCTCTCCGCGCTTTCGGGGGGTCAAGGTGTACTCGAGGGGGGGGTTCTCGATCTGTCGCGATGGCCACTCGTGGTCCTCGTCAACCATCCACGCGCGAACGAGGCACAAACCGAGCTGTTCGTGAAGAACCTCGCCCAGGTCCTGCGGAGCCGGGGGGGCAAGTTCGCGCTTTTATGCGATTATCGTGGGACGAAGGAGCTCACGCCGAAGCAACGCAAGACGCTGGCGGATCACCTCGCGCAGAACATCGAGCTGTATCGTCGCTGCGCGGGCTGCGCGTTCGTCGCCGACGCGGCCTTCCCCAAAGGCGCGCTCACCGCGATCTTCTGGATGGCGACGCCCCCTTATCCGTACCGCGTGTTCCCCGACGTCGAGTCGGCCGAACGCTGGGCGCTCGGCAGCCTGGGGTGACGCTCCCCGTCTCCCCGTAATCCCCGTAAAACGAAGGCTCGACTGCTTTCCCGTTGTCCTCGGGTCGACGTCGTGCGAGCGTCCGTCGCATGGGTCTACCCTCGCACTGGTGGAAGGATCGAAGACCTTTCCTTGACGGGCTCTTCGTGGAGACCGCGAGGGATTCGGGGCAGCCCGGCGAGACGGGCTGGGTGTGGCTGAGCGAGCACGAGAGTCGCGAGGCGGCGGCGCGGATCCGCGGCGCGTCGGACGAGGACGCGCCGCTCGCGGCGTGGATCCCGCAGGAAGCGCACGAGGCTTGCCATACCATGCTCGAGGGCGTCGTCCCGCTCGCGACGCGGGGTGATCTGCGCGGCGATCGCTGGATGCGCAAGCTCCACGCCCCGACGCTTTTTGGGGATCCGGCGCGGCCCGATCAGGTCTGGATCGCGCTCGACCAGCACATGCCTCCGCCTTTGTGGATCCCCGCGGGGACGACCGCGGCTTCGCTCGCCGAGGCGTATGCGCCTTATGTGTGGCCCGAGACGCAGGATCCTTTGCCGGCGGTGGTCCGTTTGCCCCGGAGCGTCCGGATCTTCCTCGGGTCGGAGCGGGAGATGGGCGCCGATTTCGAGACCATCGTGCGCTTCTTCCAGGGCCTCCCCTGCACCGACAGCCTGCCCTGGGGGACGCGGTTCGTCGAGGATCCGTGGCCGGATCACCCCGTGGGGATCGCGCTCGTCAGCGCGGGTTATCACATGGCCGACAACATACAGCAGGCCGACGGCGCCGTGCCGAGCATCACGATGCGGTCGCGCCGCCTCGGCGCCGCGATCACCGTCTCCTCGATGGAGACGTTTTGCGTGCTCGAGGTCCGTTATGCCCCCGTGTCGCACGCGAGCATCCTGCCATTGCTCGAAGAGCTCTTGCCTGGTTTGCCCAAGGGTTTGCCCTCGGACATGCCCGTCGACGCGCTCGGGGTCGTCGCGCGTTTTCGTGGTTATCAGGCGGACGAGCTCTTTGCGTTGGTTCGGGATCCCGAGGAGGAGCCGTCGCTCGGTTATCATACGATGGCGTGCCTCGCGGCCTTCGGGGACGACGGCGCGGGCGCGCGGGCGCTGCTCGCCGAGCTCGGGGGCCGCGAGAATCCCCGGCAGCGGGGCCTCGGCTACCAGGCCGCCTCCCTCGCGCGGCACAAGCGATTTTTGCATGAAGCGTTGTTACGCGAGACGGACGAGGACAACGTCCAGGCCTTGAAGAACGCCCTCCGCCCCTGAGCTTCGAGGAAAACCATGAGCGAACAGGTCGTGTATTTTCTGCGCGAGGACGCCTCGCTGCGCTCGTTCTTTGAGGGCGTGGCCCGCGAGGGTTTTCAGGTGGTCCGGCGCGCACCGCGGCGGGGCGACGCGGCGCCTTTCTGGACGATCGACATGGGCGAGGGGCGGTACATGCTGCTCGTCGATTTCCCGCTGTTCGGCGTCCGTTACATCGATTGGAAGAGCGGGAGGCCGATGCCCGCGTGGCTCGAATCCGCGGTCGTGCGTCGCGGCGCGGACGAGCTCGCGGCGCGGGCGCGGGAGGCGCGATCACCCGAGGAGAAGATCGCCACGCTTTGTGAGGCCGTCGCGGCCTTCTCGCCGACGCTCCCGGACGGCATTCGTGGTGTCCTCGCCGAGCGGCTCCGGGATACGGAGGAGGCCGTCCGCTGGATGGCGCACAAGGCCGTCGTGGCCCTCTCGGATGCGTCGCTGGAGCAGACGCTCGGCGAGATGCTCGCCGCCGGGCCCGTGCCCGAGGACATGGAGGCGTGGGCGCGGGAGCTCCACGAGCTCGCGAAGGCCGCCGTCCGCGGCGATTATACAGGCGACCTCGACACGAAAAACGAGGATTACCTGCGCGACGCGATCCGGCGTGATCTGCCGGAGAAGAAATGGCGCCGCGTGGAGATCGCCGCGGCGAAGCTCCTGTGGAAGGACATGCCGCTCTACGAGCTCGAGGCGGCGGCCGCGTGGGCGCAGGCCGTGGCGGCGACGGGGCGCGTGTGGAAGGCGTATTTCGCGGCGCTCCTGGTCTCGGAGATCGAGCGCTCGCAAGGCCGGGAGGGCCTCGCGGCCGTCGTGCGGGCCGAGATCGAGCCGACGCTGGCCACGCGCGAGGATCTGCCGGCGCGGGAGGACCTGCACCCGATCCTCTGGATCGTGCGGGATCGATTGAACGAAAAACACACGGCCGCCTGCGATCGCGCGCTCGACGCGCTCGACGCGCACGTGAAGAACCTCGAGGCCGAGCGCCTGCTCTTCCGGGCGATATCGATGCGAAGCGGGCCCGAGGGGCGCCCGCTCGCGAAGAAGCTCCGCGACCTCCTGCCGGGGGCGATCACGCCGCTCGTGTTGCTCGCGTATTTGCATGGGTTCGACGACACGAGCGACGAGGCGCTCGCCGACGCCGAGGCGCTCGCGGCGGCCATGATGCAGCGCGAGCTCGCGGCGAAAGGGAAGGCCGATCCGCCTTCGACCGAGATCGCCTCCTTCGACGCGTGGGCCGAGGGGATCCTCGCGTACCAGGCGCGCAGGCCGAAGGACCTCATCCGCGACCACCTGCGTATCCTCCAGAAGCGCGGCGACCACGAGGGCGCCCTGCGCGCCGCCGATCGCGCGATCGCCGCGGACGACTCGGCCCTCGCGTGGCTCGACAAGGGCATGATCCTCACGTCCTCGAAGCGGCACGCGGACGCGATCGTGGCGTACACCGAGGCGATCGCGCGGGTCGACAACGACGGCAAGGTCCTGCTCGGCGGCAGCTACGACGTCGCCTGGTTCAACCGGGCCTGCGAGCGCGCGATCTCGGGCGATCACGAAGGCGCGCTGCGCGACCTCGCCGTCGCCGTCGCGAAGGACGAGCAGTGGATCGACAAGGCGCGGGCCGACGATTATTTCGATTCGGTCCGAAATGACCCGCGCTTCGAGGCGATCCTCTCGGGGACGTTCGAGGCCCCGCCGGAGAGCTCGCCTGCCGGCGCGGCCCTGCCGCCGCCGCCGAAGCCGCCCGAAGCGCGAGACGAGGCCTCCTCGAAGGCGACGAGCGACGAGCTCCCGCCCTGGGAGCGCGACCCCTTCGGCAACCCTTACCTTGACAGCGAGATGGATCGGCGTCTCGGTTACGGCGACGAAGCGGACGAGGACGAGGACGACGACGACGATTCCGGCGCGGACGAAGAGGACGACGAGGGTGACGAGGACGCATTCGACGACGGGGATGACGACGGGGACGATTGAATGAGCGACGGCCCGGGCAACGACGTACTCGCGACGCGCCGGCCGTACCTGGCCACGGCCTTCGTGCTCATCATGGGCAGCCGGATCCTCGGCGCGGCCCTCTCGCCGGTGCTCTTCGCGCATGCGCCTTTGGCCCTGCTCGCGCTCTCGCCTGTCCCGGCGAACCTCGTCCTCGTCGCGGGCGTCACGGGCCCCGCTGCGTACTGGGCCGTCGCGTTGCCCCTCTGCGCCGGGCAATGCCTGCTCGCGTATCTGTTCGGGCGCTCCGAGGGGACACGCGCGCTGCGGTGGCTCGTCGCGCGCGGCGTCGCGTCCGAGGGGCGCGTCGAGCGTATGATGAAGCCGGTGCGGACGAGCGCGCCCCTGCTCGTCCTCGCCGTCCCGGGCCCCATCGCGGCCACCCTCGCGGGCGCGTTTGCTGCTCCGGCGCGGGTCCTCGTGCCCGCGATCGTCCTCGCGCAGAGCCTCTGGGTCGGCATGTGCCGCTTCTTCGGCCAGGCCCTCCTCGGCTGGATCGAGGCCCTGCGGGCGGAGGTCGTGGAGCACGTGTTGCCCTTGACGTTGATCACCGTGGCCATCGCGGCCGTGGTGCATTTCCGCAAGAAATGGGCGAAGCCCAGGGCTTGACGAGGACGCCCCTCTCGCCCGACGCTGCCATCGCCGCGCCATCCCGCGCCTCCCGAGCGACACATCGATGGGACGGACCATTCGAGGACAAAAAGGTTTTACCTACACGTACGTCGAGGGCGAGCAGCCCGTGAACCTGCTCTACCTCGCGGCCGTCTCCGGCGCGGGGTTTTCGCTCGTCGTGCCCGAGCTACGCGGGCGCGCCGCCGGCGACGTCTCGCCCGTCTCGTGGAGCTGCCTCGCGCTCGGCCGCGAGCTCGTCGAGCGGGGGAAGGCGAGCCGGCAAGGCGAGCTCGGGGCGCTCCTCCGCAAGCTCGACGGCGACTTCCTTCGTGTCGACGATCCACACCACGTCTCCCTCGCGTTCGTGCAGGACGCCATGGCCGAGAACGTGGCGACGATCGTCGAGCGCATCGACGCGGAGGCGCGGCTCCCGCTCGAGGCGCTCGTGCTCGTCGGCTCGTCGGGGTATCACCTCGCGCGGGGCGACTGGCCCAAGATGCTCGTCTTCGTCAACGAGTCGCTGCCGCGCGCGAAGCGGCTCGACATGGGCATGCTGCGCGAGGCGCTCGGGAAGGGGCCGGAGGCGCTCGCGCCGCAATGGTCGTCGCTGCGCGGCAAGATCGATTATCTCCCGTTCATGGGCTTCTCGCTCCTTTGCCACGCGGCCCTGCACGATATCGAGGGCCTCGTCGTGCACGAGGACGAGCCCGAGGTCCGTGCCGAGGGCTTCTGGGAGCTCGCGCGGGCCTGGCACGCGTGGGACGCGGCGCCGCGGACCGAGCCCGGCGCTCCCTTCGCGCAGGCCCTCGTCGCCCATTTCGCAGGCCACAAGGCCGAGGCGCGCCGCCTGCTCCTCGCTTGCCAGGAAGCCGGGGAACTACGGGCGGCGCGGTATGTGGCCATGATGCGTTGATCGACGCGCTCGCCCGGCCGCGCACCCATAACGTCCTCTGCGGCATCGTACCCGCGTGAATGCGAGCGCTCCTGCTCCTCCTCACGCTCATCCTCCTCGCGCCCGCCTGCTCGCGTGAGCGGAGCGGACCGCCCGAGCAGCCGCGGGCGCCCGTACGTGTCGTGTTCTCCGAGATCGCGACCGTGCCCATCGAGCTCTCCGCCATTGGTACGGTCGAGCCGTCGGCGAGCGTCTCCTTGCGGCCGCGGGTGACCGGCCTCGTCACGGCCGTGAAATTCCAGGAGGGCGCGGACGTGGCCGCGGGTGACGTGCTCTTCCTCCTCGATCGGCGGCCCTTCGAGGTCGCGCTCCGCGAGGCGCTCTCGAACCTCGAGCGCAGCCGCACGCAGGCGGCGAACGCGAAGGCCGAGGCCGATCGGTATGAAGAGCTCGCGGCCGCGGGCGTGGCGAGCCGGCAAGACGCCGAGCTCCGGCGCGCGGAGGCGCGGGCCGCGGTCGCGGCGGTGGAGGCATTTCGCGCGGCCACGGCCCAGCGGCGGCTCGACCTCGAATACACGACCCTGCGCGCGCCCATCGCCGGGCGGACGGGCAGCATCCTCGTGCGCGAGGGCAATATCGTGCGGGCGAACGAGACCGTGCTCGTCGACATCGCGCGCCTCGCGCCCACGTTTGTCACGTTCACCCTCCCCGAGGCGAGCGTGCCGGCATTGCAGGAGGCCCGCGCGAATGCGACGGAGCCGCTCCCCGTACTCGCCGAGGTGTCGGGTGGCCATTCTGCCGAGGGGATCCTCACGTTCGTCGACAACACGATCGATCGAGCGACGGGCACCTTGCGGCTACGCGCCACCTTCGACAACGACGACCGAGCGCTCTGGCCGGGGCAATTCGTGCAAGCGACCGTGCGGCTCGGCGTGCGGCAGGGCGCGGTCGTCATTCCCTCGGAGGCCCTCCAGACCGGCCCCTCCGGCACGTTCGTCTTCGTGGTCGGCGCGGACGAGACCGCCCAGATGCGGCCCGTGCAAGCGGGCGAGCGCGCGCCCGGCGGGCGGGTCCTCGTGCAATCGGGGCTCGCTGCGGGCGAGCGCGTGGTCACGGACGGGCATTTGCGCATCCGGCCGGGCGCGCCCGTGACCATCGTGGACGGGCGCGTGGAGGAGGAGGCGCGATGAACGTCTCGCGCCCCTTCGTGACGCGGCCCGTGATGACCACGCTCTCCATGCTGGCCATCGTGATCTTCGGCATCGCCGGGTTTCGCGCGCTCCCGGTGAGTGATCTGCCGAATGTCGATTTTCCGACCATCGCCGTGACGGCCACGCTCCCGGGCGCGAGCCCGGAGACCATGGCCGCGGCCGTGGCGACGCCGCTCGAGCGGCGGTTCTCGACCATCGCCGGCGTCGACGCGATGACCTCGACCTCGGGCCTCGGCAGCACGCAGATCGTGCTCCAGTTCGATCTCACGCGCGACATCGACGCCGCGGCGCTCGACGTGCAATCGATGATCGCGCGCGCCGCGCGGGATCTGCCGCCCGACATGCCCACGCCGCCGAGCTTCCAGAAGGTGAACCCGGCGGAGTCGCCCATCCTCTACCTCGCGCTCCGCAGCGAGACCTTGCCGCTCTCGGAGGTCTCCGAATACGCGGAGACCACGATCGCCCAGCGTGTCTCGATGATCCCCGGCGTCGCGCAGGTCCTCGTCTGGGGCTCGCAGAAATATGCCGTGCGTATCCGGCTCGATCCGCGGGCGCTCGCCTCGCGGGAGATCGGCATCGACGAGGTCGCCGCCGCCGTCGCCCGCGAGAACGTGAATCTACCGACGGGCGTGCTCGAAGGCCCGGACCGCGCATACGTGATCCAGGCGAGCGGCGGCCTGCTCCGGGCGAGCGCGTTCCGGCCGATCATCGTGGCGTATCGCGACGGCGCGCCCGTCCGGCTGGAGGAGCTCGGTACCGTCCTCGACAGCGTCGAGAACGTCCGCGTCGAGAGCCATTACAATGGCGATCGCTCCATCGTCCTCGCCTTGCAGAGGCAGCCGGGCTCGAACACCGTCGCCGTCGTCGACGCCGTGCGGGAGCTCCTGCCCGACCTGCGCGCCGAGATCCCCGCCGCCGTCGAGATTGACACGCTCTACGATCGTTCGGTCTCCATCCGCGAATCGGTCGCCGACGTCGAGCACACGCTTCTCATCACGATCGGCCTCGTCGTGCTGGTCATCGGTATCTTCTTGCGGGATCTGCGCTCGACCCTCGTGGCGAGCCTCGCGCTTCCGATCTCGCTCATCGGCACGTTCGCGGGCATGTGGGCGCTCGACTATAGCCTCGACAACCTCTCGCTCCTCGCGCTCACGCTCAGCGTGGGCTTCGTCGTCGACGACGCGATCGTCGTCCTCGAGAACGTCTTCCGGCACCTCGAGATGGGGAAAAAGCCGCTCCAGGCGGCGCTCGACGGCGCGGGCGAGATTGGCTTCACGGTCGTGTCGATGACGACCTCGCTCGTCGCGGTCTTCGTCCCGGTGCTCTTCCTCGGCGGGATCGTGGGGCGCCTGCTCCGCGAGTTCGCCGTGACCATGAGCATCGCGATCCTCGTCTCCGGCGTGGTCTCGTTATGCCTCACGCCCATGCTGGCGAGCCGGTTCTTGCGGTTGAAATCGAAAAAAAAACACGACGAGGCGCGCGCCGCGACGACGGGCAGGCTGGACCGGGCGTATGCAAGGAGCCTCGGCTTCGTCATGCAGCACAGGTTCGCGACGCTCGTCGTATCGTTTTTGCTGCTCGGGGGGACGATCGTGCTCGGCGTGATCGTGCCGAAGGGCCTCTTTCCGAGCGAGGACACGGGGCAAATCTTCGCGCAGACACGCGCCGCGCAGGGCACCTCGTTCGAGGCGATGAGCGAATACCAGGCGGCCGCGGCGGCGATCGTGCGAGAGCACCCGGCCGTCCGGCACGTGATGTCCTCCCACGGCGGCTCCAACACGGGCCGCCTCTTCATTCGATTGAAGGATCGGGACGAGCGTGATCAAAAACCAGAGGAGGTGATCGCCGACCTCCGCCCGAAACTCGCCGCGCTCCCGGGGCTCGGCGTGTACATGCAAAACCCGCCGTCCATCCGCCTCGGCGGTCAGCTCACGCGTGGGCTCTTTCAATTCACGTTGACGGGCACGGACACGGACGAGCTCTACGACGCGGCGGCGGAGCTCGAGCAGGAGATGCGAAACGTCCCCGGTCTCGTCGACGTGACGAGTGATCTCGAGCGGCGGACGCCCGAGGTCGAGCTCGTCATCGACCGGGATCGGGCGGCCACGCTCGGCGTCTCGGCGCGTAGCATCGAGGAGGCGCTTTTTTCGGCATACGCGGGCCGGCTCGTCTCGACCATTTACGCGGAGGCGAACCAGTACTCCGTGCTCCTCGAGGTCGATCCACGCTTCGCCCGCGATCCGAGCGCGCTCGGGCTGCTCTACGTGCGCGCAGCGGGCGGCGAGCTCGTGCCGCTCAGCGCCATTTCGCGGATCGAGGAGGGGACGGGTCCACTCAGCGTCAGCCACCTCGGGCAATTACCCGCCGTGACGATCTCCTTCAACCTGGCCGAAGGGGCGCCGCTCGGCGAGGCCGTCGCGGGCGTGTCGGCGCTCGCGCGGGAGCGATTGCCCGACACCATCACGACGCAATTCCAGGGCAGCGCGAAGGTCTTCCGCGAATCCCTGGGCGGGCTCGGCTTCCTGCTCATACTCGCCATCCTGGTGATCTACGTGGTACTCGGCATCCTCTACGAGAGCTTCATCCACCCGATCACAATCCTCTCGGGCCTACCCTCGGCAGGCTTCGGCGCGCTCTGCGCGCTGCTCCTGCTCGGCGAGGAGCTCAACGTATATTCATTCGTCGGCGTGCTCTTGCTCGTGGGTATCGTGAAAAAAAACGCGATCATGATGATCGATTTCGCGCTGGAGGCAGAGCGACGCGACAAAAAGCCCGCAGCGGAGGCGATCGTGGAAGGAGCAAGAATCCGCTTCCGGCCAATCATGATGACCACGATGGCAGCACTCGCGGGCGCATTGCCGATCGCGCTCGGGTTCGGCGCGGGCGCCGAGGCACGACGTCCACTCGGCATCGCAGTGGTCGGCGGGCTCGTGGTGTCGCAACTCTTGACGCTCTACATCACGCCGGTCATCTACACGTACCTCGACGCAGCAGGCGCACGTGTGACTCAAGCCTTCGCGCGGCGGAAGGCACGCGCGACGAGCGCGACATAACCAATCTGGATCAACATGGGCACGCCAAAGCTGACGACCCCACTCCAGCGATCATTCCGCGGATGATAAATCCCGCCAGCCTCGGCGGCCACCATGAAGACGAGGACCGTGACGAACGCAATCGGAAGGTTCATCACGAGCGCGAGCGGAAACCGTCGATGGTCGCCAATGACATGAAACGCACGCATGCCAGCGAGGCTGAGCAGGCCAACGACGCCAATCGGGAGCGCAAGGAACGCGACAGCGACGAGCGACATGACAGCACAAGGGCCATTCGCGAACATGTGCGAGCAGCCCGGATCAGCAAGCGCCGCGGCAGGCGCGAGCAGGGCGAGCAAGGCGGCCGCGAGGGCAAGGGGGCGAGGCATGGGGGCGTTGTAGCCTTCTTTGGCGGGCATCTCCAGGGGCTCGGCTGGCGGGCGTGGGAGCCGGGGCGCTGCCCCGGACCCCGCGGGGGCTACGCGCCCCTCGACCCGCGCCAGGGCAAGCCCTGGACTGGGGGTTGAAAAACTGCGCTCCGCGCAGTTTTTCAAACAGGCCGGCGAAGAGGCCGGGTTGCCAGCAGAACCAGCAGCGCGGCTGTTTTGGTTGGCAGGGGCGTTTTTGGTCTTGATTGCGGCTGTTCGATGAACTGCGCGGAGCGCAGTTCATCGACCACGGGTCCAGCGCTTGCGCTGGTCCGGGTCCAGGGGTGGACAACCCCTGGTCGGGCCTGGGGCGAAGCCCCAGCGAGGCGGTTCAGCTCGCGACCTCAGGGCGATTGCGTGGGGTCGGCGGGCGATTGCGTGGGGTCGGCGGCGGGGAGGTCGGTTTCTTCGGGCAGGCCTGCGCGGCGGCGGGCTGTGGGTTTCACGCGGTCGGCGAGGGTCTGGCGGTCGGCAAGGGTGAAGAGCAGGGATGTGAGGTCGGCGATCACGGGATAGCGGCGGCCCCAGGTTTCGAGCTCGGTGTTTTTCTTGTCGAGTGTTGATTGTGCTTCGCGCTTCTCGCGTTCGACGTCGCCGAGGGAGTTTTCGACGGCCTTTGCGGCGGCCTTCAGGTCGTCGGCGGCGACCACGGGATCGATGCTGAGGCCCTTCATCTTGGGTTGTTCGACGAGCGGGCGCGTGCGGAGGAGCTTCTCGACGCTGCCGGCTGTGTGAAGGAGGCTCTGGTTGTCGTCGGGCAGCGCTGCGGGCAGGCCGTATTCCGTCGGGAGGTCGGGGCTATAGTTGTTGCCGAGGGCGGTGCGGAGCGCGACGAGTGAGCCGCGCAGGTCTGCGAGGGATGACTCGCGCTTCTTGCGATAGCCGTCGTCGTCGGCGAGCTCGTTCGTATGGTCCTGATCGGCGATGGCGAGGTTCTGGGTGACGCCCTGGAGCAGGTTGCCGAGGGCCGTGACCACGTTGCCCATCGTGAGGTGGGGCGGCACGCCGTCAGGAAAAAGCAGCGAATCGAGGACGGGCGCGATCTCCGGCCCGTGCACGTTGATGGCCGCGATGACCGTATTCGTGATCGCGACTCGATCCGCGACCATCCGTGAGACCTTCACTGTCATGAAGATTCCTCCCAGGGCGATGGATACCTGAACTCCGTCGCTGGAGGAATTCGAAACGTACGGTGGTAAAGATCACACGAGGAGGCGGCGGAGGGGGATCTTTGCCGTGAAAGAACGTGAGCCGGGGCACGTCGGTGAGCGAGGGGCGGGGGGACGAAGGGGGTTTCGGGGCGGCGGGGAGGCGAGGTTTACGCGGGGAGGGGCGTCGGGACGGGGGGCGACGCGAGGTTCAGGCGGGGCGGGGACGCGGCGGCGGGGGCGGGAGGGATCGGGGGTGGTGAAGGGCGGGCGGGAGCGCGGGGAAGGGGGAGGGGGCGCGGTGAAGAGGGGCGGGCGGCGGGGGGAGGCGCGAGGGGTGGTGGTGAAAGGAGGGGCGGGAGGGGGGGAGCTGGCGTTTTTGGTTGACAGGCGAGGCGGGCAAGGCATGCACGTCGTGCCCGGGACCTTGCGAGCGAGAAAGCGCCCCTGATAGGTTGCCCGTATGACTGGCCGGGTTCGAGGAGCAGTCCAGGTCGCGACCGCTGCCGTGGCGGTGAGCGCCCTCGGGGGCTGCACGTTCGGAGACGTGCCGGAGGAAACGCCCTCCAGCGTCATCAACTGGCCGCCGTTTGCGGACAACTGCGTCCCCGTGGAGTGCTTGTTCGAGTGTTGCGACGGGTGGAACTACTCCAAGGACCCGATCCTCCACGGAGGGGTGGTGTTGGGAACCAAGTGCAACGAAGTCAAAGCGAAACACGCTGACTACGCCGAGTACGTTGCTCTGATGACTTCGGAAATGAACTTCTGCCCGAGTGATTTCGCAGGCATTGAGTCTGGGTATTGCCATGTCGTCCAGCCACCCGACGCCGTCAAAGAGTTCACCTTCGAGGGGCAGCCCGTCTACTCGGGGTTGAACTTTGCGGTTTGCCCGCCGAGCGTGCCGAAGGCGGCGCGTCCATTGGAAGATAAGGATCTCGCCCCCCAGGAGTGAGTGGGTCGTGATGGTCGTGCCTGCGCGCCTCCTCGCGCTCTCCGTCATGGCTTGGGTTTCCCTCCACCCCGCGGAGGTCTTCGCGCAGCAAGGCCCCTGCGCGAGTCCCGAGCCCTTCCACGGGTTCTGGGGCGGTGGGGAACTCCAGGTAAGGGAACGCGTGGCGGGGGTTCCGGTCCTCGCCACGGCACGCTTTTCCTACAGGCAGATGCGGTACTCCCCCTGCGTCGGCGAGGCGGCCTTGCTCCCTCCTGGGGTCGGCGAGGCGAGCTTCAGCGTGGGTGTGCCTCTCTTCGACAATCGACGAGGTGGGTGGCTCCTGCAAATGGCCGCCCGCGGGCAAGGCTCGCAGAGGGCGAGCGAGCCAGTGAGCGGCGTCGTTACCGGCGCGCCCGCGATGGCCGGCCACCTCAATCTCTGGGAGACGCCGCTACCATTGATCCAGCTCACGGGGGCGGCGTCCGCGGCCATCGTGCCACAATCCCGAGACGTTCCCCTGTCGCTCGCGTATCTCGGGGGGGTACGCGTCTACGCTCTTTACGGGAGGCACGCGCAAGCAAATCTGGGAATCATGGTCGGAGGCAACAACGCTGCCGCCCACGTCGTGCCTTCGCTCGCGGTTCGATTGAGTGATGTGAAGATATGGAGTTACAGGACGGGCCTCGGCTTCGAGTTTCGCTCCCCCGTCGAGTTTTTTGGCGGCCCGGTGCCGGTTCGGTGGCGGCTCTGGGGCGCCTTGACCCTCCTGCTCGAAAAGCTCGACGAAAGCAGGAGCGACCGCGCGCGCGGAGCACAGACGCCCTCGCCCTCCGTCGACCTGGTCCGTTCCCCCCCGAATCCGCTCCGTCGACCCAGACCGCCTGGGAGATGACCCTGTGACAGTATCCGCTCATTCAGAGGGCAGCGCCCAGATTCGACGGCAGTCGCGGCGAATTGCTTCCATCCATCCGATCATGCTTTTCCTCGTCCGACCGTTGTAGGTGAGCTGTGACATCCCAACACGACTCTTTTCGCTTTGCGTCAGCTCGTCTTCGTCCAGATG
The DNA here is from genome assembly GCF_009649845.1 of Polyangium spumosum. NCBI lineage: Bacteria > Pseudomonadati > Myxococcota > Polyangiales > Polyangiaceae > Polyangium > Polyangium spumosum. Next base: position 146,555 of record NZ_WJIE01000010.1, read on the forward strand.
CGCGGGAAATTCATGAAACTCGGCGCACTTCTCGACGCTGTTGAGCAGGTGTTCTCCAATCCCTGGAGGGTCTGCGCACGACATCCCGTGTGCCAAAACGTCGTATAAATTGATATGACCACTGATGGTCTCGCATACGTACGCATTCTGCAGCGTCTCTCGCACCCTGCATTCCTGGACCTCTCGCCGAAGAGCCTCGACCTTGGCGACCTCCTCGGGCGCGGCGTCCTGCGTCATGACGACGGGCGGGGCGAGCTGCTCCTTCGCGAGCTGACGCAGCTCCTTCCGACAAGCCGCGATCTCTCGCTTCACCTCCTCGGCAGTGACGGGCTCCTTGCTCTGCGACCTGGCCGGCGGCCTTCGCTCCCGGGTCGCCCAGCCGACCAGCACGCCGCCGCCGAACACGAGGCCGACCACGGTCAGCGCGACGAGGAGCCGAACGACGAGGCCAGCACGCTCGGGGCGCTCGCTCATAGGGGCGCCTCCTCGCGCTTGCGCTGCTTTGACCGATCCACCCCCGGCGGGTACTTCGGGGGCGTCTCCGTGCACGTGAAGACGAACTCTTTCAGGCGACGGAGCAGCTCGTCCTCCGTGAGCGTCCGATGGATCCGGACCGCCTCGGCGATGAGGCTCGATTGTTCCTTCGTGAGATCGTCCGCGCGGTAGTCGGGTGGAACGTCAGCGAACATGGCGCAGCGCTCGAAGTTCTCCTCGACGAGATCCGCGGCCCGCGACTTGGGCCCGCACATCAAGCCATCCTTGGGCAAGGCCAGGAGCACGTGGAACTGACGGGCCGCGGCGACGCAGACTTCCGCGCTGGTCAAGAGTCCGCGCCGGTTGCATTGCGAGAGTTTTGCTTCGAGCGCCTCGATGGTGGCGGGCGTCTCGGCCGCGTCTGGGTTCGCTTCTTCGGGAGGAGCTGCGGTGGCTGAGGGGGTCGATCGGGGTTTCGAACGGGCTGCCAGTTTTTGATGACACGCCGAAAGTTCTGTCTGGGTTGCGAGATCCGCTGGCCGTTCCGCTGGGTTCTTTGCGGCAGCCGAGGGGGGCCGTTCCGGGATCGATCTGCCGGCGAAAATGCCGGCACCGAAGAGAGGAGCGAGCAGAACCGCCGCTGCAATGAAAGGAATCGGGCGACGCGGTTTCTTGGCACCTTCAGTCATGCGTCGACCTCACGATGACGCGGTTCCGATGCGCCACGCGAAGATGGCTGCGTGATGACCTCTCTCACTTTAGCAGCGCGACATTACTCGATGGATTCGGAATTGAAGCGAAGGTCGCCATTGCCCGTATTTGATCGGCAACCTGCGCGATGTACAATCCGAAGAGCGCTCGGACTTCGGGAGTCCAAGAGGCTACGCGAAGGTGTCGCCACTCGGGGCGGTGTTTCTGGTCTTCCACGAAGAGAGAGCGTCGGCCCGCAAAAGCGTTAATACACTCGATCCAGTAGGGCTCGAACACTTTAGGCGGATTTGGCACATCGTCGAAGCTTTCGGAAAGGTCCAGAAGAAAGCCGCCCCTGAATGTGTCAAAAAATGCAAATTCCAAACTTGAAGCGTTCGGTCGGCGGTGCATGTGCTTGTTGTAGCTGTCGAGGCGTACGCGGAATCCTTGTTCGAATTTCCCGGGCTTGAGAGAGGCGCCGCCTCCGGGCACTACGACCTTCCGCCTTTTGTCGGTTCTTGGGTTGTCGTAGACGTCCAACTCGGTTTGGTTTTCAAACAAGAAAACGTATAGGCCGCGTCTGCGTCTGCTGTGGACGCCGCTCAGAAGCTGACTATCGGCCGAGGGTGTGAGCTCGTAGAGCATGGTTTTGATCCCCAGGGGCTGCGTTTACCCGCGGCGCCCGAGCCCTCGATTCGGAGCATCGTGAGGTTGCGGGCTCGGATCAAGGCTTGGGCCATCGCTACCGGCGCCGGCGGTTGCAATGGCTTGTTGGGTGGCCCCGAACGCGGCCGCAAACCCGTGCAGAACTCGCAGCCCAAGTTCCTCGGAATCATAGCCGAGGCGCGCTGCCAGAAGATCCCAATCGTCGCGCTCCGCCTGGGTTGCAAACGTCAGGAACAGCGTGCGTGTATCATAATTCTTCGCAGGGACCGGCCACATCTGATTGTGGCTGTAGTTGTCGCCTCGCTTTTTCAGTTGTGCGACAAACACCGTCCCCAAAATACGGAAACGTCGGTGCTCATGGTCGTGGTGGCAGAATGGGCGCGAATGTTCTGGAATCAGCCCGAGGACGTCCTCGTACTCGACAGGATCACCATGAATGATTGCTTGTCTGATGGTTGCGTCCCAGGTATCGTCGAAGCAACAGACCGCTTCGTCGTCCGACATCATGTCCCGCTTCTCAAAGTTAGTGCCGAATACATGGTATCGGCTGGGGCGAATAAAATAGATCTTTTGTCTTCTAGGGATGTCGTTTGTGATGTGCATCATTCGTCCTGTGATCTGCATCGATCAATCATCACCTACGTGGTACATCGCGCGACCGTATTCAGCCGCGTGGCGCAATTTGCGCCGCAGCAGCTCCGTAAGGTCTACGAGACCCTGGAACACCTGCGCAAGGTCGGACCCGTCCATGAGAACAGCGTAGATTCGGCCGCTCCGCGCGGCCTCTTCAACCGCATAATCAGTAAATCCACTCATTGATACGAATAGGCCCAACGTGTTGTCGAGCTTGGTCTGCACCTTTCCTTGAAAATCCCGTACGTCCTTCGGCTCAATAGGCTTTGCCTCCCACTTGGCTTCGACGACTAGAAACGAGCCGTCAAAGACGATACTGCCATCAATTTGTTCACCGGGCCGAGCCATCGAGCCGCGAGGATCCATGTCGTGAAGGGCAAACAAGTCCCGGAGCAGTTCCTGAAATTGAAAGCCACGTCGCCGCTTGCTCGCCGCATCGTCAGGGATCATGCTCAATGCTAGAAACCTGTCGTTGAGCGCCTTCAAATCTCTTTGCCGCTGTATGCGAGCCACCCGCGAGCGCTCCGCCTCAGTTCGTGCTTCGCGACGCGCGCGATCGGCTCGCTCTGCGATGGTCTCCCGCCCCAAGAGGTCCTTGAGCGCGCGGACAGCTCGGCGCGCGTCATCAGCCTTCTTCTTCCCATCGTCGAGCCGCACGAGGTGTGGCATGTCCTCATCCATCTCGACAACGGAATCGATAATCCCGTTGAGGATGGGCATGCCGACCGCCGGCTCGCCTGCAAGTTGATCGACGAGACGCTGGGCAATGATGCGCTTGTAGGTTCCGGGGCCCCAGGGAAGCGCCCCCAAAACATCTGCGGGGACCCCCGCCCGCGTGAGGAACGAGCGTAGGTCGTTTTGGAACCAGTATATTGTTCGTAAAGCGTCGACCAGCGCGTTTAGGATAACGGCGGAGTAGACCTTCATGCCGGCCAGGGTTGTACCAGAACGCCGCTGCTGGAACAACCGGAGAAGATGCTCGAACGCCAACTCGCACCTGGGGTCGACCGGAGCGAGGACAGGTAGTGGGAGCCAATCGCGATGCATCCATCGCTGGACGCAGTCCCTCACGGTATCTGCTTCACGTCTTCAGAAGGCTTCCGCGGATGAATCGCTGCCTGCGTCCGCCCCCACGCTGACGTTACGCCCGGCGTGAACCAAGGTTAGACGCGCGAACCGCTTTGAATGTGCTTTAGGTCGCAGTTTGCCAGGAGCCCCCCGGGATGCGGAGACGATGTTCTGTTACCCTCCCGCGCATCCGGCCTTGTTCTGGTCATGGGAAGATCTTCGAAGCCGACCGACTACCCGCCCGAGCTGGTCGCCGAGACCCTTGACCTCCGTCACGAGGTCACGCGCCTCGCACGCGAGGGTCAGGCGTACACGCGGGAACCCGTGGACGACAGGGTGCAGCGCGTGTTCGTGAACGCGCTGCGCAACCTCTGGAGGCACACGCCGCACCCTGACGGCGCGAAGTTCATGAAGAGCGACGACCTTGGATTCGTGGCGCATCCGCCTGTCGAACGAACGCTGTGTAACCACCGAGTCCCCACCGGCCCGATGGAAGAACTGCGCATTGCGCAGTTCTTCCACCCTCGGTCCAGGCCGTGCCTGGTCGGGGTCGAGGGGCGGACAGCCCCCGCGGGGTCTGGGGCGGCGCCCCAGTGTGGCGCCTCAGCCGCCCACCCCGCCCTGGACGGCGTCGCGCACACGAGCGGACGGTACCGCGGGCACATGCCGCCGAGATGTGCGAAGGATCGGCGGGTCCTGTCAGGAGGCAGCCATCGTCACCGAGCTCCTCGTCATTTTTGCGCTCGTGCTGGTGAACGGCGTGCTCGCTGGGGCCGAGATTGCCGTCGTGGCGCTGCGTGGTTCGCGGCTCGATCAGCTCGTGGCCGAGAAGAGCTCGCGTGCGCGGGCCGTGAAGAACCTGCGCGACAACCCCGAGCGGTTCCTCGCCACGGTGCAGATTGGGATCACCGTGATCGGCGCGCTGGCGGGGGCGTTTGGCGGGGCCACGTTTGCGGAGGATATTGCGCCTTTGGTCGCGGGGGTGCCTTTGCTCGCGGATCATGCCGAGGCGGTCGCGATTGGCGTCGTGGTCGTGCTGATTTCGTATCTCTCGCTCGTGCTCGGGGAGCTCGTGCCCAAGTCGCTCGCGTTGCGGTATGCCGAGACGTATGCGCTGAACATCGCCAAGCCGCTGCTCGGGCTCTCCTTCCTCACGCGGCCGGTCGTGTGGTTCTTGACGGCGAGTTCGAATGTCGTGCTGCGGCTGTTCGGGGACAGGACGACGTTCACCGAGGCGCGGCTGTCGCCGGCCGAGCTGCAGCAGCTCCTCGGGGAGGCGACGAAGGCCGGCTCGGTGGATCCACGCGCGGGGGAGATCGCGTCACGCGCGTTCGATTTGCCCGAGCTCTCGGCCGCGCAGGTGATGGTGCCGCGTACGCGGATGGTGAGCTTGTCGCGGGACGCGACGATCGAGGACGTGCGACGGGTCGTCGCCGCGCATGGGCATACGCGGATGCCCGTGTATGAAGAGGATCTGGATCACGTGATCGGGTACGTGAACGTGAAGGACGTGTTCATGCGCGCCACCGGGGAGGTGTCCTTCACGGCGAAGGACGTGCTGCGGCATGCTTACTTCGTGGGGGAGAGCGTGCGCGCGGTCGCGCTGCTCGAGGCGATGAAGAAGCGGCGGACGCAGATCGCGATCGTGGTCGATGAGCTCGGGGCGACGAGCGGGATGGTGACGCTGGAGGATCTCGTCGAGGAGCTCGTGGGGGATGTGTTCGGTGAGCACGAGGCGCCGAAGCCGGAGATCGTGTGCCCCGAGGCGGAGGGGACGTTCCTCGTGCTGGGCAGCGCGCCGGTGCACGACGTGAATCGCGCGCTCGGGCTCGATTTGCCGATGGAGGAGAGCTTCACGACGATCGCGGGGCTCGTGCTGCACCTGGCCCAGAGTATCCCCGCGGAAGGGACGAAGTTGACGACGGAGGACGGGACGGGGATCGAGGTCGTGGAGGCGACGCCGCAGCGCGTGCGGAAGGTGCGGATCACGCCGCCGGCTGCTCCGACGGAGGGCGAGCGGTAGCAGCCAGCCGGGCCTCCGCGCGTCGCTCCTCGGTGTGGTCGACCTCGATGTCGATGTGACGCGCCTCCGGGATCACGGCGCGTACGGCGAGCTCGATGTCGTCGATCTCGTCGCTGATGGCGCGCAGGGCGCTCGCGCCGAGGAGGCGGGCGGTCTCTTCACGCTCGGGGCCCGTGAGGGCGTGGGCGCGTTCGGCGAGGACACGGTCGAGGCGGCGGATGAGCAGGGAGGGCTCGAAGGTGACCTCGGCCTTGAGTTTGTAGACCTCGGGCGTGATCTGGCGGCTCTTGACGTCGCGGACGGCGCGTACGGTCGGGCGCTCGGAGAGGACGCGGACGAAGGTGTCCTCGACGCCGTCAGGGACGGCCTTGCCGAGGAGGAGGTCGCGGTTCTGCGTGACGAGGTGGAGCGCGACGAAGCCGAGGAGGAGGCCAACGAGGATGGAGGCGATCGCGTCCCAGGCAGGGTTTTTCGTGAGGTAGGCGGCGCCGATGCCGCCGGCGGCGAGGAAGAGGCCGAGCAAGGCGGCGCCGTCTTCGAGGAGGACGGCGACGGCGGCAGGATCGGCCTTCTCGCGGAGGTAGCGGCGGAAGGGCATGTCGCCGCGGTGGGCGGAGACGGCGCGGACCGCGAAGACGAGGGCGCTGCCCTCGATGAGGAAGGAGAGGCCGAGGACGGCGAAGGTGACGGTGTTGATCTCGGGGTCGTGCGGGTGCAGGAGGCTGTCGATGCCGTGGTAGACGGTGACGCCGCAGCCGACGAAGAAGATGCCGGCCGCGGAGAGCAAGCCAAAGACGAAGCGCTCGCCGCCGTAGCCGTAGGGGTGCTCGTCGTCGCCTTGCCGTGCGCCACGCTTGAGGCCGACGAAGAGGAGGGCCTGGTTGCCCGTGTCGGCGGCGCTGTGGATGGCCTCGGAGAGCATGGCGCCGGAGCCGGAGAGGAGGAAGGCGACGAACTTGAGGACGGTGACGACGGTGTTCGCGGCGAGGGCGGCGATCACGGCGCGCAAGGAGGCGGGGGAGGCCATCGGGGGATGATAGGCGCGGAGCCGGGCGCAGACTACGGCGAGGTCGATGGTCTAGGATGGCGGCATGTCCGGTGCCGAGCTGCCGAGCTCTCTCGACAAGCCGAAGACGGCTCTCCCGCCCGAGGAGCCACCCGCGGGCGCGCTGCAGCGGCTCGCGGCGCGGTTCACGGCGTGGGCCGAGCGGTGGATCCCCGACGCGTTCATCTTCGCGCTCGTGGCGACGTTCCTCGTGGTCGTCGCCGCGTGGGTGAGTTTGTCGGCGAAGATGGGCGCGGCGAGCGCGGCGGCGGAGGTGGTGGCGATCTGGGGCGGCGGGTTCTGGGAGCTCATCCCGTTCACGTTGCAGATGGCGCTCGTGATCATCACGGGGTACGTGGTCGCGACGACGCGGCCGGTTTACCGGCTGATCCGCGCGCTCGCGTCGGTGCCAGGCTCGCCGCGGGCGGCGATCGCGTGGGTGGCGCTGTTCGCGATGCTGTCGTCGTGGTTCAACTGGGGGTTTTCGCTGATCTTCAGCGCGATGCTCGCGAAGGAGACGGCGCGGCGCGTGAAGGGGGTCGATTATCGCGCGGTGGCGGCGAGCGCGTTCCTCGGGCTCGGGAGCATCTGGGCGCAAGGGCTGAGCGGGAGCGCGGCGCTGCAGATGGCCACGCCGAGCGCGCTGCAGCCGGCGACACGCGCGATCGTCGAGGCGGGCGGGAAGGTGCCGGGCGGCGTGATCCCGCTGTCGGACACGATTTTCCTGTGGCAGAGCCTCGTGTCCGTCGGGGTGGAGATCGTGGTCGTGACGGCGCTCGTGTACCTGTATGCGCCGTCGGCGGCGCGGGCGCGGAGCGCGGCGGATCTCGGGATCGAGCTCGGGCGGTCGCCGCTCGAGGCGGACGATCCGCCGCGGAAGGCGACGCCGGGGGAGTGGCTCGAGCATTCGCCGATCCCGAGCTTGCTGTTCGTGATGCTCGCGGGCGCGTATCTCGTGGGGTACTTCGCTTCGAGCGGGCAGGGGCTCAACGCGCTGAACCTGAACACGGTGAACCTGATCTTCCTGACGCTGGGGGTGCTGCTGCACGGGACGCCGGCGCGGCTGATGCGGGCGGTGAAGGAGGCGACGCCGGGGGTGTGGGGCGTGATCTTGCAGTTCCCGTTTTATGCGGGGATCGCGGCGCTGATCGTCAAGACGCACCTCAACGAGGCGATCGCGGGCTTCTTCGTGGGCTTCTCGACGCCCCGAACGTACCCGGCGGTGGTGGCGATTTATTCGGCGGTGCTGGGGGTGTTCGTGCCGAGCGGGGGGTCGAAATGGGTGATCGAGGCGCCGTACGTGATGCAGGCGGCGCACGATTTGAAGGTGCACCTCGGGTGGATGGTGGCGGTGTACGATCTCGGCGAGGCGCTGGCGAACCTGGTGCAGCCGTTCTGGATGTTGCCCATCCTCGGCCTGTTCGGCCTGCGGGCGCGCGACGTGATGGGCTACACGTTCATCGTATTCCTCGTCCTGTTGCCCCTTGTGCTGCTGCTCGTGACGGTGCTCGGCGCGACGTTGCCGTATCCGCTGTGAACGACCGACGTGGTTTCTGGCACGTCCTGCCCGTGCAGAGTTGATCGCCGGTCGTTGCAGAGGTGCGATACGCGTGGGGGGGAGGGGACGCAAGTGCTGGAAATGGGGATGGACTGCCATTGGCCCGCTGCTTGCTCATAGGGATGGTCGAGCGCCTGCTCCGGCTCCCCCCCCCGCCGTCGAGTAGGCGCTTTTTTACGTCCATCGGTCGAGAATGTAATCGATGTCGCCGATTGCCGGCCGCGGCGAGGAGCCCTCGCACGGATGAAAGCGCGTCCTTGCAAGGTTGCGATGTCGGAAGGTCGATCGGGCGCGGATCTTCGCGGATCAGGGGGATCCCGAGCCTGGTATGCGGGTTGCAATCATCCTTCGCGAGCGCCTGCTCCGGTACCCCCCCCGCCGTCGAGTAGGCGCTTTTTCTTTTTGTTCGCGGGATCAATCGACGCGGACGATGGCGACCTGCTCGATCTTGCTCGGCGGGACGACGTCGACCGTCAAGAAATGCCGGCCGATGCCGTCCATGCGCTCCGGGATCGCGCCCCCGCCGCCCGTGATGTGGGCCGGGATGCCCGCGTTCTCGAAGGCGTAATACGAGTGGATGTGCCCGTAAAACGTGAGGTCGACGTTGCCGCGGGCGAGCTGCAAGAGGAGCTTGTCCGCCTCGGCGCGGCTCGCGAACGAGCCGTTGCGTGAGCCCACAGGGTCGATGGGCACGATGTGCATCGTGACCACGTCGAGGCGATCCCGGCCGCCCTCGAGCCAGCCGTCGAGCCAGGTGTAGACGAGAGGATCGAGGGTCGCGCTCGCGGAGTCGAGCATGGTGAGGCGCACGCCGCGGTAGTCGAAGGCGTAGTTTCCACGGCCAAAATAGTCGTGGTAGAGGTCGTCGCGCGTGCCGAGCTCGTGGTTGCCGAGCGTCGCGTAGCAGGGGAAGACGAGGGTCTTCATCTCGCGCTGGAAGGCCTCGAGCTGCTCGGGCGTGCCCTGCTGGGTGAGGTCGCCGCTGATGAGCGCGAAGCGGATCCCCGGCGTGTCGTTCATCTTCGTGTAGATGTCCTGGACGCCGTCGATGGCCTCCTGGACGTCGGCGTAGACGGCGAAGCGCCACGGGGAGAGCGATTCCCGATCGGGCGCGGCGAGGGAGAGGGTGATCTCGTCGTTCGAGGGGAGGTCGAGGCGGAAGGTGCGCTCGGTGGGGTGGGGCGCTTCCGCGATCTCGACAGGGATGGACGCGCCAGCCTGGGTCTCGGCGACGAGGACGGCGTCGGAGAGGATGTTTTCGAACCGCACGTTCCAGGCGCCCCCGCCGGAGGCGCCGGTGTGCAAGCGGAGCGAGAGCGCGGGCGCGGATGCCCAGAGCCCGAGCTCGCCGGGCGCGAGGCGGCGAACGGCGGCGAGCCCCCCTTCGACCTCGACGCGGACGTCGCTCTGCGAGGCGCGGCCGATCTCGAGGTCCCGGCGGGCGCGGCCCTCGGCGACGTCGAGGCAGGAGGCGAGGAGCGGGACGGCCGACACGAGGAGGAGCGAGGCGAAACACGATTCGATGGGCTTCAAGGGTTCCCTCCGTACCGAAAGAGGAGCGAGGCGCGGCCGACGAGGGCGGAGCCGCCCTGCGCGTCGAAGTGCGCGCCCCAGCGAGGCGAGAAGAAGAGGCGGGTCTGGACGCCAAAATGCCCGGCGATGCCGCTGCCGAGGCCAGGGCTCTTGAAGCCGCCGGCGAAGCCGTCGTGGCGGTGCTCGTAATAAGCCATGGCCTCGCCGCGCGGATATCCGGCGTGGCCGAGGTAGATGCCGAACGCCATGCGGGGGGTGAGCAGATCGTTCGCCTCGACGCCGATGCCAGGGTAGCGGTGCGCGGCATACGCGGCGCCGAGGCCGAGCTCGGCGAAGGAGCCGCGGAGCGTGGGGCCGACGCGGGCGAGATCGAGGCGGCCGACGAGGTTGACCTCGCCCGTGAGGACGGAGAAATGCTCGGGGCCGTAGGTGTGGTTCGTCAGGGCGAACTCGAGGTCGAGGTACGAGCCGTCGCGCGAGCGCGGTTGGTCGCCGGGGCGGGGGCCGAAGAACCGGTAGGCGGCGGCGACGCGGATGCGGGCGTTCGTGTCGTCGAGGGCAAAAAAGCCGAGGGCCGAGAGGCGGAAGGAGCCCTTGCGCAGGTCGACGCCGGGGGTGAGGAAGGCGTTGTAGGCGAAGTTGGGGTCGTGGACGAAGGTGAGGCCGAGCTGGGTCTCGACCGAGGGGAGGTAGACGGGGGGGCTGCCGGTGCCACCCTCGGGCGCGAGGACGCCGTACACGTCGGCGAGGGCCGAGAGGAAAAAAAACGCGGCGCCCGTGACGGTGCCGAGGATGATGGGGCCGATGAACCTGCGCGTCGCGCCCGTCGCAGCCGCGCCGCCGAGGCCGGCGACGACGAGGCCCGCCCCGAGGCCCTCGGCGCCGAGGAGGATGAAGCCGGTGCGGGTCTGGCCGAGGACGAAGTGCCCGGCGCCATGGACGAGCCCACCCGGGACGATGGATGCAGCGACGGCGAGGGCCTTGCGGGAGGGCGTCGGAGGCGACGATGCGGCTGGTTTCGGTTCAGGCGTGTCCGCAGCGGCGGCAGGGTGGGGGGCGAGGAAAAACGCGGCGGCGGTCGCGAGGGCCGGGCCGGATATCGAGAGGCGCCTCGGGGGAGCTTGGAACCCTGTCACGATCGCGGATCTTAGGACGAAAATGGCACTTGTCTTTCCAGCGTGAACGGCTGTTTAATGCTCTCTGGAGGCGTACCCACCGAGGCCCTCCCATGAACCGGATGAGACACGCAGCTCTTTTCCTTTCCGCGCTGCTCCTCGTGGGGCTCGCAGCGGCTTGCGGAGACGGCGGTTCAGCCACGTCGTCAGGACCCACGGGCGGCAGCGGCGGCACAGGCGGCAGCGGCGGCACAGGCGGCTCCGGCGGCAGCGGCGGCACCGGCGGAATGCCTCCGGCCCCGTCAGGGCCGCCCGGCATGGAGACGGTGAGCGCCGGCGACGTGATGAAGAGCCCGAGCTACAAGATGGTCTTCACGCTCGGGCAGCCCACGCAGAACCAGACGAAGACGACATCGCCCAGCTACCGGATGCAGGGCGGACTCATTGGAGCAAACGGGAGCTTGCCATGAGCAACGGGATGATCTCGCGCCTGATCTCGGCTTCGGCCTTCGCTGTCGCGCTCTGCGCAGGCGCCGCCGCCGCGGAGGCCGCGGTGCCGCAGACCATCACCCACCAGGGGCGGCTGTACGACGCGAAGGACGCACCCGTGAATGGCACGCTCCAGGTGCGTTTCGCCATCTATGCGGATGCCTCGTCCGTCGACCCGATCTGGTCGGAGTCGCACGACATCACGTTCGAGGAGGGGTATTTCTCGGCGAACCTCGGGACGAGCACCCCTTTCGACAAGAACGTCTTCGATGGCTCGGTGCGGTACCTGGGCGTCACGGTCGGAGACGATCCGGAGATGACGCCACGCGCGCCGGTGCAAAGCGTGCCCTACGCGATGCTCGCAGGCGACGCGGTGGGCGACATCCACCCGACCTCGGTGTCGATCGGCGGCACGGTCGTGATCGACGAGGCAGGCAAGTGGGTCGGGGATCCGTCGGGGCTCATCGGACCCGAGGGGCCGCAAGGGCCGATGGGGCCGAAGGGCGCGACGGGCGCGACGGGCGCGACAGGGCCGGCAGGGCCAAAGGGCGCGACGGGCGCGCAGGGGCCGACGGGGCCGATGGGGCCCGTGGGGCCGACGGGGCCGACGGGGCCGACGGGCGCGAAAGGCGCGACGGGCGCGCAGGGGCCGACGGGGCCTGTGGGGCCGACGGGGCCGAAGGGCGCGACGGGCGCGCAGGGGCCGACGGGGATCGTGTCGGTCACGAGCCTGAACGGGGCAGCCCAGACCGTCAACGGCGGCTCGCTGGCGTTCGCGTGGGCCGCGCAGCCGGTCACCGTCACGATCGCCGCCGGGCAGCGGATCACGGGATCGGCGGTGATGACCCTCGGCACGAGCTTGAGCGGGAGCCCGGGCGTGGCCACGGCGGTGGGCCTGGGGCTCTGCTACCAGGGGTCCGGAGGCTCGATCACCCACTTCTACTCGAGCTCGTACCCCACGGCCGCGAGTATCTCCGTGCGCGCGCCGTACGCCGCCGCGGGCACCGTGTCGGGCCTGCCGGCAGGGACGTACAACGTCGGGTTCTGCGTGCGGAACACTTCGATGGTCGCGCTGGGCGCGAACGACGCGCTCAACGGCTGGGTCATCGTGCACAACTGAACGACGAGCCCCTCCGTTCGTCGTGCCGAACCTCTCCCCCATCGTAGAGACGATCACGCGCGCGGCGCACGTCTTCGCGCTTGCCGTCGCGCCGCCGCTGTTCGCGCCCGAGCCCGGGCCGGGCTCGCTCGCAGGCGCGCTCGTCGCAGGCGTCGCGCTCGTTGCCGTGGTCGCAGGTGCGCTTCGCCTGGCCGGCCGCGCCCGCTCGCCCGAGGCGAGGATCGCAGCCGCGGCGCTCGTGCTCGCCGTCGTCACGTCCCTCGTCGTCGGCGCCTACTTCCGCGGCCCACGCGCGCCGCTCGGGCGCGGCGTGCTCTTCGTGGCCGCGCCGTTGTGGACGGGCCTCGCCGCTTGCGCCGCGATCGTGGCTCCGCCGCGAAACACGCGGATCGTGGCGGCGGCCGTCGTGGGCCTCGGCCTCGTGCTCTTCGGCGCGTCGGCCGAGTGGCTCGCCTCGACGTCGCAGATGTGGTGGCAGACGGTGCTCCGCGACGGCGACGCGCGGCGCGCCCTCGACGTGATGATCGCGCCCCACGAGCGAGCCCGCGATCACGCGGCCGCGCTCGCCGTGGTGGATCGATGCCTCACGCGGAAGCCCTCGAGCTGCGCGTGCGCGTCGCGCCGCCCGTTCATCCTGCTCCACCTGCGCGACACGTCGCGCGCGCTCGAAGGCGCAGAAAACGCGGCGGACCGCTGCCCGGCGGATCCACGCGCGCAGGCCGCGCGCGCCGCGGCGCTCGCCGCGAACGGCGAAGGGAAGCGGGCCGAGGAGGTGGCGCGCGCGGCGCTCGTCGACGGGGCCGATCCGCTCGTCGCGTACACGCTCGCGCTCGCGCTCGATCAGCAAGGGCGTACGGCCGAGGCGATCGCGTCGGCGAGGCGCGCCGTCGAGGGCGGCGCGGGGCGCGACGCGGCGGTCCTGCTCGGCGCGCTGCTCATCCGCGAGGACGCGCTCGACGAGGCGGAGAAGGTCCTCGCGCCGATCACCCGCGAGGCCTCGAACGACGCGGAGGCGCTCTTCGATCTGGGAATCGTGGCGGACAAGAAGAACGACTACAACCGCGCCCGGGAGCGTTACCTGGCGGCGCTGCGCGCCGATCCGAGCCTCGTGGCCGCGCGCCGGAACCTCGCGCTCCTGACGTCGCGCTTCGGCGCCCTCGAGGAGGCGCGCCACCACGCGCGCAAGCTCGTCGAGGCCACGCCCGGGGACACGCGGAGCGTGGAGCTCTTGCGGCGGATCGAGCTCGCCGCGCTCTCGCGATCGGCGCCTGCCCCCGCGCCCTGACGCGCGGCCGAGCTCAGCGGTACGGGCCGAGCCTCGTGGCCCCCGCGAGCGCGGCGACGGCTCCAGCGAACGCCTCGGCCACGCCGAGCATCTCCTCGGGATCCTGCACGAGCGGCAAGCGGATCCCGAGGCGGTCCTCTTCGAGCAAGGGCTCGCGCCCCGTGGCCTTCGTGATCGTCTCGCTCCACGAGGCCGGCAGATCACGCTCGGGCCGCGGCGTCCAGAGCCGGCTCTCGGCCGGCCGATCGAGCTCCCAGCGATGATCGAGGGATAGATGGAACCCTGCGCGGGAAAATCCTTCGAGCGCGAGATCGCCGATACGGAGGCGCGCGTCGCGCTCCTCGGCGAAGCGCCGGTAGGCGGGCAGGGACGTCGCGAGGGCGGCGGGCGGGGGCAAGGTCGTGAAGGCTCTCGCCAGTCGATACGCGAGCATCGCGCTCCGCGCGAGGAAACGCTCGAGGCCCGAGACCTGGTAGACGCCTCCCTTCTGCACGACCACCGCGTGCTCGTCGTCGAGCGCGGCCTCGTCGAAGACCTCGATGGCGTCGCGCACGTCGCCGCCGAGCAAGCACTGCGCCTGGACGGCCTCGCGCGCCTTCACTGTGAAGCGCTTGGCCAGGCGTTTGTCCAGGCCAGGGAGCTTCGCGCCGAGGTCGGTCCACCGCCGTTCGGCGAGGCGCAGATCGAGGCCGAGCGGAGGGTACGAGAGCTCGGCCACGGTGCAGGGCCCCAGGCCTTCGCGGTGCTCCTCGGTCACCTCGACGCGGACGCCGTGCACGTCGAGGGTGAGGCGAGCCTGCTCGGGATCGAACTCCACGACGGTGTAGCCAGCGGCGCGCGCCGCGCCTTCGCCCGCGCGCCACACCGAGAGGTGGCGTTGTTTGCCCACGAGCGGCAGGCGTCCCTCCGCGCTCGGCCGCTCGCCCCGCTGGCGCTCGACGCGCACGGGCACGCGCAGGGAGAGATCGCGGCCAAAGGCCACGACGGCGACGACCTCGATGGCGTGGTCGACGCTGATGAAGGGCGAGAGGAAGGTGGGCGCGAGATCCTTGGGGATGGCGATCCGGAAGGGGAGCGAGGCGCCCTCTTCGGGCGTGCCTTCACAGAGCTTGTACGTGCGCCGCTCGATCTCGGCGGGCCCCGCGGTGCTGCTCACGATCGCGGTCTCGACGCAGCTCGTCGCGAGCTCGACGCGGCGGAGCTTGCGGCTGCCGAGCCCCGTGAGCGCGACGGCGCCCGCGAGCACGCCCCCGAGGGGGAGGCGTTGATCCTCGAGGGAGAGCTCGATCACCGGGTCTTCGCCGCGGTGCTCGCCTGCCAGGCTCGTGAAGACCCTCGGCTGCGGAGGCGCGGCGGGCGCGGCCGGGACGCGGATCGGCAGGACGTAGACCTCGTGGCGATCGGGCCACCACGGGATGTGCACGTGGACGGAGATCTCGTACTCGATCGAGCTGTACACGCTGCGGAAGGTGGGCGGCAGATCGGGCGGAAGCTGGAAGTCGATCGCCTGCTCCCAGGTCCCCGGATGGAGGACGCCCGCGGGAAAACGCCGGCCGAGCCGCAGGATCTCGCGGCGATGGTACTTGCGGGAGGTGGTCTTGCCGGTGGACGCCGTGCGCTTGTAGCGGGACTCGCGGCCCACGAGCTCGACGTCGATCGCGTCGAAGGGCGTCTCCGTCCTGGAGGTCAGGCGGACATGAACGCGGACGCGATCGCCGGGGCTCGGCTCGGCCGGCTCGAGGTAGGTGGTGACGTCGGGGCGGCTGCGCATCGGGGAGCAGCATCATCCGCCACGAGGCGGCCGGGGCACAAGGCGTGACGGACGCGGCGCGCGGCGCGCCTCAATGTCCCGCGCCGGATCCGCCCTGCAGATCGAGCATGCCCATCATGCCGGCGTCGGCGTGATCGAGGATGTGGCAATGGAACATCCACATCCCCGGCCTGTCGTCGTACCGCACGGCGAAGCGGCGCGTGCCGTCGACGGGGACGTTGACCGTGTCTTTCCACTCCATCGGCCGGATCGGGGCGAGCGACTCGTCGAGCGCCTGGAAGAAGAAGCCGTGTAAATGGAACGGGTGGTCGAAATCCATGGTGTTTTTCACGGTCCATACCTGGGTCTCGCCCACCGTCGCGGGGATCGGGACCGCCTCCCACGAGGGCACGCCGTTGATGCCCATGGTCACCTTGCCGTCCTGCTCGCCTTGCGTGAGCTCGAGCGAGATGGGCGTCGCGCCCGCGAGATCGAGCGGCGTGAGCGTGCGCTCGGTCTTCGGTCGCGGCGTCTCGGTGACCTCGGGCGCGTCCGCGAGGTGGACCCGGAAGACCTCCTCCTCGGGCCGGTTGAACGTCGTCCCGTAGCCACGATCGTAGGGCACCCAGCGCACCGCGATCGTCGAGCCGGGCGCGCCGCGTGGCACGACGAGCACGTCCGCGCGTTCGCCCGGCGAGAGCACGAGGGCCGCGGACTCCACGGGTTTTTCCATGAACCCGCCGTCGCCGCCGATCCGCGTGAACGTGTGTTCCTTCATGGCGAGCTGGAAATAGCGGCTCTTCGCGGCGTTCACGATCCGCCAGCGTTGCCGCCGCCCCGCGCGCGCCTCGACGATCGGGTTCTTCTTGCCATTGACGAGCAGGAGGTCCCCCTCGCGGCCGAAGAGCGTGCCGAAATCGAGGCCCGTCTGCGGATCCTGCAGGGCGCCGTCGTCTTTCAGGGCCATGTCCGAGAGCACGAGGACGAGCTCGTCGCCGATGTCCGCGGGCTCGGTCGGGTCGTCGACGAGCAGCGCGCCGTAGAGGCCGAAGCCGAGCTGCGCGGCCGAATGGACGTGCGGGTGGTACCAGTACAGGCCCGCGTCGGGCAGGACGAAATCGTAGGTGAACGTCTCTCCCGGCTGGATCTCCGGCTGGCTGTGCCCAGGCGCCCCGTCCATCGCCGCGGGGATGCGCAGGCCGTGCCAGTGGACCGTCGTCGGCTCCGGCAGCGTGTTGCGGAAATGCACCACGAGCCGATCACCCACGCTCGCGCGGATGAACGGCCCGGGGATCGTGCCGTCGTAGGTCCACGCGGGTGTCGTTTTTCCCTCGAGCAGCTCGAGGTCCTGGATGCGGGCCTCGAGGTCCATCTCGAAGGTGCGGGGATCGGGGTTGCGATCCGCGGCCGGGCGCATGGCGACCGCAGAGTCCCAGCCCTCGGGCTGCGCGCCCGGGTCCGGACCTCCACACCCGAGGGCCACGAGCCCGAGGAGCACGAGCGCCGAACCGCGGCGCAGGAGAGGGGCGGGAGCAGGTGCAACGACGGGGGGTTGCGACATCGCGGTCCTGAGCATCCGCCGAGCCCCTGCCGAATGCAAGCCGCGGCAGGGCCGCGCGACTTGCGAGCGAGAGGCATCTGCTCGTAGGATGCTCAGGATGTCCGTCCTCGTCTCCGGCTCGGCTGTCGGGCCTCGCCCCTTGCGCCGCGTGGCCGTCGCGCGCCGCGGGCGGGCGTGGGCGCTGCTCGTCGTTTCGGCGTCGATCCTCGTGCTCGCATACGGGTGCGTCTCGCCCGACCGGCCTTTCGGCGACGGTCCTCCGGACGGCGGCGCGGGCGGCGGAGCAGGGCAGGGCGGCGGCGCGATCGGCGAGCCGTGCAGCGACGGGGGCGCGTGTGGATCCGGCTTCTGCGTGGACGGGGTCTGCTGCGAGAGCGCCTGCGCGGGGACGTGCGAGGCTTGCAACGCCGGGGCCACGGGGCAGTTGAACGGCACCTGCGCACCCGTGAGCGCGGGCATCGATCCCGAGAGCGAGTGCGAGGACGAGGGCGCGGCGTCGTGCGGGCGGAACGGCTCCTGCGACGGCATCGGCGCGTGCGCGTTGTACGCGGCGGGGACCGAGTGCGCGGCGCAGACCTGCGTTGGACAAACCAAGACGCTCGCGAAGACCTGCGACGGCGCCGGCACGTGCGTGGACATGGGCGCGGTCGATTGCGCGCCGAGCGCCTGCGTGGGCATCCACTGCGCGACGGACTGCGGGAGCGACGGCGACTGCGCGCCCGGGAAATACTGCGACGTGGCCTCGGGGCAATGCCTCGACAAGAAGCCCATCGGCGAGGCCTGCCCGGCGAACAAGCCGAACCAGTGCGAGAGCGGCTTCTGCGCGGACGGCGTCTGCTGCGACGCGGCCTGCGAGGGCGCGTGCGAGGCGTGCAGCGCGGCGCGCACGGGCGCGACGGACGGCGCGTGCGCGCCGATCCCGGACGGCGCCGATCCCGACGGCGAGTGCCCCGAGCTCGGCGCGAGCTCGTGCGGGACCGACGGCGCGTGTGACGGCGCGGGCGCGTGTCGGTTCCATGCCGCGGGCACGGTCTGCGCTGCGGGCTCCTGCGCGGGGGGCGTCCGGACGAACCCCGACACCTGCGACGGCATGGGGAGCTGCGTCGACCAGGGCACGACGAGCTGCGCGCCGTTCACGTGCAGCGGCAACGAATGCGCCTCGGCGTGTACGCTCGACGCGCAGTGCGCGCAAGGCTCGTACTGCGCCGCGGGCGCGTGCGTGACGAAGAAGTCCGCGGGCGCGAGCTGCTCCGGCGCGAACCAGTGCGCGAGCGGCTTCTGCGTCGACGGCGTCTGCTGCAGCTCGAGCTGCACCGGGGTTTGTCAGGCGTGCTCGGTGGCCAAGAAGGGCGCCGGGACGAACGGCGCCTGCGGGCCCATCACGGGCGGGCTCGACCCCGACAACGAGTGCAGCTTGCAGGCGCCGTCGACGTGCGGGACGACCGGCTTTTGCAGCGGCGCGGGCGCCTGCCAGCTCTACCCCTCGGGCACGACCTGCGCCGCGGCGGGCTGCACGAACGACGTCGAGACCGCGGCCGACACGTGCAACGGCACCGGCGCGTGTATCGACAACGGCACGAAATCCTGCAGCCCCTACGTCTGCGGCACGACGAGCTGCAAGACGAGCTGCGAGCTCGACACGGATTGCGTCGCCGGTCACGTCTGCTCGGCCGGCGTTTGCGCCCTGCCGATCACGAAGCCCGGCGGGTCCCGATGAAGCTCGAAGAAGGCGCGATCCTCGGAGACTACCGCATCGTCCGTATCCTCGGGCGCGGCGGGATGGGCGTCGTCTACGTCGCGGACAGCCTGCGCCAGGACGGGCTGCAGGTCGCGATCAAGGTGCTCTCCCAGGCCACGGTCGAGCTCCACGGCGACGCGCTCGCGCGCTTCGAACGTGAAGCGCAGGCGGCCGGGCAGATCGGCTCCGATCACATCGTCGAGGTCCTCGACGTCGGCACCACGGAGGCGGGCGACCGCTTCATGGTCATGGAGCTGCTCGAGGGGGAGACGCTGAAGGCGCGGGCCAAGCGCGGGCGGATCTCGATCGACAAGATCGTCGAGCTCTTCCGGCAGCTCCTCGACGGCCTCGAGGCCGCGCACGTGGCGGGCATCATCCACCGCGACCTCAAGCCCGACAACGTCTTCCTCCAGAAAAAAGACGGGCGCGAGGAGTGGGTCAAGATCCTCGACTTCGGCATCTCGAAGTTCTCGGGCCTCGCCGGCGAGGCCGCGTCGCACACGCGCACGGGCGTCGTGATGGGCACGCCGTTCTACATGAGCCCCGAGCAGGCGCGCTCGGCGAACTCCGTGGACACGCGCAGCGATCTCTACACCGTCGGCGTGATGCTCTACGAGATGCTCACGGGGCAGGTGCCGTTCAAGGGCGAGACCTTCGCCGAGCTGATGTTCAAGATCGTCTTCGAGCCGCAGCCGCACCCGAAGTCGCAGAGCCCGCTGCTCGACGACGAGATCTGCGGCATCGTGGTCAAGGGCATGCAACGCGACCCGGCCGCGCGTTTCCAGAGCGCCGCCGAGTTCCGCGACGCGCTCGTCGCCTGGGAGGAGAAACGTGCGGCCGGCTCGCTCAAGCGCACGCCGCTGCCTTCGATCGTCGACGTCGCCGTGCAGCCGCCGCCGCCGAGCGTGAGGACGCCCGAGCCGCCGCCCCTCTCGACGCCGCCCGACGAAGCGTCCCTCGCCGGACCAACGAGCAGCCCCTCCGGGCCTCCGAGCAGCACGCTCGGACCGACCTCGGCGCCGACCAGCGCCTCGCAGACGAGGCAGACCTGGGCGCAGAGCGAACGCTCGTCCGTGCCCGCGGGCAAACGCAAGGGCGGGCTCGTCGCGGCGAGCCTCGCGGCCGTGGTCGCCGTGTCCGCGGGAGGCGCGTACGTGTTCCTTCGGGGCAACCCCGGCCCGCCCGCGCTCCCGCCGCCCGCCGCCGCGGCGCCCGTCCCCACGCCCGAACCCGAAACGACGACGCCGCCGCCCGCCGCGTCGACGGCGGCGCCCACGCCGGCCGAGAGCGCCTCCGCCGCGCCCGCCGAGAGCGCCTCGGTCAAACCCGCGTCCTCGGTCGCGCCGACGCAGGTCGCGCCGACGAAGAAGAGCGTGACGAAGAAGGTCGTCACGGACTACGGGTATTGAACCAGCGCGCCGGCGCGTTCGTCTCGTAAAACCTAAAACCGGCCGACCACGCCGCCGCCCTGCGGCCCGATCCACGGGGTGACGGAGGCTCCTTGCGGCGACGTCTCCGGCGATCGTTTCGCCGTGACGAACAGGATCACGCCCGTGATCGTCAATGCGCCGCCCGCGGCGAGCCCGATGACGCCGATCGTGCCTTTCTGGTTCGCGTCCTCGTCGAGCGCGCGCACGGCGTCCGCCTGCGGGCCCGAGCAGCCGACCCCGCAGGTGTTGAACGCCCCGTCCGCCTCCGAGCGCTTCATCAGCGACAGCACCCCGAAGGCGCCGCCGACCCCGAGCCCCGCCACGCCGAGCCCCAGGAGCGCGCCTCCCGCGATCCGCCCCGGGCTCGTCTTCCCCGCCGGCTGCTCCGGCCCCGGCCTTCGCACCGGCTTGATCGGCCCGGCGTTCGCCACGGGGGAGAGCTCCAGCACCACCTCGGACTTTTCCCCCTCCTTCAACGTCACGCTTTTTTCGGGCGCCGCCATGCCGTCGGCCGTCGCGCGTAACACGTGCGTGCCTGGGTCGATCGGGCTCGCGACGCCGAGCAGCGCCGGGGGGAGCGGCTTTTCGTCGATCGTGACGACGACGTCTTTCGCCTCGGGCGTGGTGCTCACCTGGAGGGTGGGGATCCGCGGCGAGAGGTCGGCGAGCTCCTTCTCCGCGTCGGCCTTGGCGAGCTTGAACGCGGCCGGCGCCTTCGGCCCGAGCACCTCGCGCACGATGGCGAGGTACGCTTCCTTCGCGAGCACGAGCTTGCCGAGGCCCACGTACGAGCGCGCCAGCATGAGCACGTGGGTCGGCGCGTGGAAGAGCTCCTCGGCGCGCAGGAACATGTCGACCGCCTCGCCGAAGCGCCCTGCCTTGAAGGCCGTCGTGCCGCTCTCGGCGGCGGCGCGGGCGCCGGCCTTGGCCTCGGCGCTCGCGGCGGGCTCGTCGGCGCGGACGGGCGGAGGCGCGAGGATGGCGCTCGCGAAGAGGCCTGCTGCGAGGAGGGCGCGGGCGCCGATCTTCATGGGGGGAGCGAGTGTACGGCAGGAGGCGCGGTCCGGGCAAATTGTCCTTTACGAGGCGCCTTCCTGATGCGAAAACGAGCAATCGCAGAGGAGCCACGTATGGCGATGGCGGGCCCGAGGGGCATGTGCAGGGCAATCTTCGTGGCCGGGTCCCTGGGGATCCTGGCTGGTTGCGGCAGCTACACGTCCGACTACGTGCCGCCGCAGGACGGGCGCGCGCGGGTCCTCTGGGACGACGATCGCGTCGTCGCCTCGCTCCCGGGCGAGAGCGGGGCCCCCGACTGCAGCCAGGCCATCCGGGAGCTCCCCGCCGACCCGGGGCAATATTCGACGTATTACGGCGGCTCGACGGGCGTCGTGTATTACCGCCCCTGGATCATCGTGCGCCGCGCGCCCGTCGTGATCGTGGGCTCGGGTGGCGTCGGCGGCACGCCGGGCACGATGACGCGGTCGGCGGCGACGCCCAGGGTCAGCGGCTCGAAGGGCGGCGGCTCCTCGGGCGGCAGCAGCGGCGGCTCCTCGGGCGGCGGGGGAGGGGGCGGCGATTGGGGCAAGGCGGCGGTCGTGCTCGCGGTCGTGGCGCTCTTGACGCTGCCGATCATCACGCTGAGCCTCGGTCTCAGCCGTCCGGAGCCCGAGCAGCAGGTCGCGAGCGCGATCGACGAGGTCAATGCGTACAACGACCTCGCGCGCCTGCCCGGATCCCCTTGCGCGGTCGATCCCGCGGAGGTGTCGCAATGAGCGCGCGACATGTAATGCTGGCCCTCGGGGTCTCGACGATCCTGCTCGCGGGATGCGGATCCGGCTTCTCCGCCGTCGAGCCGCGCGTGCTCGCCCCGCACGAGCTCACGCTCCGTTACGACAACGAGTTCCAGGTTCATTCGCCCCAGGGGGTCGTCGCGACCGGCGTGCGATATCGCGGGCTCGTCGAATACGTGGGGTGCGTGCCCGACGCCGAGCGGCACGCGCTCGCGGCCGAGAGCGCGGGCGACACGGCCGTGGGGCTCACGGTCGCGGGGCTCACCCTCGGCGTGGGTGGCGCGGCGGGCCTCGCCGGCCTCGCGTTCCAGGACAACCCCGAGCTCATGTGGGGGCTCATGCTCGGAGGCCTCGGCGCCGAGGTCCTCGGCCTCGTGCTCACGGGCGTCGGTCGAGCCACGAGGATCGACGCGCACGGCCACGCCGTCGACGCGATGAACTACTACAACGACGCCGTGGGCAGCCTCGGCGGTCGTTGTGGCCCGCGCGGCGCGGAGATGCCGCGGACGCAATACGTCGACGCCCCGGCCCCGCCGACCGGGCCGATTTACCCGGTGCCGGTGCAGCCGGGCGACGCGCCGCCCGTATTGCCACCCGTCCCGCCGGCCCCGGAGACCACGCCCGAGCAGCCCGCGGACCTGCCACCCGAGCGGATCATCCTCGACGATTGACGAGGGGCCGACCTACAGATCCATCTTGAGCAGCCGGCCCTCCGGCTTCGAGGCGTCGAGCAGCGGCTCCAGCAGCCAAGGTGCCTTCTGCATCTCCTTCGGCGGCGGCGCCGTCGTCGTGATGACGTACTGGAACGCGGGCGACCCGTCCGCGCTCTCCTCGAGGCGCCGCGCGTACAGGAACAGCCGCTCGTAGATGCGCCCGTCCATGTCCGCCTCGCGAGGGCCGTCGTGCACCAGCATGCCCGGGAGCTGCCCGTACCCGTCCACCGAGAGCTTCATCGCCGCCAGGTCGAACGCGAGCAGCTTGATCGTCTGCATGGCCGCGCCGTCCCGCTCGCCGCGGTCCTCCACGCGTAGCTCGAGCCTGCGGCCCTTCACCTCCACGCGCGCCTCCACGTGATCCCCGAGCAGCGCGCGCACGACCTCCCGGAAGCGCTCCGAGAGCCGCGCCTGCGCCTCCTCCTGCTCGCGCCGCAGCGCCGCTTGCCGCTCCGACGAGGCCTTCACCTCGTCCGTCACCACCACGAGCCGGTCCGTGTTCTCGTCCGCCGCGCGCTCGGCCGCCGTCATGTAGCCGAAGAGCCGCTCGACCTCCTCGATCGCCGCGCGCTCCCGCGCGATGCGCTTCTCCTCCGCGGAGAGCGCGCTCCTCTGCCGCGTATGCTCGGCCGCCGCCTCCTTCTGCGCGGCCCGCGCCTCCGCGAGCGTACGCTTCGCCTCCATCACCGCCTCGGCGAGCGCCTTCTTCTCTTCCCGCGTGATCGGAGCCGCCCCCGCGTGTGACGCCGCGAGCGGACATCCCTTCGTGATCGCGACATCGAGCGGCACGCTACACACACCACTCGCCCGCACCGGCAGCTTCGCCGGCGCCTCCTCCGCCTCGCGCTTCTTCTCGCCTGTCCGCTTCGCCTCCTCGCGTCGCGCCTCCGCTTCGCGCAGCGCTTCGACCCGCACGCCGCACGCCTCGGCCGCTTGCCGCGTGGCTTCCTCGGCTTGCTCGACCAGGGCTGCTTGCGCCGCGAGTGCCTCCTCGGCGGCGGCGAGGCTCTGCTTGCGCCGCGACACCGTCTCGCGGAAACGCGCGGCGAAGAGCGGACCTGCGTCGTTCATGTCGTCGGGCATCTCGAGCAAGCGCGCGAGCCGCCGCCGATCCTCCGCGGCGCGATCGGCGAGCTTCGGCGACGTCTCCTCGAGCCTCTGCTTCTCCAGCGCGAGATCCTCGTAGCGTCGCTGCGCCTCGCTCTCCTCGTCGGACATGAGCGCGCAGAGCGCCCGCACCACCACGTGCCGGTCGTCCGTCACGAGCCGCGGGCTCTCCGACTCGCTCGACGGATCACGCCACTCCACGAGCCCCGCGAACCGCGCCTCCTGATCACGCGTCACCCACGGCAGCACGTGCTCCCATGCGATCGGCTCGCGCTCGTGCGGCAGCGCCTTCACCGGCACGGGCTCCATCACCACGCGCCGGATGTCGGCGAGGAACTCCTGGTAGCCGCCGCGACCACGCTCCGCGAGCGCCTCGCCGAGCGACATCCCGCGCACGGCGAACGGGTGCAGCCCGATGCCAAACGGACGCCCCACGAGCCAGCGCGCGTCACCGACGACGACCGTCGCCGCGACCCAGCCCTCGGGCAGCGCCTCGCGGATCTTCTCCTGCGCGCGCGCCGTGCCGAAACGTGTCTCGCCGAGCAGGTAGCGGATCATGCGGCAGAACGTGGTCTTGCCGGCCGTGTGCCCCGTGATCTGCCCGTCGCCGAGCCGGTTCTCGGCGCCCTCGGGCGCGGGCGGGGCCCAGAGCACGTTCAGGCCTTTGCGGAGCGTGATGTGCCGGATGATCGACGCCTCGGACGCGTCGTACTCCCGGAGCAGCCAGAGCTCGGCGATCCAGACGAGCGGCTCGACGCGGCTCTTCTTGACGGGCGCGGACGGAGGCGGCGGGGCGGGGGGCTCGAAACCTCCGAAGAGATCGAGCTGTTGCATGCGGCGCTTGGTCATGACTTCGATCGCGGGTGCGCGACGCTACCCCACGTCCTCGAGGCTGTCTCTCCGGAAAAACTGGGCCGATCGGCTAGTCCTTCAGCGCGAGCAAGGTCCGATCGAGCTCATCGGCCATCTTGGTGAGCTCCTGCACGGTCACCCCGAGCTCCTTGCTCGCCTTGATGTCGGACATGGCGCCGTCCTCGATGAGCAGCGCCGCGTACTGCTGCGTGAGCTTCGACGACCGCTGGAGCGTGCCGCGTAGATCGAGGGCGAGCTCGGGGTCGTTCATGAGCCCCTCGAGCGACGCGAGCACGCGCAGCGCGCGCACCTGATCCGGCGCGTCCTTGCTCTTGCCCGCGGTTTTTCCCTTTTTCCCCCACGAGAGGATGTCGTCGTCGTCGTCGTCGTCGTCCTCGCCGTCGAAGCCGGGCAGGCCCTTCTTGTCCTCGATGCGGGCGAGCATCTCCTCGACGGGGACGAGGGGCACGGCGTCCGGGAAGAGGAGCGCGCCTTCCCCGACGCGCGGCAGGAGGTAACGCAGGGTCGAGACGACGCCGCGGCACGGGCCGGCCTCAAGGTCGGCGACGTGCTCGAGGGTGATGACGGACTTGCAGGCGCGGTACCGCGCGAGCAGAGGCTTGGGGAGCGGGCGCTTGGCGAGCGCGTACGCGGCCTGGAGCTCGGCGACGGGCGGGACTTCGCCGCCGGCCACGACATCGGGGACGGTCTCGTCCTCGTCGATGCGCTCGACGTTCTCGTCGATGTACGCCTCGAGGTGACGCTCGTACTCGTCGGCGAGCGCGGAGATCGCGCGGGGCGAGAGGGGGCTGTAGAGGAACCAGGTGGCGCTCACGGAGCCGTCCCATACCACGTGGCGACGTTCGTGCGAGCGGAAGCGGGCGCGGAAGCACGAGGCGGCGGCGGCGCAGTTCTTGCGATGCCCCCGCGTCCCGCGTAGCCTGCGCGCGTGAAGACGGCGAACGGCGCGTTTGGCGGGTACGAGCTCCGGACCACGAACCCGGGCGCAGCGGTGGACTTTTATGCCGACGTGCTCGGGTCTCAGGTCGGGAACACGCCGGGCCTCGGCGTCTCGCCATTGCCGGAGCGCGCCGCGGCCCTGGGGGCGCCGGCGCATTGGCTCGGGCACATCGCCGTGGCGGACGTGGACGGGGCGGCGCGTCGGATCCTCGAACAGGGCGGCGAGCAACGCGGGCCAACACGAACCACGAGCGACGGCCAGGCCACGCGCGTGATCCTGCGGGACCCGTTTGGCGCGATCGTGGCGGTCGCCGCGGAACGGGACGAGCCGAGCGGCGCCGTCGCCTGGCACGAGCTCCACGTGCGGGACCACGCGCGTGCCTGGGCCCTGTACGGCGAGATGTTCGGCTGGAGGAAGACCGAGGCGCTGGATCTCGGTCCGGCGCTGGGCTCGTACGAGATGTTCTCGTTTGGCGAAGGTGGCCCGAGCGTGGGGGGCATGGTCAGCAGCGCGCGGATGCCCCAGGTCCACACGCACTGGCTCTTCTACTTCCGGGTCGACGACCTCGACGCGGCCCTCACCAGGGTCCGGGCGCGTGGTGGCAACGTCCTCGAGCCGAGGCGGCTGCCAAGCGGTGATCGTCTGGCCCCGTGCGAGGACCCGCAGGGCGCGGCGTTTGGCCTGTATTCGTCCGCGGCGCGTGCCTAGCGTCGTCCGCCCCCGCTGCCGCTGCTGCTTCCGCTCCCGCTCCCGGCTCCGTGGTGGTACAGCATCCCCATGCGCGTGATTTTCAGTCATCGAACGAGCCCGGCGGTCCTCATGACGATCGCGGCGCTCTTGCTCGCGGCCGCGCCTGCCTGCTCGCGCTCGCAGGAGCCCACCGGCGGCGGGGCCATCCCGACGGCGGCCCCGAGCGCGACGTACACGACACGCGGCAAGGTGCGCGCGATCGGGGAGAAGAAGGACAACATCACGATCGCCCACGAGGAGATCCCCGGGTACATGAAGGCGATGACGATGATGTTCGAGGTCGCCAAGCCCGACCTCCTCCGCGACGTGAAGATCGGCGACGAGGTGTCGTTCACGTTCTCGGATCGGGACGGGCGCCTGTTCGTCGAGTCGATCGCGCCGGCGCCTCCGAAGTAGCGGTCACATCTCGCTCACGGAAACGACCCGCACGGCGTCGTCGTCTTCCCCTCGGCCCACTCCGCGGCGAGTGGCCCGGCCACCTTCACGGTGAACGTCGCGCTCCCCTCGTTGTTGCGTGGCTCCGCGTCGTTCAGCCCCACCCACACGAGCCCCGGCGTGCGGGCCACGAGCCGCGCGCAGGGCGCGACGATCGCCCCCATCCGCGCGTCCCCGCCGCCGACCGCGGCGATGCCCGCTCCGTGGGGCGCCGATCGGAACGGCTCGTTGTCGAAGTTCGGATCGTGCGCCTCCTTCTCGAAATACCCGCGTGGATCGATCCACGCGCCGCGCCCCGTCCCGATCCGGTATTGCCCGCGCGCCGAGATCTCGACCACCTCCCCGGCGCGGATCGGCCTCATCGGCACGAGCGCGCCGCCCATCGCGGCGGTCACCGGCACCTCGACCGTCTCCATCGCCTCGGTGTAGGGCATCACGGCGAAATCCATTCGTGTCACGCCTCCGCCGCGCCTCGAGAACACGGGCTGCGTCGCTTGTGCTGCGAGCAGCTCCTGCCTCCCGAGCTTCACCCCGCCGATGACCTCCGCCCCGTCCCCGTCCCGATCCACCACGGCCAGCGTGATCCCCTCCGGCGGGATCGAATTCGTCGGGATCACGAATTCACCGTTGAACGTGGCCTGCATGGCGTCGTGCGCGGTCGGCGTCTGGTAATGGGCGGCGCTGCCCACGCCGAGCAGGACCACGAGATCGGGCAGGCGCGGATCGGCGTTTTGGGGCCTCGGACGGGGATCGACGGCGCAGAGGGACTCGGCGCCTTTGCCCGTGATCGGATCGGTCGTGGCCATCACGCGGCCGAGCATGCCGCACGCCGCGCCGTCGGTCGGCTGCGGCTCGATGTCGTCCCACGGCACCTGCGTGCCCGGGCGGAGCGGCGTGACCTCCACGGCGTCGACACGAAGGACGAGCCATGGCGGCTCCTTCCACGTGCTCGGGGTCCCGGGCTCTCCCATCGGCTCGGCGCAGGCCGCGGCGAAAAGGAGCACGAGCGAGGCGAATCCGATCCGGCGCATGCCCCACCGTACGCCAGAACGAGCGGGAAGGGTAGGGAACGCTTGATTACGGCCCGCAGAGCGCGGGGTTCGGCGCCGGCGGGAGCGGGAAGGCGTCCGTGGCCTCCTTCGCGAACTGGCACTGCAGATCCTCGGCCTTGCACCCGGCCTGGCTGATGCAATTGCCCTCGGCGTCCGTGCCCTGGCAGAGGCAGGAGGTGTCTCCCGCGGGGCAGATCTCGACGAGCTCCATCATGCCCATGTCCTCGTGGTTCAGCTTGTGGCAATGCAGCACGAACTGGCCCGAGAACTTGCGGAAGTTCGTCAGGATCTGCCGCGGCCCGTCCTCCGCCTGCACCCAGAACGTGTCACGCCAGTGCGGGAAGTTCGGCTCCTTGTTCGAATCGTTCGCGCAGACGAGGTACGGGTTGATGTGAATGTGGAACGGGTGCCCGTCGAACGCGCGGATCTCCCATTTTTCGGTCGTGTCCACCTCCATCACCCGGTCGCTGCGGTACCCCCAGGCGCGCCGATCGTCGAAGCGGCGGCAGCTTATGTTCGGCGCGGGGCAAATACACGTGGGCGCGTCGGGATCGACGCCGTGCATGTGGTCGCCCGGGTTGCACGAGCCGAGCTCGGACGGCTTCATCGGATCGGGTTCTTCTCCCGGCGTGGGGACGAGCAGCGCCACCTTTTGATGGATCTTCTCCACCGACTCGCAGCTCACCTCCTGCATTTGCCCGTCGACCTTGCCCACCCACGTCGTGGGGGGCGCGATCGCCGCGAGGGCCGACTCTGCCGGCATGTTCGTCTCCGTGGGCTCGCCATTTTCGGGATCCACGTCGAAGATCGCCACGACGCTCCCGAGCGGATCGGCCGGGCGCCGCCCCACGAGGCATAACGTCGTCTTCTCGGCCGGCATCTTCACGAGCGCCTCGATGCGATACCCCGGCGAGACCCACATCGTGTCGCTCACGTAAAACTGCGGCAGCGTGAGGCCGTCGCGCGCGATCTGCGTGATCTCCATCGGGCGGAGCACGTCGAACGTGCCGCACGTCGGGTCGTCCGAGGGGTGGATCTTCATCCCGAGCTCGTTCGGGGTGCCGGCGTGCACGATCCGGAGGCGCTCGACCTGGTTCGGCGAGGTCTTGATGTGCGGCCGGAGCTTTCCATTCACGAGCGTCGGCTTCGACTCGCTCTCCGCGCCCTCGAAATCGTTCGCCGAGAGCGTATCCTCGGTGCACGCCTCGCCGTCCGCGAGCGGCCGCGTCGTCTCCACGCCGATGGGCACGCCCCCGAGCACCAGGATGCGCTCCTTTGCGAGGGCGACGCCGGGGACCTCGTCGAGATCACCCTCGATGATCAGCGCGCCCGCGGCGCCGTTCGTCACCTGGACCGCCGTCGAGCCGTGGATATGCGGGTGATACCAGTTGAAGCCCGCGTGGTGGTGCCCGTCCTCGTCGAGGTCGAAGCGATATTGCGCCATCTCGCCGGGCGGGACCTCGTGGAGCACGTCGTCGCCGTGATATCGCGTATCCGGCCCGCAGCCGTTCCCCTCGCAGGGATCCCCCGCGACGGGCGTCGCGTAGTTGGGCTGGACGTGCAAGCCGTGCGCGTGCAGGTTCGTCAGGTTGAAATCGTGGCACGTGACCGCCGACGTGTTCGCCGCCCCCGCCACCAGGCGATAATCGGACCGCTCGAAATCGTTGTGCAGATCGACCCGCACCTTGCGATCGCTGCCCGCCGGCACGCGGATCGTCGGCCCCGGGATCGATCCATTGTAGGTCCGCAGGCAATACCGCTTCCCGCCGATCGTGACCTCGCTCGGCGCGAGGCGGAGCTCGTGGACCCCCTCTGCGTTCGGAATGGACTCCCGCGGATTCTCGAACACCTCCGGCGGCCCCGCCGGCGCCTCGGCTCCGTCCGAGCAACCGGCGAGCGCCGCGCCCAGCAATACAAGGATCCCGTACCTCATCATTCCCTCCACCCCCCGGAGATCCCTGTCTCCGGGGCGAACGAGGACGAGTGTACAGGGGCCACGCGCCGCTTGGTTGGCCAAAGCTGGGCCGTGGTTGGACGGGATCTGGACATCGAGGCGGAGCGGGCGCGGCCCTCTCGTTTTACCCCTTGATGGAAAATCGGGCCCACCGTGCCGGCGCCTCGAGCGCTCCTCCCTCCGCGCCCAGCTACCGATCGCGACACGAGAGCGTACATTTCGATCCACCGATGGCCCCACGATGGCGTCCATTTGACAGGAGGTTCTCGTATGAATATCAAATTTTCTCTCGTGCTCAGCGCGGCGCTGTCCATGCTCGCGCTCTCCGCCACCGCGTCCGCCGCCGCGCCCTGCACTGGAATCTGGCGACTGGATGCCAACAACCACCTTTTCGACCTCGTCCTCGTTCGGGCCGCCGGCAGCACCGATATCCAGGGGGGCTTCCTGCAACGTGACTCCGGCCGGACGGAAGGCGGGGTGATCGGGGCTTGCAATGGCGAGTCCATCACGTTCACGCGAGGCAACCAGCAGTACACCGGGATCGCAGACGGGAACAACTGGCGCGGCACCTTCGTCAGTCGCGGGGTCTCTTATTCCTGGAAAACCGCCGCCTTCATCGCTCCACAATGCTCGCAGTAAGCGCGCGGCACCTCGCGGCGCCACCGCTGTCCGACGGGAGCGGGCGACTGTTCACCGCGACGCGACCGCTGTCGGTCGTGACCCAACCGCTGCAGGTCGCGACACGACCGCTGTACCTCGCGAAGCGACCGCTGCAGCTCGCGAACCGACCTACCGCGAGAGCAACCCCTGACTCTCCAGCGCCGTGCGCACCGTCCCCGCGATCTCCACCGCGAGCGGACCTTCGCCGCGCACCCCGATCACGTCGAACCGGCTCGTCCTCGCCAGCTTGAGCGCGTTCTCCGCCGCCTCCGCCGCGCTCGCGACCTGCGCGCCCGGCTCGCCCTCCGGGATCAACGTCACGTCCGCGCGGTAGCCCCGATCCGCGTACGCCTCCCGCAGATAGTCCAGGCCGCCCGTGCGCACGTAGTCGAGCATCGGCCCCTCGAACGGGCCGATGAAGGGCACGTCCATCGAGAGCCCCTCGAACGCGCCGTCCAGGATCGCGTCGGCGATCTGCCGGTTCGCCGTCCCCGCGGCGAGCAGCGGATCCGTCGCCTTCACCGCGAAGATCCGCGCGCCTTGCCACTCGGCCACACGGAGCATCGCCGTGCACTGATCACGCACGACGTTCCGCACGTCCTCCGGCTCCACGTTCGGAGGGATCGGCCCGCCGTGCGCAGGGAACGAGACCAGCGCGACGATCTTCGCCCACGACTCCTTCGCCTGCTGGATCGCGCGCTTGATCGAACGCTCGTCGACGCCGGGGCCCCCGCAGGTGATGCTCGCCATCGTGGCGAACTTGTAGAGCTCCCGTGGTTCGTCCGGCCGATGGCCCACGGGGATGTTGAGGCTGACCGCGCGCATGAGGACGACCATCGTAACGCAGGGCGCCGCCGCCTGGATAGTCTCATCACGCGCCGCCACGCGAGCGCGCGCTTGACGCCGCCGGCCCGGCGTGGTTTCCGCGGCACATGCATCCGAGCGGCGCCCGCGCCCGTGCCCTCGTCCTCGGCGCGACAGGGCACATCGGACAGGCGATGGTGCGCGAGCTGCTCACGCACGGTTACCACGTCACCGCGGCCACACGCCGAAGAGGGCGTCCGCCCGCTTGACGAAACGTCGCGGGATGCGATTGCGTGGTACCGCTCGCAGCGCGGTTTTTCGAGGTCGGGGTGGGTGGATTCGCAACGAAGGAGATCGTCCCCATGGGTCGGGTAGAGGGCAAGGTCGCGCTCGTCACGGGCGCGACGGGCGGGATTGGCAGGGCAACGATGGAGAGGTTCGTGCGAGAAGGCGCGCGTGTATTCGCGTTCGCTCGCCAGGAAGCGCCGCTGCGCGACGCCGTGGCGCAGTACGGCGCCTCGGTCGCCTACGCGACGGGCGACGTGACCGAGGAGGCGGACGTGGCGCGCGCGGTCGCGTCGTGCCTGGAAGCATTCGGGCGGATCGACGTCGTGTTCGCCAATGCCGGCGTCGAGGGCGTGGTCAAGCCGCTCACGGACGTCACGGCGGAGGAGCTCGACGAGGTCTATCGCGTCAACGTGCGCGGGACGTTCTTCACGTTGAAGCACAGCGCTCCCCCGATGGTGAAGCAGGGCAAGGGCAGCATCATCGTCAACTCGTCGATCCTCGGGATCACGGGGATGGCCGGGCTCAGCGTCTATGCGATGAGCAAGCACGCGGTGACCGGGCTCATGCGCACGGCGGCGCTCGAGCTCGCGCCCCAGGGCGTGCGCGTGAACTCGATTCACCCGGCCCCGATCGACAACCGCATGATGCGCTCGATCGAGCGAATGGCGGCCCCGGACGCGCCGGACGCCGTGCGGGACAAGTTCACGAGCTTCATCCCGATGGGTCGTTATGGCACGAACGAGGAGATCGCGGATCTCGTGCTTTTCCTCGGGAGCGACGAGTCCTCGTTCTGCAGCGGCGCGACGTTCGCGGCCGACGGGGCGTTCGGCGCGTTCTGATGGTTTTCACGCCCCGGGCAGGGGACGAGAATGGTCACGCGGCCTCGGCGATCACCTCTTCCGGCGGGCCGAAGGCCGCGACGCGCCCCCTGTCGAGCACGAAGACGAGATCCGAGGACTCGCGCGCGACGGGCAGATCGTGCGTCACCACGATCTGCGTGACGCCCGTGCCGGCCACGCGGCGCAGCGTCCGGCCGACCTCGTGTTTCAGCGCCGGATCCAGCGCGCTCGTCGGCTCGTCGTACAGCAAGACCGAAGGCTCCATCGCGAGGGCGCGGGCGATCGCCACGCGTTGCTTCTGCCCGCCCGAGAGCGCCTCGGGGTAGGCCTTCGCCTTGTCCTCGATGCCGAGCTCCCGGAGCAGATCCTTCACCCGCGCCTCCGCGCGCGAGCGCGCCTCGCCCCGCACGACGCGCGGCGCGAGCGTGCAGTTGTCGAGCACCGAGAGGTGCGGGAAGAGCTCGAACGTCTGGAAGACGAGCCCGATCTTCCCGCCGAAGGAGCCGTGCTTCGCGCCCGCGCCGAAGGTCACGCCCGAGACCTCGATCGTCCCGCCGTCGAAGGGATCGAGCCCCGACAAACACCGCAGCAGCGTGGTTTTCCCCGCGCCGCTGCGGCCGAGGACGCTGGCGATCTTGCCCGTCGGCACCTCCATGCAGAGCCCCGCGAGCGCCGGCGCCGCGGCGCCGGGGTGTCGCTTGACCAGATCGGTGACGCAGATCGACATCGTTCCCTCCTTCAAGCGGAAGCCGGGCGCCGGACCTTGGATCCGAGCCGCTCCTCCACGCTGCGCGACAGGCGCGCGAACGGGAGGCTCAAGCCGAGGTAAAAGAGCGCCACCACGAGCCCGAGGCCGAGGTGATCTCGCATGGCGCTCGCGAGGCTCGTGTACGTCTTCGTGAGCTCGGTCAACGTGACGACCGAGATGAGCGAGCTGTCCTTCAGCAGCGCGATGAAATCGTTCGTCGTCGGCGGCAGCGCCACGCGGATCGCCTGCGGCAGCGCCACGTGCCGGAGCGCCTCGAGCTTCGAGAGCCCGAGCGTCCGCGCCGCATCCATCTGCCCCGCCGGCACGCTGCCGAGCCCGGCCCGGTAGTTCTCCGCCTCGGCCGCCGCGTAGTTCAGCCCGAGCGCGATCACGCCCGCGACGAAGGGCGAGAGCGTCACGCCGAGCTCGGGCAGGCCGAAGTACACCATCGTGAGCTGCACGAGCAGCGGCGTGCCGCGGAAGAGCTCGATGTACCCCACGGCGAGCCATCGCAGCGGCTTCGGCCCGTAGACCCGCGAGAGCGCGAGGACCATGCCGAGCGTGACGGCCACGGCCATCGCGAGGATCGAGACCACGAGCGAGAGGGCCGCGCCACGCGCGAAGAGGCCGAGCGTCTGCGGGTAACGCTCCGTCACGCGTGACCAGAAGGGCAGGGGTTTGCCCACGGCGGCGCGCCACGCGTCGTGCGCCTCGGCGACGGTCGTGGAGGGAGGCTTCGGTCCGCCGAGGAGCTTCTCCGTTGGCTCGTTCCACAGGCCCCAGCGCGCGTAGAGCGTGGCGAGCGTGCCGTCCTTCGCGAGCTCCTCGATCGCTCCGTTCACCGCGGCCCGCGTCTCCTCGTCTCCCTTCGGCACGCCCACGGCGTACGAGACTTCGCCGAACGAGCCGTCGACGACCTCGAGTTCGGGATCGATCGCCCCGTAGTAGAGCGTGATGGGATCGTCGAGCAGCACCGCGTCGGTGCGCCCGATCCGGAGGTCGTCGTAGATGTCGTTTTGCCCGCCGTCGTACGTCTTCACCTCGGCGCCCGCGCGCTCGGACAGACGCGCGGCGAGGGAGCCGGGCAAGGTGCCGACCTTTCGCGCGCGCAGGGCTTCGAGCGTGCGCGGCGCGGCGGCGTCGCCCTTGCGCACCGTGAGGCGCATGGGGGCGACGTAATAGGGGCGGGAGAGCTCCGCGATGCGCTTCTTCTCCTCGGCGACCTCGATCCCGTTGATGACCACGTCGAAATCGCCACGCGCGAGCAGCGCGAGCAGCCCGTCCCACGGCCCCTGCACGGGCCTCGCGCGCACGCCGAGCTTCTTCGCGAGCGCGGCGGCGAAGTCCACCTCGAAGCCGATGAGGTGGTTCGGATCCATCGGATCCTGGAAGACGTACGGCGCGCCTCCTTGCGAATCGTTGCCCCATCGCAGCTCGCCGCGCGCGCGGGCCTCGGCGACGGCGCTCCTCGCCGGCGCGGGATCCGTCGTGGGCTCCTCGGCGAGCGCCCTCGTCGGGGCTACGAGCGCGAGGAGCGGGAGCAAGAGAAGAAGCGCGACCACGAGGCGACGCTTGTGCATCTTTTTCTTCGAGCACCTCCTACCGGGAAGGATCCCGAACGAGCGCGAAGGATGCGGGACGGGCCGGACGAACGCAAGACCTTTGGCCGGTCTCACACCGAGGAGGGCACGACGAGCCGCTCGAGCGCCGCGCGGATCCGATCCGGGATCGGCGTGGGCTTGCGCGTGGCGCGATCCACGAAGACGTGGACGAAATATCCCTCCGCGGCCACGAGGGCCTCGCCGCGCGGGAAGAGGCCGATCTCGTACCGCACGCTGGAGCGGCCGAGCTTGCCCACGCGGAGCCCCGCGTCGATGTCCGTCGGGAACGACACCCCGCGCAGGTACCGACAATGCGACTCCGCCGCCACGCCGATCACGTCGCCGCGCTCGATGTCGAGCCCGCCTTCGCCGATGAGCCAGCGATTGATGACGGTGTCGAAATACGAGTAATACACGACGTTGTTGACGTGGCCGTAGATGTCGTTGTCCATCCACCGCGTGGGAATGACCAGGAAATGCGGGTAACCGTCGCGCGAGGCCGTTTCGCTCATGGCGAACTCATACACGAAACGGGCGCGGATGCGAGCCGGCTCGGCGCCGGGAGGTTCTCTGCGGCACATTGGCGCGCCGGGATCTCCATCGCCGTGAGGCCCGGCGCCTCCGCGCGGATCGATCCCGCGGAAAAACCTGTGCGTCGCGCGCTTTGTCCTTGAATTTCGGCCCGCCCCGCCGCTAGAACGTAGGAGCTCCAATGATCGGCGCACCCTCTTTCCCCCCCGGCGTCACCGGTGCCCGCCGCGCGAAGCGGCTGGGAGGGGCTCGTCGCTCGTCGCGCTC
Source organism: Polyangium spumosum (assembly GCF_009649845.1). NCBI lineage: Bacteria > Pseudomonadati > Myxococcota > Polyangiales > Polyangiaceae > Polyangium > Polyangium spumosum. Next base: position 182,085 of record NZ_WJIE01000010.1, read on the forward strand.
GTATTTGCATGGGTTCGGAGTGGGACATTGCACGTGATCGTTCAGATCGATGGTTTGACCGTTCGTTGTCCGGAGGACGAGGTCGAGCGGGTGCGCTCGCTCGTACGCGCAGCCGACGGGACCGGTGAGGTCCCCGCGAAGGTCCTCGTCCTTTTGTTCTCATGGCATCGGGAGCGCCACCGGACGACGTCCCTCACGACCGCGCTTGGCTGGCTCGGGGCCGAGATCGTCACGGAGGGTCCTGCCGGCTGATTGTCGCTGCGGGCAGAACAGTGTGTCTCTCCCGCGTGGGCTTTCACGAACGACGGAAAACGCGCATCCTTGGGAGGCGTCTTCGTCGAGTCCCACGCGAGGAGAGAGAGTCATGAGCGAACGAGAAGAGGGCCTCACGCGCCGCCAGGCGATGGTCGCGGGCCTCGCCGGAGCAGCCACGATCGCGGCGATTCCGGCCGCCCTCGGCGGCGCCGCCGATCCATCGGAGCGCGGGCGCCCCGAGGATCCGGTCCCGGGGCGCTTGCCCGTGGTGTTCTTGCCGCACGGCGGCGGGCCGTGGCCGTTCGTCGATGTGGGGATGCGCCCCGCGGAGCACGCGGAGCTCGCGGGGTACCTGCGCTCGATCCGGGAGCTCCCGAAGGCGCCCCCCCGAGCCTTGCTCGTGATCTCGGCGCACTGGGAGGAGCCGGTGCCGACGGTCATGACGGCCGAGCGGCCGCCGATGTATTACGATTATCACGGCTTCCCGCGGGAGTCGTACACGATTCAATGGCCAGCGCCCGGGGCCCCGGAGCTCGCGGCGCGCGTGCGCGAGCTGCTCGGCGCGGCGGGCTTCCCGACGGCGGCGGACCCGAAGCGGGGCTTCGATCACGGCACGTTCGTCCCGCTCATGCTCACGTACCCGGACGCGGACGTGAAGACGATCCAGCTCTCGTTGAAGCTCGGCCTCGACCCGTCAACGCACCTCGCGATGGGCCGCGCGCTCGCGCCGCTCCGGGACGAGGGGGTCTTCATCGTCGGCAGCGGGATGACGTACCACAACATGCGCGGCTTTCGGGATCCGAATGCGCGTCCGATCGCGGAGACGTTCGACGCGTGGCTTCGCGAGACGATGACGCTCGAAGCAAAGGCGCGGGACGAGCGGCTCATCGCGTGGGCAAACGCGCCCGCCGCGCGGCTCTCGCATCCAAGGGAGGAGCACCTGCTCCCGCTGATGGTGGTGGCCGGCGCAGCAGGGGCCGACCGGGGGACGACGGCCTACAATGGTTCGGCCTGGGGGATACGTTTGTCGGCCTATCACTTCGGGTGAGAAGGCGGCCATTTCGTCGATACGGAACCATTGTCATGCGCGCCCGTGCCGGAGGGCACGGATGCGCGCAAAACACGATCACGCTTGGCATCCGCCGGGAAGCCGTGTTTTGCTGATACGTTATGGTCTACCGGATCGTCGGGCCCCCCATTCACGAAGGATCGAATACTGTCATCTATCGTGGAGAGAGGGATGACGGTCAGAACCAGGTCGTCATCAAGCTCCCTCGCGGCGACGTCGCCCCGCGGGACATCGACCGTCTCCGGCACGAGTATGCGATCCTGAAAGCCATCGACGCGCCCGGCGTCGTGAAGGCCCTGGCCCTCGAGCCCTCCGAGCGGGGCGTCGCGCTGGTGTTGGAGGCCCTCCCGGGTGAGACGCTCGCCGCGCTCCTCCGCGCGCGGCGCCTCGACGTGCCGGCGGCGCTGACGATCGCCCGGAGCATCGCGGGCATTCTCGGGGGTGTCCACCGGCTCGGGATCGTCCACGGGGACGTGAAGCCACAGAACATCCTTTATCGACCGGAGACGGGCAGCGTCCACCTCATCGACTTCGGTCTGGCCAGGCGGATGTCGGCGAAACCCGAGCGCGTCGCGCCGGACGCGATCGAGGGGACCCTCGCGTACATCGCGCCCGAACAGACCGGCCGCATGAACCGGCCCGTCGACCACCGCGCCGATCTCTACTCCTTCGGCGTCACGCTGTACCAGATGCTCACCGCGGCCCTGCCGTTTTCGACCACCGACGCCGTCGAGCTCGTGTTTAGCCACATCGCCCGCGTCCCCGCCGCGCCGCGGGAGGTCGACGGGCGTATCCCCGACCTGGTCTCGGCGCTCGTCATGAAGCTGCTCGCCAAGGCGCCCGAGGATCGATACCAGACGGCCCGGGGCGTCGAGCTCGACCTCGACGCGTGCCTCCGGCAGATCGAGGCCACGGGCACCACGTCCGAGCTCACGCTCGGGCGGCACGACGCGGCCGGCGTCCTGCGCCTCCCGGATCGTCTTTATGGTCGAGCGGGGGAGGGGCGGACGCTCCGCGACGCATTCGAGCGGCTGCGCCGAGGGGCCGCGGAGCTCGTCCTCGTCGCGGGCCCGTCCGGCGTCGGCAAATCGGCGCTCGTCCACGAGCTCCGCCGGGGCCTCGCGCGGGACGAGGCGCGCTTCATCGCCGGGAAGTTCGATCTCCTGAGCCGCAGCGTCCCGTACGGCCCCCTGATTCACGCCTTTCGTGAGCTCTTGCAGCAGCTCCTCGGCGAGAGCGCGGCCGAGCTCGAGGACCATCGGGCGCGCCTCTCGCACGCGCTCGGCGGCAATGGGCAGGTGATCGTGGAGCTCGTCCCCGAGGCCAGACGCCTGCTCGGCGAGCAGCACCCGCTCCCGGCCGTCGGGCCGACCGAATCGCAGAACCGCATGAACCTCGCGCTGAAGAGCTTCGTGCAGGTGTTCGCGAGCGCGACGCGGCCGCTCGTCCTGTTCCTCGACGATCTGCAATGGGCCGACGCGGGCTCCCTCAAGCTCCTCGAGGTCTTGCTCGTGGGTCGGGATTGCCCCGGCCTCGTGATCCTCGGCGCGTACCGCGACAACGAGGTCGACGCGGCGCATCCGCTGACGGCGACCCTCGCCGCGCTGCGGAAGGAAGGCGTCGTGGTGAGCGAGATCGGCCTCGTCCCGCTCGGCGCCGCGGAGCTCGGCGATTGGCTCGCCGACGCGCTCGTGGTGGACGCCGCCCGCGTGGCCCCCCTGGCCCGGGCGATCCACGCGAAGACGCAGGGAAACCCGTTCTTCGTGGGCCAGTTCCTCCACGCATTACACGAAGGGCAGCTCCTCCGGTTCGACGCCGAAGCGAGCGCCTGGTGCTGGGACATCGCGGCCATCGAGGCGCGCGAGGTCACCGACAACGTGGTCGATCTGATCGTCAAGAACATCACGATCCTGGCTCCGGAGACGCGGCGCGTCCTCCTGCTCGCCTCGTGTATCGGGCACGAGTTCACGCTGCAAACCCTCGCGACCATCGACGCGTCGACGTTAGATCAGGTCGAAGGCGCGCTCCTCCCCGCGGCGCGGGAGGGGCTCGTGGCGCCGGGCGAGCGAGGCGGCGTGTACCGATTCCTGCACGACCGCGTGCAGCAGGCCGCGTACGCGCTGATCGAGGACGCGGACCGGGCCGCGACGCACCTGCGTATCGGCCGGCTCCTCCTCGCAGGTACGGAGGCGCGTGACGAGGCCCTCTTCGAGATCGTCGAGCACCTCAATCGCGGCGAGGCGCTGATGACGGATCCCGCCGAGAGGATCGAGCTCGCCGAGCGGAACCTCCTTTCGGGCCGGAAGGCGAAGGCATCGAATGCGTACGACGCAGCGGCGCACCATTTCCGCGTCGGCACGACCCTCCTCCCGGAGTCGGCCTGGGCAGACCTCTACCCGCTCACCTTCGCGCTGCACCAGGAGCTCGCCGAGTGTGATTACCTCTGCGGCCGCTTCGAGCAGGCCGAGGCGCTCTTCGAGCGTCTCGCGGAGCGGGCGCGATCCAGGGTCGATCTCGCGAACGTGTTCGCCATGGAGCTCCGGCTCTACCAGGTCGCGGGGAGGTACGCCGAGGCCGTCGATCTCGGCTTCCGGGCATTGCGGCGGTTCGGCGTCGAGTCGCCCGAGACCGACGAGGCCGTCCAGGCGGCGACGAGGCGCGAAATGGAAGGGATCCAGGCGCTCCTCGGAGACAGGCCCATCGAGTCGCTCGTCGAAGCGCCCGTGATGGCCGATCCCGAGCACAACGCGCTGATGGGCATCCTGAACGAGCTCCTGTCCTGCTCGTACATCGGCAGGCCCGCGGTGTTCCCGCTCAGCGCCATGCGGGCCGTCTCCTATTCGCTTCGCCACGGCAACTCCCCCGAGTCCTGCTTCTCGTATAGCTGCTACGCCATCCTCCTCGTGGCGTTTGGCCAGATCCCGACGGCCGTCGCGATCTCCGAGCTCGCGCTGGCGGTGAACGAGCGCTTCGGCGACGCCGCGACGAGGGGCCGCCTGCTCCACGTGCACGGCAATCACATCCAGTTCTGGCGCAAGCATTACCGCGCGTGTTTCCCCGTCATCGAACGCGCGTTCGAGGCCTGCCTCGCCGTCGGGGACTTCGTCCACGCGGGCTTCATCTCCCACGCGATCACGTGGCTCTCCGTGGAGCGTGGTGAATCACCCGCCGACGTCCTCCGGACTTGCGAGCGCTTCGCGGCGTTCGCGAGGCAGAGCCGGAACGAGCCTATCTTGCTGGGGATCCGGACGGTGCAGCAGTTCGTGAAGAGCCTCGAGCGGCACGCGCACCCGGAGAGGCCCCTCGACGACGAGCAGTTTCGCGGCGAGGATTGCCTCGCGGCCCTCGGGCGCGCGGGCTTCGGCCCCGGCGTCGCGTTTTATCACATCATGGTGCTCGTCCTGCATTACATGGCCGGGCGCCACGACGAGGCGCTGGCCTCCGCCGAACGCGCGCGAGAGATCCTCGGCTGCGTGATGACCTTGCCCATCGAGGTCACCTTTCATCTGCACGAGGCGCTCGCCCTGCTCGCGCGGGGCCCCGCCGCGGATCCGGAGGCCGCTCGCCGGGAGCAGCAGCGGATCGACGAGAGCCTCGACAAACTCGCGCGGTGGGCCGAGCACGGCCCCGAGAACTACGAGCACAAGCATTGCCTCCTGCGCGCGGAGGCGGCGCGCGTCGCCGGGCGCCACCTCGAGGCCGACGACCTCTACGATCGGGCGATCGTGTCCGCGCGGGAAGGTGGCTTCACGCAATACGAGGCCCTCGCGAACGAGCTCGCCGGCAAGGCCCTCCTCGCGCGCGGCAGGCGACACCTCGCGCCGGTGTACCTGCGCGCGGCGCACGCGGCCTACGTTCGATGGGGCGCGGCGCAGAAGGCCGAGCGCCTGGCGGAGGCGTATCCACAGATCGTCCCCGCCGGTCCCCTGCAATCGCCTGCGACGTTGCAATCCTCGACCGCCGCGAGTGGCTCGGGGGCCCGTGGGATGAGCGGCGTCGTCGACACCGCCACCGTCCTGCGCCTCGGGCAGGCCCTCGCCGGGGAGACAGAGCTGCCGAAGGTGATCGAGCAGCTCATGCGGATCGTGCTCCACAATGCGGGCGCCTCGCGGGGATGTCTGCTCCTCGACAGGGGCGGCGTGCTCCGGATCGAGGCGACGATCGCGGTCAGCCCGGACGTCGTCACAATCCGCGACGGCGGCCCGATGGAGGAGAGCGCCGATTGGCCCGTCTCCGTGCTCCGGTATGCGGCGCGCACCCGGGAGGTCGTGGTGGTGGGCGACGCGGCGGCCGATCCGCGCTTCACGAAGGAAAGATCCTCGCCCGGCCGCGGGCTCCTCTCGATTCTTTGTGTCCCGCTCGTGCATCGGCGCCGCCTCGTGGGCTTGCTTCATCTCGAGAACGGCCTCGCCCGTGACGCCTTCGGCGCCGAACGGATCGAGTTTCTGGAGCTGCTCTGCGGGCAGGCCGCGACGGCGCTGGAAAATGCGCTCCTCTTCGGGCGCCTTCAGGAGACGAGCGACGCGCTCCGGCGATCGAACGAGCGGCTGGAGGCCGACGTCGCAAAGCGGACCCAGGATCTGCGCGAGGTCAATACGCGGCTCACGGAGGAGCTCGAGGAGCGAGCCCGCGCCGAGCACGAGCGCGCGGCTCTTCAGGAGGAGATCATCCGCGTGCAGACCGATCTCCTCGCCGAGCTCTCCACGCCGCTCATCCCCATCACGGACGACATCCTGGTGATGCCGCTCGTCGGCGCGATGGACGCGCGGCGCGCGGAGCGGGTGATGGATACGGTGCTCGTCGGGGCGTCCACGAGCGGGGCAAAGGTGGTGATCATGGACATCACGGGGATGAAGACGGTCGACGACGAGGCCGCGTCCGCGCTGATCCGCGCGGCCTCCGCGCTGCGCCTGCTCGGCATGCAGGCGTGGCTCACGGGCGTGCGAAAGGAGGTCGCCCAGACGCTCATCGAGCTGGGGATCGACCTCGGCGACATCCTCACGTTCGGGAGCCTGAAACGAGGCGTCGCGCACGCCGCGCGCCTCGCGCGGGAGAACCCGCGGGGGAGGGGGGCGCGCTGAGAGGGTATTCCACAGGCTGCTGCGCGGCGCGATGCGTCGGTCGGACTCGCTCAGCGTACAAAGTACGCCTCGCTCGCCCTCCCTAGCCTCGCGCCGCTCGCGACGCCTGTGGAACACCCTCTGAGGACGCGCCCCTCCTCGGGGGCTCACTTCTCGTCGAACACGTATTCGTGCTGCGCGTCGCGGATCGTCAGCGTCCGCTTCTTCTCGCCGCTGCCCACCACGAACTCCAGGCCCGTCATCCCCGGCGTGATCGTGAGGAACGAGATCGAGCCGTCCGGGTTCTTCCGCGACGCGACCTCGCCCTTCCATTCACCGAAATCGAACGTCGTCGCTCCGCCTGCCCGCGAAACCTTCACGTCGCCGAGCGCCGCGTTCGTGTAATGGGCCGCGAGCTTCGCGGATTCGGCGGCGTCGGCGGGGATGGTGAGCAGCTTGCGGTCGGCCGCGAGCTGGTCGAAGAACATCTTGCCCATCGTCGTGATCTCCGCGTCGGCCTCGGGGCGGCCATTGAAGAGCACCTCGAGCAGCTTGCGCTGGAAGATGGTGCGGATGAGCCAGCCGGGGTCGCCGTTCGTCAGCACCACCGCGCCGACGCCGTGCTCGGGCAGCCACATCATGTCGCTGTGAAAGCCGATCATGTCGCCGCCGTGGTGCACCACGGTCACGCCCCATTTCTTGTCGACCATCAGGCCCATGCCGTAACTCGCGTCCCGGTTCAGCGCGACCTGCGGCGCGCGGCGCGCGAGCAGCGGCTCCTTCGAGATGTATTGCTTGCCGTCCGGCAGCTTGCCCTCGGCGAGCTCCATCTGGACGTATCTGAGCACGTCGTTCACCGTGCTCCAGGCGCCGCCCGCCGGGCGCACCGGGATCACGGCCTCGTTCACCACGCCCACCGCCTTCGCCGGCTTGCCGTCGACGTCCGGCGCGTGCGCGACCGCGTAGTTGCCCGTCTGCCCGCGCTTGAAATCGAAGGTCGCCGACTTCATGCCGAGCGGCTCGAAGACCAGCGTGCGCATCGCCTCGTCATACGCCCGGCCGAGGTCGAGCTTCGGGAACACGACGTGCCCGCCGATGAAGCCCGCCGCGGCGGCGAGCGGGTTCGAATACTGGAAGAGCTCGCCGAACTTGCTCGTCGGTTGCATCGTCCCGAGCGTCGTCATCGCGCCCTCGGGCGTCACGCCTCTCCACTGGAAGAGCCATTCGAGGTCCTGCCGCGGCAGCCCCGTGCACGCGCAGATCAAATGCTTCACGAGCACCCGGCTCGTCGTGTCCGCGTCCCCGAGCTTGAACGAAGGCAAGAGGCTCGTCGCCGTCGTCTCCCAGCCGAGCTTCTTCTCGTCGACGAGCTTGGCGAGCATGAGCGTCGTCAATGCCTTCGTGTTCGACGCGATGATGTATTTCGTGTCCGCGTCGACGGGCGTCTTCTTGCCGAGCTCCCGCACGCCGAAGCCGCCCGCGAAGACCACCTTGCCGCCCTGGACGAGGCCGATCGAGACGCCGGGCACGCCGAGCTTCTGCTGCGCCGCCTCGACGAACTTGCCGAGCTCCGCGATACGCGCCTGATCGAGCGGGTTCGCCGTCTTGCCCGCGAACGACTCGCGCTCGCGCCCCTTGGGCAAGAGGCGGCCGTAGATCAGCCCGGTCTGCGAGGCGCGTTTCTCGCCGACGGCCTGCGCCATGTCGTAGATGATCACGGTCCACATGTCGTTCGCGAACCGGACATTGACCCCGACGTCGCGCTTCTCGTTCGGCGACGTCTGGTAGTCGTAGAAACGAATGCGGGTCCAGCCGTCCTTGTCGGGCGCGTCGAGCGTCGTCTTGAGCGGCCATTTCGGCTCCTGACCATAAGCCGCCCACGCGAGCGCGAGGGCGGCGTCCGCGTCCTTGGCCTTCACGTCGACGAGCACAATGTGGTTGCCCGCCTCGGGCGCCTCCAGGATCGTCGCCTGGCCCCGCACCGTCATCGTCCAGCCGGAGGGCGCGATGAACGTGTTGCCTGCGGCGGTGGTCTTCGGCGTATCGGCGGCGAGTTTTTCGCTCGCGAGCGCGGCCGGCGAGGGGGCGGGGGACGTGGTGGGCGCGGCGGTCGCGGCGGGCGAGCCGGTGGGCGCCGGCGATGCGGTCGGAGCCGGCTGCGGCGAGGATGAACAAGCGGCGACGGTGACGAGGGCGAGTGGCAGGAACGAGCGCATGGCGCGCAATCTACACGCGCTTGGTCCCGGGGCAAATCCGACCTGGGGACGCTCGCCGAGACCGTGCTTGCTTCGTAGCCCGAACGAGCGGATCATGCGCCTGTCGAGTCGAGCTCACCAGGAGAGATGAAGATGGCACAGAGGGCGATGTACAGCTTCAGGGGAGATACCCGCGACGACGCGACGGTCCGGGATCATGGCGGCTTCGCTCCGAAGTTCATGCTGGAGAAGCACGCCGGTGGGTTCGACGGTTACGTCGCGTGCGGGAACAAGACCGCGCGAAGACTCGGCTGCAACTGCCCGGGCACGACCGAGGCGGATCTGTTGCGAGGGGGGCGCAACGAGTTCCTGAAGATCATGGAGAAGCCCATCAACCTCCAGGCCCACGTGATGTTCAACAAGGCCGGGTACATCTCGACCGCGCTCAACGCGGACGAGACCTACGCCGGCCATCAATACAGGATGGGCGGCCTGATGTACGAGTATTCGATCCAGGAGGCCGCCGCGCGGTTCCGCATCGCGGCGAAGATCCCGGGGCTCGTCAACGGCTGGAGGGTGTACCTCGACCACGTGAACATCGGGCAATCCGAGCTCATCGCCATCACGCCGCGCGGCGGGGTGGAGTTGACCTTCATCTCGCCGGTGCCGTACAGGTACATCACGCACGTCGGGTTCAAGTGAGCGCCCCGCTCACTCGTGGTGGGCCCGGGGCAGCTCGTATTCGAGCAGGATGGCGCCGCCGGCCTCCGTGAAGAACAGCGTCTTCAGATCGATCAGCGCCCGCGCCGGCTGCGCGCCGCCCTCCGTCGTGACGCCGTAGGCGCGCACGAGCTCCGCGCCGATCCCCTGCACGACCACGCCGACGTTGAAATCGTAGGCCACGGGCGTCACCAGGTAATCGAACGCCTGGAAGTACCGGAGCATGTCCTCGCCCGACTGCACGAACAGGTAATTGCCGCCGCGGCTGCTCGAGATCGCGTGGATCACCGATTGATGGAAATTCTCGCCGACGCCGAGCGCGGTCAGGCCGACGCGGCGACGCGCCTGCTCCTGCACGAGCCGCTCGAGCGAGGTGGTGTCCGTCACGCCCGTGTTGAGGCCCGCGTCCGAGATGAGGATCACGCGGTGCTCGTAGCCGGGCAGGCGGTCCACGTTCTCCCGCACGAGCGTGAACCCGTCGCGCAGGCCGGCCTCGAGGTTCGTCGAGCCACGCGTCTGGAGCGCCCGCACCTTCGTGATGAGCGCCTCCTTGTCGCCGACGGGCGCGGGCCGGACGAGGATCTCGCTGTTCGTTTCGAAGAGGACGATGGAGAGGACGTCCTCCTCGTCGAGCTCCTCGATCGTCCGGACGAGCGCGTCCTTGGCCCATTCGAGCCGCGATTTCTCGGTGCCGTCGTCGGCGCTCATCGAGCCGCTGACGTCGAGCACGACCGAGAGGTTCAGCGGATCGCGCTCGAAGAGCGCGGCGGTCATGGCGGAGCTCATGCCGAGCTGCACGTAAAGCCGTCGTTTCTCGGCATCCACCGCCACGGCGGGATTCACGCACACGAGGGCGCGGCAATCCGCGGCGCGGGTGAGGGGGAGGGAGAATTCGCGCAAGAACCCCTCGATGGTGAGCACCTCGGCTTTGGGCACGTGCTGGTCGCGCACGAGCTTTCGGAAATACCCGAAGCCCTGCGCCCCGCCGCCGGTCACGGCGAGCCCCCCCGCGGGCGCAGCCGCCAGGAAGAACCCACCACCACCCCACGTGCGCAGGCGCGTGGGTTGCGTGTATCCGCCGACGGGATCCCGGGCCTGCTCCATGTTCGCGGCGAGGGCGCGCACGAGGTCCATGACCTCCGCGATGTCGCGATCGGCGCGGAGGCGCGAGTTTTGAAGGATTTGCGTGTTCAGGGTCCGTATCTCGTTCTGCAACGAGGAGGCGACGGCCTTGCGGGGCGCGGCGCAGCCGGTCGTGATGTGATCCCAGGGGAGATGGATGGGGCGCGGGCAGGCCTTTTCGTATCGGCCGAGGAAATCCACGACGGTCTGGGCCGTCTGCGCCAGGAAAATCGTCTTCTCGATGCCAGGATCGGTGGCGACGAGGCCGGGAGGCCCGAGCGGAGGGATATTGACGAAGCGGGTCTCGGATTCGACGCGTGCAGTATCTGCGCGCTCGTAGCGGTAGGTCACGTCGACGCGAGGTTCGGCGAGCGCAGGCTGCGCGAAGAGGACGAGCGTCGCGAGGAACAAGATGATTTGCATGGACACCTCCTTGCCGGGCTGGGCCCGTTGGAGAGGAGGAGGCAAGAGAGGCGCCCCGGGGCAGGGGCGCGTGCCCGCCGCCGCAGCCCGGCGACGCGCTCCGGTCGGCCGTTGGGGCACAAAGTTCTCGCCCAGGGCCATGCCCCCTTGATGTCCCCGGCGCGTGGGCGCTACGTCCCGAGGGATGCATGACGTGCACGAGTTCCTCAAGACCCTCGCCATCGTGCTCGGGGTTGCGGCCATCACGACGGTCGTCTTCCAGCGAATCCGCAAGCCCGTCATCCTCGGCTACCTCATCGCCGGGCTGATCGTCGGGCCCCACCTGCCCTTGCCGCTGAACGCGGACCCCACGACGGTCCGTACCCTCTCGGAGCTCGGCGTCATCCTGCTCATGTTCGCGATCGGCCTCGAGCTCAACATCGCGAAGCTCGTGCGTGTCGCGCCCACGGCGGGGGTCATCGGCGTCCTGCAGGTCGCGCTGATGATGTTCGCCGGGGTCGCCGTGGGCCGCGCCTTCGGCTGGACCCAGATCGAGAGCATCTTCGCCGGGGCCGCGATCGCGATGTCGAGCACGACGATCATCGCCAAGGTCTTCGAGGAGCTGAAGGTCGCCCCCGCGCTCCGGGAGCTCGTCTACGGCGTCCTCATCGTCGAGGACATCCTCGCGATCCTGCTGCTCGCCGTGATGACCACCGTCGCGAGCGGCAGCGGGCTCGACGCGACCACGCTCGCCGTCACGACCGGCAAGCTCGTCGCGTTCCTCGTGGGGATGGTCGTCGTCGGCCTGCTCATCGTGCCGAAGCTGATGCGCGCGGTCGTGAAGATGGGCAGGCCCGAGACCACCGTCGTCACGAGCATCGGGCTCTGCTTCGGCCTCGCGCACGCATGCGCGGCCATGCATTACTCCGTGGCGCTCGGCGCCTTCGTCGCCGGGGTCCTCATCTCGGAGTCGGGCGAGGGGCACACCGTCGAGCACCTGATCGTCCCCATCCGCGACATGTTCGCGGCGATCTTCTTCGTGTCCGTCGGCATGCTGATCGACCCGGCGCTCGCGCTCCAGAACTGGGCCGCGGTGCTCGTGCTGACGGTCGTCGTCATCGTGGGCAAGGTCATCGGCGTGGGGCTCGGCGGCATCGTGACGGGCTGCGGGGTCCGGACGAGCGTGCAAGCGGGCCTCGGCCTCTCGCAGATCGGCGAGTTCTCGTTCATCATCGTTGGCCTCGGCGCGACCCTCGAGGTCACGCGGCCCTTCCTGTTCCCCGTCGCCGTCGCGGTCTCCGCGATCACGACGCTGACGACGCCGGCGCTCGTCAAGCGCTCCGAGGCCGCCGCGAAGTACGTGGACGACCGCGTCCCCCGCAGGATCGGCGCGTTCATTTCGCTCTACAGCGCGTGGGTCGAGCGGGTGCGGAAGGCGCCGCGGTCGTCGACGACGGGCGCGCGGCTCCGCAGGCTCGCCGTGTTGCTCGTCCTCGACGCCGCGGCGCTCGTGGCGCTCCTCGTCGGCGGCGGGATGTTACGCGGGCGCATCGAGCAGGCGGCCGCCGCGTATTTTGGCCTCGGCCCGCGCGCCGCGCAGCTCCTCGTCTTCACGGCGGCGGCGCTCGTCGCGCTGCCGTTCGTCTTCGGGGTCGTCCGGTTGACGCGTGGGATCGGCCTCGCCGTCGCGGGCGTCGATCGCGCGGCAGCCCGGCCCATCGCGCTCGTCGTGCAGCTCGGGCTGCTCGTGGCGGTCGCGACCGTCTCGATCACGGCCGTCGAGCCCTTCGTGCCGGCGGGCCTCGGCTTCTTGCTGCTCGTGGTGCTCGTCGGCCTCGCCGTCGTCGCGTTCGTCCGGACCGCCCGGCAATTCGAGGTCGAGGTGCAAGCCGGGGGGGGCCTGGTGCTCGACCTGCTCAAATCGAAGCTCGGGGGCGAGGGAGCGGCGCGGGCGGCGCATGCGGAGGGCCACGCCGCTCTCGGGTCGGCCGGGGCGAACGAAGCTCCCGCGTTGCTCCTCGGGCTCGGCGCGCCGCGCCTCCTGCGTATCGTCGAGGGCAGCTCGGCCGTCGGGCGCACGCTGGGTGAGCTCAACCTGCGCGCGACGACGGGCGCCGCCGTCCTCGCCATCGTCCGCGACGGCCAGGCCTCGATGATGCCCGGCCCCACGGATCGACTGGAGGTCGGCGACGTCGTCGCGGCCGTCGGCTCCGAGGAGGCGCTCTCGAGCGCGGAGGCGCTCTTCAGCGCGACGGAGCCGGAGCCGGAGCCGTATGCAGACGCGGCGGAGTCGGGGACACGGCCACGCGCGACGACGAAGGACGATCCGCAGCCTGCGTGATACCGTCGGCTCCCTCATGCCCCGCCTGCCGTCTCTCCCGCTGCTCCTTCTGCTCGCGAGTTGCGCCGCCGCGCCGCTGCCTGCGGAACCTCCGCTGCTCGTGAACCCTCCGCCGCCCGTCGCCGCCGCGCCGCCGGCGGATCCTGCGCCCCCGCCTGCGCCGCCTCCGCCTCCGGAGACACCCCTCCCTCCGCTCGTCGCGCTCGACGCCCCGATCGCCTGCACCTTCGACGCGCCCCGATGGAGAGGCGCCACGGACATCGCCGAGCTCGCGCTTCGCCTCGGCGGCAAACCTTTTGTACGTATCACGGGCGGCGCGGCGCGGCTCTCGGTCCCCGTCGGGCCGGCTGGCGACACCGTTTTGCAGATTCAGGACGCGGGCTTCACCGTCCAGGGCCACCTCCCGGCCTCGGCCTCCTCGCTCGGCCCGAACGAACCTTTCGTCCTGAATGGTTTTGCCATTCCCACGATATTCGCCCGCCTCGCCTGGTCCGAGGGCAAGGACGCGTCGCTCGCCGTGACACACGCCGGATCCGACGATCTCGAGGTGCTCGATCCGCCGCTCCGCGCGACGCGGCCCTGCGCGGACGTGGGCCTCGACGGGCGCTCCTTTGTCGCGGACGAGGCCGTCCCAGGCGGGGGAGAATCGAAGAAGCAGGACGTCAAGGCCTTCTTGCCGGGCAGCCGCGTGGCGATCGCCGTCGAGCCGAAGGGAAAACCCGTCGCTCGGATCGCCGTGAAGGAAGCGACGCACGTGACGGTATTCGAATCGCGGGGCGGCATGTCCCGCGTGTCCTTGCCGGTGGGCACGCTCGTCGTGTTCGGCTGGGTGAAGACGTCGGACCTGAAGCCGGCCGGTTCGCTCAGCGGATATGGCACCGGTAGCGGCAGGAGGGGCCTCCGGCCGCCCGAGGTCGTCGTGAAGGAGCGACTGCGCTGCGAGCACGACGTGCCGCTCGTGGCGGAGGTCGAGGGCGAGCGGCGGACGGTGGGGGCGATCGGGAAAACGACGCCCATCGAAGTGCTGGAGCGCGTGGGCGACGAGGCGCGCGTGCGGGTGTGGACGAAGGCGATCCACGCGGCGGCGGGCGCGCTCTTTCTGGTGAGGGCCTTCGATCTGCACGGGTGCGCGGCCGTCCAGGGCTGAGCTACGGCTCGCCTTCCCGAGAAGAGAGATCGCCTTGACGCGCCCGTGCTGCCGCCGTAGCAAGGTTTGTCCCTACACTCGGGAGGTCTCGTTTGAAAAAGATCGCCATCCGCGTCGGCATCGGCCTCGGCGCCGTGATCGTGGTGCTCCTGGTCCTGATCCTGCTCCAGCCCTCCACGTACCGCGTCGAGCGTCACGCCACCGTCGCGGCGCCCGTGGACGTCGTGTTCGACCAGGTCGAGGATTTTCGAAAATGGGGCCCGTGGTTGCCCTGGGCCAAGCTCGATCCGCAGATGAAGACGACCTTCGGCGGCACGCAAGGCGCGGTCGGCGCGACGTACGCGTGGGAGGGCAATGACGACGTCGGCTCGGGCCGGATGACCGTCACCGCCATCAAGCCGAACGAGCGCATCGACATCGAGCTCGCGTTCATCGAGCCCTTCGCGTCCAAGGCCGACAACGGGTTCACGGTCGAGGCCGCGGGCCAGGAGACGAAGATCACCTGGTTCATGGCCGGAACGAACGATTTCATGGGGAAGGCGTTTTGCCTTTTCATGGACATGGATGCGATGATCGGAAAGGACTTCGAGAAGGGCCTCGCCGACCTGAAGAGGGTCGCGGAAGAGGCCGCGAAGGCGCCGAAGCCTGCGGACGCAGGCACGGTGAACGCCGCCGCGCCCCAGTGATCCCCGCCTGCGCCTCCCCGCCACGCTTGCGCTGATCCCCGACGGGCCCCAGATGCCGGTGTCGGTGGGGATCTCTCCCGAAGTGAGGCCGGGCTCGCTCGGCGGGGGGCCCGCCTGGGCGAGGTGCCTCATGAGAGAGCGGGTCGGCCACGAGCTGCGCAAGTTCGTGAGTCCTGAGTTGATCTTCGGCGTCGACGCCCGCCTGAGCGCGGGCCGCGCTTGTCGGAACCTCGGCGCGCGGCGGGTCCTCGTGGTCACCGATGTCGGCGTCATGGCCGTCGGGTGGGCGGCCGACGTCATCACTTCCATCGAAGAGGCCGGCTTCGAATGCTCCATTTATTCGGACGTCTCGTGTAATCCACGCGCCGAGGAGGTCATGGCCGGGGCCGAGTTCTACCGGACCGAGGGCTGTGACGTCATCGTCGCCGTCGGGGGCGGCAGCGTCATCGATTGCGCCAAGGGCATCGGCATCGTCAGCTCGAATCGACGGCACATCCTGGAGTTCGTCGGCGCCGACAGGGTCCCCGCGCCCATGCCCCCGCTCGTCTGCGTGCCGACCACGGGCGGCACCTCGGCGGATCTCTCGCAGTTCGCCATCTTCACCGATCTGCACGCCCGCACCAAGGTCACCATCGTCAGCAAGGCCGTCGTGCCCGACGTCTCGCTCGTCGACCCGCGGACGCTCACGACCATGGATCCCTACCTGACGGCCTGCACCGGAATGGACGCCCTCGTCCACGCCATCGAGGCCTTCGCCTCGAACGCACACTCGCCGCTGACCGACGTGCACGCCCTCGAGGCCATCCGCCTCATCCGCACGAGCCTCCCTGCCTGCATGCGGGACTCCGCGGACATCGAGGCGCGCACCGGGATGATGCTCGCGAGCCTGGAGGCGGGCCTCGCCTTCTCGAATGCAAGCCTCGGCGCCGTACACGCCATGGCGCACAGCCTCGGCGGCGCGCTCGATCTGCCGCACGGGGAGTGCAATTCGATCCTGCTCGCCCACGTGGTCGCCTTCAATTTCCCGGCGGCGAGCGAGCGATATGATCGTATCGGCGAGGCCCTCGGGCTCGACTGGCGTGGCCTCGGCGTGAAGGAGAAGGCGGCCCGGCTCGTCGCCGCCGTCGACCACCTGCGCGCCGAGGTCGGCATTCACGCGACGCTCGGACAGCGCGGCGTCCGTCGCGTTGACATCCCCGATCTCACGCGCAAAGCGTTGCAGGACGTCTGCATCGTCACCAACCCTCGCCGGGCCAGCCAGCGCGACGTCGAGCTGGTGTATGAAGAAGCCCTCTGATCCACCGGACGCGGCCGAGCCCTCCGACGAGCTGCGCGCGAAAATCATGGGCCTCGGCGAGCGCTCGGCCCGGAAGAGTTACTGGCCCGAGCTGCGCGTCCGCCTCGAGGAGCTCGAGCGCGCCCAGCGCGCCCTGCAGTTCCTCGCCGACGCGGGGGCCGCCGTGTCGAGCTCGCTCGATCTCGAGACCACGCTCGCGAACCTCGAGAAGGTCGCGCTGCCGGAGCTCGGGGATGTCTGCGTGGTGTACCAGCGGGGGCACTCCGGCGCGATCCGCAGGCTCGCCGTCAAACACGCGGGCGCGCGGGGGGAGGCCGCCGCGCGCGGGCTCGCCGAGCACGCCGAGCAGGGCGGCCACGTCGCGCACGTCGTCACGCGGGTCCTTTCGCGCGGGCAAGGGGAGCTCCTTTCGGACGGCGAAGGGCTGCGCGAGCTCGGCCTCGTGTCGCTCCTCTGCGTGCCTTACGACGCGGGGCCGCGCACCGCCGGCGCGTTGCTCTTCGCCGCGGCCGTGGGCTCGCGGCGGCGTCATGACGCGCTCGATCTCGAGGTCGCGCGCCAGCTCGCCGAGCGCGTGGCGATGGCCCTCGAGCACGCCCGGCTCTACAACGAGGCCCAGGAGGCGAGCCGGCTCAAGGACGATTTCCTGGCGATCGTCTCGCACGAGCTCTGCACGCCGCTCACGGCCATCCTGGGGTGGTCGAACCGGCTCGCGTCGGGCCGGCTCGGAGAGATGTCCATCCCGCGGGCCGCGTCCTCCATCGAGCGGAATGCGCGCGCGCTCGGCGCGATCATCGACAACCTGCTCGACGTCTCGCGCATGGCCGCCAACCAGCTCGACGTGGTGCTCGCGCCGATGGCGCTCCCGCCCGTCGTCCAGGCCGCCGCGGACGCGGCGAGGCCGGCCGCCCTGGCGAAGCAGCTCGATTTCGAGGTGTCGATCACGCGGAGCCTGCCGCCGATCCTGGGGCACGCGTGGAGGTTGTCGCAGGTCGTGACGAACCTGCTCGGCAACGCCATCAAGTTCACCCCGCCGGGCGGGCGGGTCGAGCTCGTCCTCACGCGGGGCGAGGAGGGGGCCGAGCTGCTCGTGCGGGACACGGGCTGCGGCATCCGGCCCGATTTTTTGCCCCACATCTTCGAGCGGTTCCGCCAGACGCAGGGCGTCGTCGACCGCGGGCGCGCCGGGCTCGGCCTGGGGCTCGCGATCGTGCGCCACATCGTCGAGCTGCACGACGGCGAGGTGCACGCGTCGAGCCCCGGCGAGGGCCTCGGCGCATGTTTTCGGGTGGTTTTACCTTATGCCCGGAGCGAGGCGCTCACCGGCCGTTGTGGCGTGACGTGTCACGAATGCCTGGCGTGTCCGGCGGCGGCGGCCGAGGCCGAGGACTAGCGGCTGGTGTTGCGGGACGATCGGCGGCGCAGGGCGACGGCGAGCGAGAGCAGGCCCGCGGCGAACGCGAGGTCGCCGCCGCTGTCACGTGATCCCGGGACGCTGCACGCGCAGCTCCCCTCTGCGATCGGATCGTCCGCGCATTGCCCGTCCGGGCAGGGGTTCGTGGGGGTGCAGGTGCTCGGCACGCCGGAGCAGGCGAACCCCTCCTCGACCACACACGTGCTGGAGCAGCCATCTTCGCTCGTGGCATTGCCGTCGTCGCAGCCCTCGACGCCGGCGAGGATGCCGTCGCCGCACGCGCCGGCCTCGCAGACCGAGGGTGCTCCGCCGCAGGTCCAGCCGCCTTCGACGACACACATCGCGTGGCAGCCGTCGCCGCTCGTGGTGTTACCGTCATCACACGCCTCGTTCGCCGCGACGATACCGTCGCCGCACAGCGAGGCGCAGGAGACGCCGTTACCTTCGAACCCCGCGTTGCAGGTGCAGGTGAACGAGCCGGGCGTGTTCGTGCACGTGGCGTCCTCGTCGCAATCGTCCGTGCCTTGCGTGCATTCGTCGATGTCCGCGCACGTGACGCCGTCGCCCTCGTAGCCCGGGTTGCAGGTGCACGTGAACGAGCCGGGCGTGTTCTCGCATCGCGCGTCATCGTGGCAGTTGGCGAGCTCGAGGCTGCATTCGTCGAGGTCCACGCACGGCATGCCGGACACCTCGCACGTGTATCCGGGCTCGAGCTCGCACGTGATCGAGCAGCCGTCGCCGGGGGTCGTGTTGCCGTCGTCGCAGGCCTCGCCCATCTCCAGCACGCCATTGCCGCAGACCACGAGGGGTTCGCATCCGGGCGCGTCGCTCGGCGCGTACGAGCACGTGGGCGCGTTGCACGTGTCGGTCGTGCACGGATTGCCGTCATTGCAGTCGGCGTTGGTCACGCACTGCGCCGCCCCGCTGGGCACGCCGGCCATGGTCAGGTCGAACTCGCAAGATCCGGTCGCGATGTTGCCGCCGACGCGCACCCTCTGTGTCGTCGCGCCGAGCGGCAACCCGAACCGGCTGAGATCAACCGGGACCAGGGCGAGCGTGTTGCCGCCGCAACCCGTCCCCGCCCCGAGCGGCGTCTGCTCGTTGACCGCCCACGTGTCGTAGTTCGTCCATACGCCCGGCGCGCTCTCGACGGCGATCGACGCCGCGTCGATGGAGAAACGCGAGTCGAACACGACGAGGTCGACGCCCGGGCCGTTCGTGATGAAGGTGTTGCCGAAGAACAGCTCCACGTAGGTGCCGGGAGCGCACTGGAGGTTCGCCGCGCAGACCGAGGGCGAGTGGCCCACGACATTCTGGGCGCAGTCCCCGTTCGGGTACGGGTAACAGGATCCGGCATCTCCGACCGCCGAGGCCGACGTGACCCAGCTATTCGCGTCGAAGGTGTACGGCCCGTACGTCTGCGCCTGCGCCACGCGCGGCGCGCCGAGCGCGACGAGGGTTGCGACGACGAGGCCCGATCGAAGAGGGAAGCGCATGGGACTCCTTTTGCGGCCGAGGTTATCAGCCTGGAGTCCGCGACGGCGAAAAAAAGCGGGAGAGACGAAAAGGAGGGGAGGCTAAAGCGCCTTCGGCGCCAGCGTGCGGCACAACTTCGCGACCGAGTCCCTGTCCTCGGCCTTCGCTGCCTTGATGTTGCAATGCAGCCAGCTCTCCTTGCTGATCGGATAGGCGTATTCGGCCACGAAGAAGCTCTGGACGCTGGTCTTGTACGAGCCCTCGCGCGCGGCGGAGCCGTCGGGGTTCTTCTCGTCCTTGTCGACCTTCACGTCGCTCGAGCCGGGGGGCGCGAGGTCGCCCATCGGGCCCACGGGCGTCATGGAGATGAGCATCCCGTCGAGCTTCGCGTTTTTGCCCTTCTCGACGATCCAGAACCCGGACGCCTTCGCGTCGACGATCTCCATGTTCGCCGGGATCGCGACCTCACACTTCGCCTCGGGCACCTTCACCCGCACGAGCTCCGCGGAGCCCTCCCCCTTGTTGCAGCCCACGAGGGCGAGGGCCACGACGAACAACGACCCGATGGCATACCTGGATGTCTTCATGAGGCGGCCTCCTACCAGACACCGAGATGCAAGGAAACAGGAATTTTGTAGGCGTCCTCGACCCGCGCCCCTCACCAATAGGTAAACGCCCCCCGAAACAGCGCCCGCAGCCCCTCCTCGTCGACCCCACACGGCGCGTTTGCCACGAGCCGCGCCTGCACGATCGTCCCCGCCGCCAGCGCCTCCACGTCCGCCTCGCCGTATCCCACCCCGGCGAGGCCATTCGGCACGCCCGCCGCGCGCATCATCCCCGATAGATGCGTCGCCAGCACCTCGCCGGCGTCCTCCGGCCCGGCGCCTCGTGTCTCCGCGCCGAGCATCGCCGCCGCTTCGAGGTGCCGCGATGGGTTCGTCTTCGCGAGCGCTCGGAACACCGAGGGCGCATTCACCACCACCGAGACCCCGTGCGGCACGAGCGGCTCGCCCTCGGGATACCCCGGCATCGTGAAGGAACGGCAGAGCCCCGAGACCGCGTACGACATCGCGTGTGGCAGGTGCACGCCCGCATTGCCAAACGCGATCCCCGCGAGCGTCGCCGCCCATGCCATTGCTTCGAGCGCCTCCTCGTCCTCCGCGTCCGCCACCGCGCGCAGCAGATACCGGCCCGCGAGATCCAGCGCGCTCTTGCAGCCCATGTCGCTCCACGGGTTCGCCCCCTGGCTCATCGGCCGCTGGTTCGCCGCGCTCGCCCGCGGCCGCGTCGAGAACGGCCGCGCCGTGTACGACTCGAGCGCGTGGCTCACGACGTCGAAGCCGCTCGCCGCGACCACGCTCCTCGGCATCGTCCGCGTGGCCGAAGGGTCGACGAGGGCCCGCGTCGGCCGGAGCCTGCGCGAGGCGATGCCCGTCTTGGCCTTGCGGCGCGTGTCGTCGAAGACCGCGATCCCCGTGCACTCCGCGCCCGTGCCCGTCGTCGTCGGGCAGGCGACGTGCGGGGGCAAGGGGCCCGGCACCTCGCGCCCCTCGCCGATCGGTCGATTGACGTACGCATCAAAATCGGCCGGATACGTGGCGTAGAGCAGCGCCGCCTTGCACGTGTCGATGACCGACCCGCCGCCCACCGACACATACCCGTCGAACCGGCCCTCCGCGGCGAACCGCGCCGCCTCCACGAAGGAACGATCCGTCGGCTCGATGTGCACCTCGTCGTACACGACGACGTCAATGCCTGCGCGTTCGAGCGAGCGGCGCGCCTCGTCCACGGGCGGGAGTTTTCCGATCCGCGCGTCCGTGAAGAGGGCGACCCTCCGCAGGCCGAGCGAAGTGGCCTCCGCGCCGACCTCGGCGAGCGCGCCCGGGCCGAACGTGACGGCCGAGGCGTCCATCGAGAACGCCGCGTCGCCGCCCTCGATCAGCGCGTAGCCGAGGCAATATCCCATCGCTTCAGACCCACTTCTCGCGCCGGTACCATTCGAGCGCGAGGCGCACGCCCTCGCCGAGCCGCACCTTCGAGCTCCAGCCGACGGCCTCGCGCAGCGCGTCGCTCTTGCACGTCCACGCCTCCTGCGCGCCCATCTTGGCCTTCTGCCGGTTGAACAGGCGTGGCTTCTTGTCGAAGCGCGTCGCGATCTCGCCGCCGAACGCCGCCACGTCGACGAGCATCTCCGGCAGATCCACGGTGAGCACGCGCCGGCCGCTGGCCTCGACGATCGCGCCCTGGAACCGCTCCCAGGTCATGGGGTCGTTGTCGCAGACGAAAAACGCGCGGCCCTTCGCGCCCTCGTGTGTGGCCGAGGCGAGCGTCGCCGCGACGAAATCGTCGACGTAGATGCCCGAGAACCAGCGCTTCTTGTTGCCGAAGAACACGTTCCGGCCGCGCTCGACCTCGCGGAACAGGTTGAAGTAGTCGACGTCCCCCGGGCCGTACACGCCGCCGGGGCGCAGGATCGTCCAGGGGATCACGTCGCCGGCGCGCTCGACGACGCGCTCGGCTTCGAGCTTGCTTTGCCCGTAGAACTCGATGGGGCGCGGCGCGTCGGTCTCGACGTGCGGGCGCGTGGCGCTCGAAGGGCCGTAACTCGCGAGGGAGCTGACGAGCACGAAGCGGCGCACCTCGGGGTGCTTCTTGCGCAGCGCCTCGAGCAGGTTCTCGGTGGGCATCACGTTCGCGCGGCGGAAGTCGTCGTACGCGACGCCCTTCGTCGCGCCCGCGACGTGCAGCACGTAGTCGGGCTTCTCCTCTTCGATCAAGCGCTCGAGGCCGGCGCGGTCGTCGTACTCGACCTCGACCGATCGGCCCCGCTTCGCGGGCGGCGAGCCGCGGCGCCGGAGCGAAACGACGTCGACGCCACGATCGACGAGGGCACTTTGCAAGCGCCCGCCGATGAAGCCACTCGCGCCGGTGAGAAGGACCTTTCCCGCTGCAATTCCGTGCTCTTCCACGTCGCCGCTTTGCCTCAACCGGGGCGGGGCGGCAAGAGCTCATCCGAGGGGGCGAGCCGTCATGGGGGTGTCGAGGCTCGATGCAGGTGGTGGGTCGAGCCTGAGGGAGGGTCGTTCAACGAGATGGATGTCGTCGATCGAGCCGGGTGGAAGGTCGATCAACGAGATGGATGTCGTCGATCGAGCCGGGTGGAGGGTCGATCGACGAGATGGATGTCGTCGATCGAGCCGGGTGGAGGGTCGATCAACGAGATGGATGTCGTCGATCGAGCCTGGCAGAGGCTCGATCGACGCGATGGATGTCGTTGTTCGAGCCTTCGGGAAGCTCGATCGACGCGATGGATGTCGTCGATCGAGCCTTCGGGAGGCTCGATCGGCTCGATGGATGTCGTTGATCGAACCTGGCAGAGGCTCGATCGACGCGATGGATGTCGTTGAACGACCCTTTTGGAGGCTCAGGCGACTCGATGGATGTCGTTGAACGACCCTGATGGAGGCTCAGGCGGCTCGATGCAGGTCGTTTCGACGTCTCAGCCCCGCTTCGCGAGGTACGAAGCGACGCTCGGCAGGGCCCGGAAGCGGTCCGCGAGGGCGCGGAGCTTGGGGAAGTCCGCGAGGCAGTCGGCCTTGAGGCCGACGTGGCTGTCGAGGGTGTCGAACGCGAGCACGTCCGCGAACGTCGGCGCGTCGCCGCCGCCGAACCACTTCGTGTCGCCGAGCAGGCCCTCGACCGTGCGCAACATCCCCGGCAGATCCGACCAGTACTTGTCGATCACGGCCTGCTCGGTGTTCATGAACGCGGCGAAGACCACGGGCGCGAACCGGCTGCGCCAGTCGTTGATCGTCTCGGCCGCGACGTCGGCCTTCGTCTTCTCGACCTCGTCCTTGCCGTCGAGGCCGAAGCTCCGCGCGAGGTGGCGGATGATCGCCATGCTCTGCGGGATCTGGCGCTCGCCGGACTCGCTCCGCTCGACGAGGACGGGGAGCTGGCCGAGGGGCGTCTTCGGCTTGAGGTCGGGCCAGTTCGTCACGCCCGTGTTGGTGAAGGCGACGTTCGCCAGGGCGAAGGTGAGCCGGATGGGCTCCGCGCGGCCACGGAGCGGGAAGTAGAGCAGTTCGTAGGAGGTGGACATGGCCCGAGCTTCTACCAGGAAGCGGGGAGGCCGAGAAGCCTCCCGATTTTCCCGGTGCGAAGCCCCACGAGTTCTTCTACCGTTCGCCGCTCGGAGGACACGTATGAGCGACGAGGACACGGACGATCTCGAGGGCGAGGACGAAGGGCACGAGGACGACGAGGGCGAAGGCGAGGAGGAGGAGAGCGAGCACGAGGTGCTGTTCGACGAGGAGACCGAAGGGGTGCTCGTCGCGGGCAAGCGCTTCAGCGCGAGCGGGATGACGCGCAGGCAGCTCGGCGAGCTCGCGTCGCACGTCGAGAAGGTCGCCGAAAAGACGGGGATCGCGCTGACGGTCGTGCCCGGCGGCGACTACACGGACACGGGGCCGTCGCCGGACGATACGGTCTACACGGAGGTGGTCGTCGGCCTCGAAGGCGGGCGCGGCGGGACGTACGGCCCCGATACGATCGCGCGGGACATGGCGCTACGCGCGCTCGAGAAGGCGAAGGTGATCCCGGCCGAGGTGTGGGCGGAGATCAGCGAGAAGCTCGAAGGGCGCGAGCGGCAAGGCCTGAGCGAGGCGGAGGTGCGTATGCACTTCGTGTGCGTCGGGCCCCTCGCGGCCGCGACGCTCGCATTCGGCGTGCTCGGGACGGAGGACGCCCCAGGGCCCGGCAAGTACATGCGCGGCGTGGACATGGAGCAGATGCCACACACAGAAGGCGTCTGGGGCCTGCGCGTCGCGTACGTGCAGTACGAGGGGCCCGAGAGCGAGGAGGTCGATCTCGGCGAAGGCGCGCACGCCGAACGCGTGAAGGAGCTCGGCGCCGCGGACGCGCGGTATTTCATCCTCGCGCGTTACGATTGACGGTCGGCGTCAGCGGCCGGAGAACCGGCCCGCGCGCCTCTCCACGAACGATCGCATCCCCTCGGCCGCGTCCTCGGTCTTCATGAGGACGCGGGCCCGCGCTTCGAGGCGCTTCGCCTCCACGTCGGGGCCTTCGATCATCGCAGCACGGCAAGACGCGAGCGTCTCGCGGACGGCGATGGGCGCCTGCGCGGCGACACGCTCGCAGAGCCACGCGGCGCGATCGAGGAGCTCGCTCGCGGGGACGACCTCCTGCACGAGCCCGATCCGATACGCCTCCTTCGCGTCGAAGACGTCCCCCGTGAGCAGCCATCGCATGGCATTGCCGTGCCCCGCGAGCGCCGGGAAGCGGAGCGTGGCGCCGCCGAACGGGAAGATGCCGCGCTGGACCTCGAGCTGCGAGAATCGTGTATCCTCGGCCGCGACGCGGATGTCGGCGGCGAGCGCGAGCTCGATCCCGATCGTGAAGCAATACCCCGAGACGGCCACGACCATCGGCTTCGTGAGGCGCCGCGCCCCGATCGCGAGCGGATCCACGCTGCCCGGCGGGTAAAGCGCGCGGCCCGCGGCGACGGCGGGGCCGACCTCCACGAGATCGAGCCCGCCCGTGAAATGGCCGCCGTGGGCGAACAGGAGGCCACAGCGGAGCCCCTCGTCCTCCTCGTACGCCGTGTAGGCCTGCGCGAGCTCGTCGAGCATGGCCAGATCGAATGCGTTTCGTTTCTCCGGTCTGTTCAGGCCGATGCGGACCGTACGACCGAGGCGCTCCACCGTGACACGTGCCATGGGCGGACCTTACCACACCCGAGGGCCCGTCCGGGCCGTGAACCTGCGCTCCCCGGACATCACGAACCTTCGCCCGGGGCGCCGTGGTCTGTCACCATTGAACAATGAAATATTTTCGTTACCAGGATCGGCGCGCCCCGGGATTTCAATTCGTACATTGCTATGCTGAAGAGCATGGAATGGAGCACGTATTTTTCCGGTCACGCTTCCATCCGTCGTGTCCTCGTGGTCCCTCTGCTCGCGTTCGTCATCGCTTTGACGCTGGCCTGCGCGCCTGCGGACACGGAGAAGCCGGCAGGCGCGAGCGTGGGCGGCGCGAGCGTGGGCGGCGGAGGCGGGACGGCGGGCAGCGGAGGCGGGACGGTCGACGAACGGCCGTTCGTGTTCCGCGCGGGCGAACATGGCTTCGAGCTCCGCGTGAGGGGCCGGGCGTTCGAGCCGTTCTGGCCGATCGGCGTCAATTACAGCCACGCGATCCCCGGCACGTCCCCGGGCGAATTCGTGGCGACGCGCGAGCAGATCGCCGAGTGGATCGAGGCCATCGCGGAGCTCGGCGTCAATGCGGTGCGCGTCTACACGGTGCAATCGCCGATCTTCTACGAGGAGCTCCTCCATTACAACACGAAGCACCCCGAGCGTCCCCTCTTCCTCTTGCAGGGCGCCTGGCTGAAGGAGCCCGAGGAGGACCCCGATTTCCACGGCATCCCCGACTACCTCGACCCTTCGATCCGGGACTGGTTCCGCGACGAGATCGAGAAGGTCGTCGACGTGGTCCACGGCAATCGCGAGATCCCCCACGGATCACCCGAGATCCCGATGAACTACGGCCGCGCCTTCGGCAGCTTCACGGCGGACGTCTCCCCGTGGCTGCTCGGCTGGCTCGTCGGCCGCGAGGTCGAGCCGCTCACCATCGTGAGCTCGCACCAGAAATACTACGACGAGAACTGCCACGGCTTTCCGTGCAAGGTCTCCTACGCAGGCACGTGGTTCTCCATCGAGGGCGCGTCGCCCATCGAGGCGTTCGTGACCGAGTACCTCGATTACCTCACGACGTACGAGGAGGAGGGGTACGGCGAGAAGCACCCCATCGGCTTCTCGAACTGGCCCACGCTCGACCCCATCGACCACGTGGTCGAGTACGAGTTTCCGGAGTCCGTCGACGACATGGAGCAGCTCGATCTGCTGAAGATCGAGGTCTCACCGAGCTTCACCCCGGGGCTCTTTTTCTCGTACCACGCCTACCCGTATTACCCCGAGTTCATCCTCCACGAGCCGCAATACGACATCAAAGACGACTTCGGGCCGAACTCGTACCTCGGCTACCTCCGTCACCTCCGGGAGGTCTACGCCGGCCACACCCTCATCATCGGCGAGATCGGGCATCCTTCGAGCCAGGGAACCGGGCATTACGCGAAGTCGGGCCTGCACCACGGCGATCTCGACGAGGTCCAGCAGGCCGAGGCCATCAAGCGATCGCTGCGGACGATCGACGAAGCCGAGCTGGATGGCGCGTTCCTCTTCGCGATGATCGACGAATGGTTCAAGCGCGCCTGGGTGGTCGATCGCGTGGAGCTGCCGGCGGACCGGCGGCGGGTCTGGTACAACGCGATGAACCCGGAGCAGAACTTCGGCCTCATCGCGATGCGACCCGGCGCGGAGGGGGTCCACCACGTGCTCGACGGGAAAGGGGACGATTTCCTGGTCGTCCCGACCGCCTGGCAAGAGGGCCCGGCGCTCGCCCCGCAAGGCGACGGGCACGACGCGGCCCGCACCCTGCGCACGATCAAGGTGGACCACGACGAGGGATTTTTACATATCCTGCTCGAGGTCGAGTCGCTCGATCCGGACGGCAACGGAGAGGTCGACTGGGATCACGTGGATTACCTCGTCGGCATCGACACGTACCTGCCCGAGGCGGGGGACGCTTGCCTCGACGAAGCGTGTTCGCTGCGCACCGAGCGGCGTATCGAGTTCCTCCTTCGTATCGAGTCGGAGGACGACGTCGCCCTCCACGTCGACGAGCCTTACGATCTTTATGGCCTCTGGCACAGAAATCGGGAGGATTGGCAGCTCTACCGTACGGCCCCCAACGACGACGGCCTGTTCAACCTGGTCCAGACCATCACCAACAACTCGTTCTGGCACAAAGGGGAGATGCTCGCCCCGATCATCGCGCAGAAGACGGGGCAGTTCCGGACCGGCACGGAGGCGATGCGCTCGACGAGCAATTTCTGGTATTCGATCGCGGACGGGACGCTCGAGGTCCGCATCCCCTGGAACCTGCTCAACGTGACCGACCCCTCCCAGCGCCTGGTGGTCGACGATCACGTGCCCGGCGTGAAGACCAAGGAGGTCGAGCTCACCGTCACGAAGACCCCCGAGCTCGCGATCCTGGCGGTCGCACTCGGAGGCGCCGCCGAGGCGGAGACCGCAGTCGTCGACACGTTGCCTCGCGCCCATCAGGTCGGCGGCACCTGGGTCATCCCCGCGGACGGGGTCGCGAGGTACACCTGGGCCGAATGGGAAATTCCGACCTACCACTCGTACCGCAAGCGCTCTTACAACATCGTGAAAGCGGCGCTGCCGAAGATCGTCCCGGAGAGCGCAAACGTTTCGCCCTGAAGCGCACCACGCGCCTGCCGCGATCGCCGCGTCGTCCCGGCACCTGCAGCGCGACCCTTCATGAAGACCTTGCAAGGCCGAGGATGCCAGGGCCTTCCGAGAATCAACACGAGGTCCTTCGAGGAACCACCCGATCTCCAAGGCATTTGGGGTGTAGCTGGGATCCCGCACGACTCCCCATCCGCCCCCGCCGCCCGCGTGGCGGAACCTGCGGTCCACGCGACTCGGGCTGAGGTCCAGACTCCGCAGGGAGAACACCTCCTCGTACGCGTGGTGGCGTACGTCTCGTCGCACTTCGGAGGGCCACACGACGGCATGACGATTGCAATCAGGTCGGCGCTACTACGAGAGGTGCGGACTCATGGCGCGTGTCCTGCTCATCGACGACGATCACGACCGGACGGAGATCATCGCCCGCGGATTGCGAGCGGAAGGGCTCGAGGTGGTGCACGTCGGCACCCGGCGCGAAGCCTTCGTCGCGCTCGACGGCCCGGGTCGGTTCGACGCCGCGCTCGTCGTGCTGGCGCTCCCGACGGGCGACCGCTTGGAGCTCGCCAGGGAGCTCCACGCGCGGTTCCCGGGCCTGCAGGTGGGCCTGGCGCGGGGGCACAAGCTCTCCGTGCGTCCGAATGAACATACGAGCGAGCGCACCCTGCGCTTCGAACCCGTCCCCGAGGACGGCCAGAAGCTCGCGCGCGCCCTGCGGTCGCGGCTCATCGCGGCCTGACCCAGCTCGCCCCGCGTGTCAGTTGCCTGGCACGTGTGTCAGCACGTGCCCGGCACACGTGCCACCTTCGTACGCTACGTAACGATCATCCAGACGAGCTGCACGAAGGCGAGGATCACCGTCAGGAAGGTCCCCACGAGGGCGCCGAGCATCAGTCGGGGGTGCGTGTCCACGGTCCGCGCCGCCTCGCGCAGGAACCGCTTGGTCATCGTGCGGGAGCAGGACACGTCCATCCGGCCCTCGAGGATCTTCTGCAGGAGCTCGATCATGCGCGCCGCGGACGGGTATCGCCGCTCCGGATCCTTGGCGAGCCCGCCCACGGCGAAATAGACGAGCTCGGGCGGGTGCCCTTCCTGCGAGCGGTGGCACGAGTGCACGTACGTCCTGGGGTCGATCTCGTGATCCATTACACCTGACAGGATGTCACCGAGCGTCTGCTTGTCTGCCAGGTAGTGCCGGAGCGTGACGAACTCGTGGAAGAGGACACTCGCGCTGTAGAGGTCGCTTCGCGTATCGACCTTGTCCACCTCGCCGCGCGCTTGCTCGGGGGACATGTACGCGGGGGTGCCGACGAGCGCGCCGACGTGCGTCATGAACATCCGTCCGCGGTCGCTCTCGCCCAGCGTCGCGTCCGTGCCCCGGGCGAGGTCGCGCTCGGCGGTGATGGGCTTGGCGATGCCCCAATCCATGAGGACGACCTCGCCGTAGCGGCCCACCATCACGTTCGCGGGCTTCACGTCGCGGTGCACGACGCCGTTCGCGTGGGCGTAGGCGAGCGCGGAGAGGACGGCGATGAAGATCTCGACGCGGCGTTCGAAGGTGTACTTGCGGTGATACGCGGGATCACCATCGGCGAGCCTTTGGATGATGGTCTCGAGGGTCTCGCCTTCGACATACTTCATCACGAAGAAGTACCGGCCGAGCTCGTCGACGCCGACGTCGTGGATGGGGACGATGTTCGGGTGCTCGAGGCGGCCGACGGTGCGGATCTCGTCCACGAAGCGGGCGAGCATCACCGGGTCGCTCGCCTCGGGCAACAAGCGTTTGACCGCGACCTTGCGGGCGATGTCCTGATCGTGCACGAGCACGACCTCGCCCATGCCGCCCGCGCCGAGCGTCTTGATGGGCTCGTAGCGTGATTTCTCTTCGGTCACGAGCCGGACCTCGGCGCCTTCCCCTTCGACACGCGGGAGCACGGTCGTGCGCAGAACGGCGGAGGGAGGCGGCAGGGAGGAGACCGGCGCACCGGTCGGCAGGGCGGTCTTGGCCAGAGCGAGCCCAGCGTCGCCGGGGGCGAGCAGGGTCGCGGCGTTCATGGTGGCGAGGGGGGTCATGGCGAGGTCGGCGGAGCGTAACCACGCAGGTCGGGCACGCAAAGGCGTTTGCCCGTCCGGACCTTGCGTAGCGTCACTTGCGGCGATCTTGACACGGAGCGGGCGGCTCCGCTCTCCTCCGGGCCATGCAGCGATTCGAGGGGAAAGTAGCGCTCATCACGGGGGCCGCGTCGGGGCTGGGGGCGGCGGCGGCGCGGCGGCTGCACGCGGAGGGGGCGCGTGTGGTGATCACGGACCGGGTGCGCGAGGGAGGTGAGGCGCTCGCGGCGGAGCTCGGGGAGCGGGCGGAGTT
The DNA here is from genome assembly GCF_009649845.1 of Polyangium spumosum. Taxonomy (NCBI): domain Bacteria; kingdom Pseudomonadati; phylum Myxococcota; order Polyangiales; family Polyangiaceae; genus Polyangium; species Polyangium spumosum. The sequence goes on from NZ_WJIE01000010.1 coordinate 211,982, forward strand.
TCACGTGCTCGATGTGACGCAGGAGGGCGCGTGGATCGAGGTGATTGACGCGGTCGTGGCGAGGCACGGGCGGCTCGACGCGCTGGTGAACAACGCGGGGGTGGGCGTCGTGGGTGACGTGGAGTCGACGACGCTGGAGCAATGGCGTTTCGTGCACGCGGTGAACACGGAGGGCGTGTTCCTCGGCTGCAAGCACGCGATCCGGGTGATGAAGGAGCGCGGGGGCGGGGCGATCGTGAATGTGTCGAGCGTGGCGGGGATGATCGGCGCGCCGAACCTCGCGGCGTATTGCTCGAGCAAGGGCGCGGTGCGTACGTTCACGAAATCGGCGGCGATGCATTGCGCGCGGAGCGGGTACGGGATCCGGGTGAACTCGGTGCATCCGGCGTTCATCGACACGCCGATGGTGGACGCGATGGTGCAGAAGGCGGAGGATCCGGCGAAGGCCAAGGCGAACCTGGCGAAGGGGATCCCGATGGGGAGGATCGGGGAGCCCGCGGACGTGGCGGCGGCGGTGGCGTACCTGGCGTCGGACGACGCGAAGTTCGTGACCGGGACGGAGCTTTTGGTGGACGGGGGGATGCTGGCGATTTGAGGTCAGCGTAGGTCGCGGCGGAGGTCGTCGATCCAGGCGCGGGCTTCGGATTCGGTGTCGAAGAACTGGATGGGGACCGCGTGCGCGGGGTTCAGGAGGGCGGAGGCGCGGCTGACCATGATGCCGAGGACGCGGAGGTGGAAGCTCGCGCCGACGACGGCATTGGCGCGGACGGGCAGGACGATCTTCCCGTCGTGCGGCCCCTGCGCGGCGATACGTCGCGCCTCGGGGGCAAAATGGCCCAGCCGGTGGACGTCGATGAGGACGAAGGCGTGGGATCTGCCTTCGCAGAAGCGCACCTGCGCGTCGTAGAGGTGGCGGATGTCGTCGGCGGAGACGTGCCCGACGAGGCGCCAGACGATGAGGTCGGGTTCCTCGTTGGTGGCGAAGCTTTCGCCGGGAGCGGGGGGCATCGGCGGGGAGGGTAAGGGGGCGGGGAGGAGGGGGTCAGGGGTCCTTGCACTGGTCCGGGCCCGGGTGGCAATAATTGCTCGCGCACTCGTTGTTGTTCGTGCACGCCTGGTCATTGTCGAGCTTGCACGCGCCGGACCCGTCGCAGCTCATGTTGCCGGTGCAGGTATTCGCGGGGAAGGTGTCCTCCACCTTCTGCGCGACTTCCACGCAAGCACCGACGCTGCCAGACTTGTTGCACTGGTAGCACGTGGCCGTGCAGGCGGTGTCGCAGCAGACGCCGTCGACGCAATTGCCGCTCTCACACTCGGAGCCCGCGGAGCACACAGCGCCGTCGTCCTTCTTGCATGCGCCATTGCCATCGCAGGACTGCGTGGGTCCGGTGCACATCATCGCACCGTTATCGTCGTCCTGGCCCGCGGGCACGTTGATGCACTTGCCTTCGTCTCCGGACACGTTGCAGGCCATGCAAGTGCCCGTGCAGGCATTCTCGCAGCAGACATTGTCGGCGCAGGTCCCGCTCAGGCAATCCGACTGCATCGCCGGGCAGGTCTCGCCGTTCTTGGTCTTGCAAACCCCACCAGCACACGCCTGCGTGCCCGAGCAAGCGCCATCCTCCTGCCCCGTCGGGACGTTCACGCACATCCCGAGGCTCCCCGCGACGTTGCACGCCTGGCACGTGCCGTTGCAACCGTTGGCGCAGCAGACGCCGTCGACGCAGAACCCGCTCACGCATTCGTTGTTGTTGCCGCCGCACCCCTGGCCGGTGGCCCTCTTGCAGGTACCGCTGCCGTCGCACTGGTTCGCGCCCGAACACGCGTTCGCCGGCACATTATCCGTCTGCCCAGCAGGCACATTCACGCATTTCCCGACGTTCTCCGCCACGTTGCACGCCTTGCACGTGCCCGTGCACGAATTCTCGCAGCAAACGCCGTCGACGCAGCTCCCGGACAGGCACTCGTTGTTCGCCGAGCAACTGACGCCCTGCTCCTTCCTGCACTGACCATTCCCGTTGCAGGAGTTCGACGCGCCCGTGCACGTCGGCGCATCGTCCTGCCCCAACGGCACGCTCGTGCACGTCCCGAGGCTGCCGGACACGTTGCAAGCCTGGCACGAGTTGCCGCACGTGCTGTTGCAACAGACCGCGTCGGCGCAGATGTTCGCCGCGCACTCGCCGTTCGCCGAGCAGTTCTTCCCGTTCGACTTCTTGCACTGGCCATTGCCGTTGCAGATGTCGCCGCCGTTCACGTTGCAGGTGAAGCCGAAGCTCTCGTTCGGGTACGAGCTGTTGCCCTGCGCCGTGCACTGGTTCTTCGTGCACGGGTTGCCGTCGTCGCCGGCGTCCATCGTATCAGGCCGGATCACGAAATTGCCCGCGCCATCGCAGACCTGGACCTTACAATCGCCCGTCGTCTGCCCGCTCGGCGTCTGCGTGCCGTCGGCCTTGTAGTTGAACCCGCAGACCCCACCGTTGCAGGTGCGCGTCTTGCAGAAATCGTCGGTGCCAGGGCACTGGCCCGCGCTGGTGCACCCGACGCATTGCCCCTCCCCGTTGCACACGTTCGAGCCGCCGCAATTCGTGTTCAGGGCGGCAGGATCGGAGTCGGCCTGGCCGTTCGTGCAGAAATCGATCGTGCAGGGGTTGTTGTCGTTCGGCTTGTCGTTGTCGTCGTTGACCAGCACGGTGCCGCCGTCGACCCCGTTGCAGACGGCCCGCTTGCAATCCCCCGGCAACTGCGAGGCCGGCCCCGCGGTCGTCTCGTTGCCGAGGTACGTCACGACGCACTGGTTGTTCACGCAGGCTCGCTTCGCGCAATCGGTCTCGACGATGCCGGTGCAATGCTCGGCCAACGTGCACTGGACGCACGCCCCATTGCCGTCGCAAACCTCGGGCATGCCCGGCGCGCAATACGTGCCGGAGGCCGTGTTCGGGTTCGACGGCACGCCGCTCGTGCAGACGTTGTCCGTACAGGGGTTCACGTCGACGGGCACGTCCGTGTCGTCCGTGACGTCCGTGTCCTTGCCGCTCACGCAGAGCTTCTGCTTGCAATCACCCGGGTTCTGCGTGACGCCCGGGGTGGGCAGGCTGTCGAGGTTCGTGAAGACGCACGTGCTCGTGCCGAAGTTGCAGAAGTCGTCCGTGCAGGGGTTGTCGTCGTCGCACGGGGTCTGCGCGTCGCACGTGATCTGACAGACGCCCGCCTCGCACCTGCCGCTCTGGTTGCCCCGCTGGCACGCGCTGCCGTCGGCCACGGGTATATTACTCGCCGCGCCGGACACGCAGGCGTCGACCGTGCAGGGCTCGTTGTCGTCGGGGATGTCGTCGGCGTCGTTGACGAGGACCTCCTCGCCGCCCGCGCAATCCAGCCGCTTGCAATCACCCGCGGTCTGGGCCGGGTTCGGCCCGTCCGCGATCGGCGTGAAGACACAAATCTTCAGGTCGCCGCACGTATCGACGGTGCAAGCTCTCCCGTCATCGCAACTCGCCGCCGTCTCGCACGGCACCTCGGCCCCGGGCAAACCATCCACGCTGTAGGGATTGTCCCCCTCGAGGATCTGCACACAACTCGCCGCCGTGACCAGCATCCCGACCCAGAAGAGCTTCCACGTTCGCATCAGAACGCCCCTTCCACGCCCAGATACCCGGCCCCCGGCCCCGCCAGGCCCCGCACCCGCACCGTCGCGTCCTTCTGCGCGTTTGCCTTCGGCGCCAGCACGAAGAGCGTCACGCCCGTCGCCAGCACCACGCCCCCCACGATGAACGTCGCCGTGCTCGCATTGCCGAGCGCCCAGAATCGCTCCACCGTCTTCATCCCCTCGACGCCACACGCATATCGCGCGTCACACGCCGCGTCGACCTCCCCCTTCGCCCCCATCGCGAGCCCGCCGAGCACGCTGCCCGCGACGATCCCCGCGCCGCCCAGGCCCATCGCCGCGATTCCGCCGATCTTCCACGGATGCATCCCAGGCTCCCGCGGCTCGACCGGCTGCGCCGGCTTCGGCGCGAGCTCCTTCGGCAAGGGCTGCACCTCGTCCTTCGCCTCCTGCGTCGCGCCCGGCGTCAGCTCGAGGATCTTCCGATCCCCCTTCGCCAGCCGCACCTTTCGCTCGTGCAGCGCCCGCCCCGGGACCTCCACCATGAATGCGTATTCCCCCGGATCCATCGGCATCGATGTGCCCAGGTCCTTCGAATCGAACGGCGTGGTCCCCCGCGAGATCACGGTCCCCTCGGGCACCTCGCCCGCCCAGACGAGCTTGAGCCGCGGCACCTCTGCGTCGAGCTTCTTCCGTTGCACCTCGGCGATCCGCGCGCGCTCGGCGTGGCGCTCGCGCAGCGGGCTCCTCATCGCCGCATATTGCGCGAGGTACGCCGTGTAATGCCCGAGCGCCGTCGCGATCCGGCCTCGCGTCGACTCACACTCGGCGAGCGAATACACGGTCCCCGGCGTCGGATCGATCCGCTGGCTCTCCTCGAGCGCGGCGCAGGCCTCGGCGAGCCGGCCCGCTTCCCGGTGCGCGACGGCCTGGTTGAAGAGGATCTCCGCCTGGATCTTCTTCACCTGCTCCTCGGCGCTCCGCGCGCGCGCCTCGTGTTTCTCGCGCAGCGGGCTCTTCATCGCCGCGTAGAGCGTGAGGTACTCCTTGTAATGCGCGAGCGCTTGATCGAGCTTCTGGATGTTCACCTCGCACTCGGCGAGGGCGTGCAAGGTCCCGGGGGTCGGATCCAGCACGTTGCTTTGTTCGAGCAGCGGACACGCCTCGGCATAACGGCCGGCTTGCACCTCGGCGACGGCCGCGTCGAAGAGCCGGCCCGCCGCGGCGACCTGCGCGGGCGTGGGCGCCGCCGAGGACGTGGCAGCGGGGAGGATGAGGGCTGCGGAGGAGAGCGCCACGAGGAGCCAGCGTGCGGAAAACATGTCGTTTCTACCTTTGCTCACGGGGAGAGCCGGACGGCAAAGAGATCGGCGCCGCCGGTGCTCGTGACGATTGGGAGGGGAGCGCCGACGACGAGCTGGTCGTAGAACCCGCCTCCCACGACGGCATTTCCCTTCGCGTCGATCGCCATGTTCCAGCCGAACTGGTTGCCCTGTCCGCCAAGCTGCCTGGTCCAGAGATGGGTCCAGTTCTCTGGCGAGAACTTCGCGACGAAGACGTCCCATCCGCTGGCCGTGACCACGGCGCCGCCGAAATCGACCGTCCCGTCGAAATGACCAACCACCACCACGTTCCCGGCGTCGTCCGCGGCGATCGCGGTGCCGCGCGTCGTTCCGGTGATCCCGAAGCGCCTGCTGCGCAAGTGGCCGCCGTCCGCTGCGGCGAGCTCGGCGACGTACATGCTCGTCGTACCCATGGGGGCCATCATCGCGCCGCCGCCGAAATCGATCGCCTCCGAGAAGCGGCCCGTGACGAGGACATTGCCATTCGGCGCGAAGGCGACGCTCCCATAACGCTGGTCGCCGTTCCCGCCGAAGAGCTTGCTCCACGCGTGAGTGCCGTCTGCGCCGTTGTACACGCCGACCACGACATCCTCGCCCATTCCGTCGGGCATCTCGCCGCCTCCGAGGTTGGTGTCGTCGTCCGTCGCGCCGATGATCGCCACCCGGCTGCCATCGGGCGTGACCACGATGCGCCGCCCGCGCTGCTCGCCATTGTTGACGAAGATGTGGCTCCAGCGGTGGTTGCCCGTCGGGCCGTAGCTCGCCACGAACACGTCGTCGTAGAAGGGATCCACGGTCGCGCCGCCGAGGCTCACGGGATCGGCGTAGACCCCTCCCGTGATGTACACGTTCCCAGCGTCGTCTACCGCCACGTCTTGCCCTGATTGCGTACCGGTCGCGCCGTACCGCTCACTCCAGACGTGCGCACCTGCGGCGTCGAGCTTTACCAGGAAGATGTCGCCGGACTGATCGGGCGTCACGAGATCATTCCCGCCGAAATTGACCGTTCCGGTGAACTCGCCAAGGAGGACGACATCTCCCGTGTTGCTGACGGCGACGCCGCGGGCGATGGCGACGGTGCTCGGAAAGTCCTTCTCCCATACGAGCGCGCCGTCGGCGCCGATCTTCGCGACGTACGCGGCGCCGCCGGTCAGCCCGAAGAAATCCCCTCCGAGCGCGGTCTTGACCACGCCCGCGACCACGTACCCGCCGTCGGGCGTGATCGCCACGTCGTAGATCGCCTCGTCCATCGAGCCCATGGTCTCGCCGGCCGGCGTGAACGCCTCGAGCGGCGCGCCCGTACACCCATCGATGCCGTCACAATCCTCGTCCCCGACGATCGCGCAATCCTCAACGGGCTCCGGCATGACCTCGTTCGCGCAGATGCCCCACGCCATGCCGTCGTCCCCGCAAGTCTCCACGCCGGCTTTGCAGTTGCCGACGCCCTCCGTGCCCGCGGGCCCCGCATAACACGGCCTCGTCTCGCCCGGGGTGCACGACACGCCGCCCCCACCCGCGCCGCCGCCCCCTCCGGTCGAGCTCGAAGACGAACCTCCCGCATACCCCCCGGCGCCGCCCGTGCCGCCCGATCCCACCGCGCTGGCCATCCCCCCGGCGCCCCCCGGCTCTTCTTCGTTATACGGATTGTCCCCGCCGAGCACCTGCACGCAACTCGCCGCGCTCGTCAACACCACGACAAGGAGTGACTTCCACGCTCGCATCCGCGCACCTCAATCCCTGCTCCACGTCGTCTTCGGCCTCGGCGCCTTCACCGTGGGCTTCACGCTCGTCGACTTCGGAGCCTCTTTCACCGCCGCCGCCGTCGCCGTCGCCGTCGCGCTCACCACCGGCGCCGCGCTCGCCGACGCCGTCGGCGCCGCCTCCACCACCGCCGCCGCCGCCGCCTCCACCGTCGCCTCCGGCTCCACCACCGGCGCCGCGCTCGCAACCGGCTCCTCCGTCGGCGCCGCCGTCACCGCCGCCGCCGGCGCCGCCGCCTCCTCGCCGCCCGAGAGCACCACGAAGAGCACCACCGCCACCAGCAAACACGCGAGCCCCGCGCCCGCCGCGATGAGCCCCACCGGCGACTTTCGCCCCGCCGGGACCGCGGTCATCCCGCTCCCGAGCGGCGTCAGCACCGGGCCCATCGGCGTCCCGGCCTGCCCCACCGGCGTCTGCATACCAAACTCCGCCCCGCTCCCCATCGGCGCGCGCCGCGGCGCCATCGGCACCGTCGCCTGCGTGTCGAGCGTCCCTATCACCACCTCCGCCGGCTGCGACGCGAACGTCGGCCGCGGAATCGATCCCGGCGGCAGGATCCCCGATCCGAGCATACCCGGCTGCGGCAATCCGAGCGCCTCGGCCAGCGCCTTCACCGCGCTCGAGGCCGAAGGAAACCGCTCCCCAGGCGCCTTCGCCGTCGCGCGGGCGAACCACCCGTCGAACGTGGGCGGCAACGTCGCGCCGAGCCGCGCCGCCCGCGCCGTCGCCGGCTCCCGCGGCCCGAGCGCCGCATGCGCCGCGAACGCGAAGACGTTCGGGCCCCCGCGCGACTCCTCGAACCAGTAAGGTTTGCCCACGAGCAGCGTGAATGTGATCATCCCCAGCGCAAAGATGTCCGTCGCGGGGGAGACCGACGAATCCATCAAGAATTGCTCGGGCGCCATGTAGAGCGGCGTCCCGAGTGATTGCGTCGCGCCCGCCCCCGTCGCGCCTGCGGCCACGATCTTCGCGATGCCGAAATCGAGGACCTTGACGCGTGGGGGGCCGTCCTCGCGCTCGCAGAGGAAGAGGTTGTCGGGCTTGAGATCGCGGTGGACGATCTGCGCGCGGTGCGTCTTGTCGAGCGCGAGCGAGGTCTGGTGCAGGTGCGAGAGCACCTCCTCCGGCGGCAAGGGGCCCACGCGGCGCAGGCGCTTGCCGAGCTCCTCGCCGCGGAGCAGCTCCATGACCAGGAAGGGCATCCCGCTCGTGTCGTCGATGCCCGCGTCGAAGACGTCGACGATGTACTCGCTCTCGATCTCCGCGGCGACACGCGCCTCTTGCCGGAAGCGGCCGCGCAGGTCGTCGCTCTGCACGAAGTTCGCGTGCATCACCTTGAGCGCGCGGCGGCGGTTCGTCTCGAGGTGGACGACCTCGTACACGGCCCCCATGCCCCCCGACGCGATACGACGCTCGACGCGATAACGCCCGGCGAAAATGGCCCCGACTGCCAGATCTGACGACACGATCCGCTCCCTCGACAAGGATCCCGCCACAGCTTGTTTGCCTGCAAACGGTTCTCCGTCGCAGTAAACGACCAGTCGCGGGCGGAGTCAAGCATGCCGCGGACAGGGTCGATCGACGGTGCGGGCGGCTTCCTCGATGCCGCGGACAGGGTCGATCGATGGTGCGGGCAGGGTCGATCGATGGTGCGGGCAGGGTCGATCGATGGTGCGGGCAGGGTCGATCGATGGTGCGGGCGGCCTCCTCGATGCCGCGGGCAGGGTCGATCGATGGTGCGGGCGGCCTCCTCGATGCCGCGGGCAGGGTCGATCGATGGTGCGGGCGCCTTCCTCGATGCCGCGGGCAGGGTCGATCGATGGTGCGGGCGCCTTCCTCGATGCCGCGGGCAGGGTCGATCGATGGTGCGGGCGGCCTCCTCGATGCCGCGGGCAGGGTCGATCGATGGTGCGGGCGGCTTTCTCGATGCCGCGGAATCAGGTAGATCCTGACGTCAACGATGAACATCACCTCGAAGCACCAGGAAGAGCTACCACGCGATCAGCCCAATGACCGGGCGGTGACGGTCTGGGGGATGATCACGAAGCAGGCGAGGGCGCATCCGGAGCGGACGGCAATCATTGATGGTGTGACGGAGATCGATTACGAACGCCTGACGAATCGGGCGAACGCGATTGCAGGCGAGCTCGTGGCGCGGGGCGTGGAGCCGGGGTCGCTGGTCGGCGTGTGCATGCGCCGCACGTGGGAGCTCGTGGCGACGCTTGTCGGGGTATTACGAGCGGGGTGTACGTACGTGCCGCTGGATCCGGCGTATCCGCGGGAGCGTGTGCGCTACATGCTGGAGCACGCCCGTGCAAGGGGCGCCATCGTGGACCACGCGGAGATGGCAGCGCTCTGCGAGGGGGTGCCCGAGCTCGTACGGCTCGAGGAAATCGGGGAGCGGACGGCGGACGGCGTGGCTGGGCCTTCGGCGCGGGACCTCGCGTATGTCATCTACACCTCGGGCTCGACAGGGCGACCGAAGGGGGTCGCCGTCGAGCATCGAAGCGTCGTCGCGATGAGCCGGTCCATGCGCGAATTGCTGGATGACGAGGAGCTCTCGGGTGTGCTCGCGGCGACCTCCATCTGCTTCGATCCCTCGGTCATGGAGATCCTGGGCACGTTGTCGCTCGGCGGGACGGTGGTGCTTTCGGAGAACGTGCTGAAGCTCCTGGAGTTGCCGTCGGCGAACCGGGTGAGGACGTGTATCATGGTGCCGTCGGCGATGCAGGTTTTGCTCGCGACCGGACGGCTGCCCGAGGGAATCCGGTGCCTCGTCTTTGGAGGCGAAGTGCTGAAACGGTCGCTGGTGGAGAAGCTCCACGCGCTCGCGCCGCGGCCGCGGGTGGTGAACGTCTATGGGCCGACCGAGGGGACGGTCTATGCGACGGCGACCGAGGTCTCCGCAGGCGTGGAGACGATCACGATTGGCCATTCGATCGCGAGCGCTCGGTCCTACATCCTGAACGATTCCATGCAGCGGGTTCCCGCCGGGGTCCCGGGAGAGCTGTATCTGGGGGGAGACCAGCTCGCGCGTGGGTACCTGCACGACGAGGAGCTCACGAAGGAGCGGTTCATCGAGGTGAATCCGGCCGGGCCCATCCCGGAGGAGCGGCTGTACAGGACAGGAGATCTATGCCGGTGGAGGGAAGACGGCGAGATCGAGTTCCTGGGCCGGGTCGACCAGCAGGTGAAGATCCGAGGCTTCCGGGTGGAGCTCGAAGAGATCGAGTCGACGCTGGAGTCGATGGAAGGCGTGAGCGGCGCAGCGGCGGCGGTCGTGGACGGGGGAGGCGACCAGAAGATACTCGTGGTGTATGTCGTGACGCGGGACGAGGCGGTGACGCGTGAGGCGGCGCGAGCGTACCTGGCCGAGCGGCTGCCCAGGTACATGTTGCCTCAGGTCGTGATGCACCTCGACGAGCTGCCCCGGTTGCCGAGCGGCAAGCTCGACCGCAAAGAGCTCCCGAAACCGGAGGTCCGTTGCGCCGGCGCCGACGTCACGAGCGACGCCGGCGGCCTGGCGCGCCGTCTGGCGGGTCTTTCGAGGGACGAGAGGCATGCGGCCCTGTTATCGATCATCCGGGGCGAAATCGCCTCTCTCCTCCGTCTTCGTGCGCCCGAGCAAGTACCGCCGGACCGCCCCCTCGACGAGCTGGGCCTCGACTCGTTGATCGCGGTGGAGCTCAGCAATCGGCTCGCCGCGATCACAGGTCAAAAGATGCCGGCGTCCGCGGTCATCGAGCGCTCGACGCCCGCGGGCCTGGCCAATGACGTCCTCGATTCGATGGGGAGCGCCACGGAGCAAACGTCGACGAAGAAGGCACGAGCTGGAGCCGCCGATACACTCGGTCGATTTCAGGCGCAGCTTCAGTCCAGCCACCCGCCCTTCCTGGCCGCGAAGGCGCCCTCCTGGTCCGCGACCGACAAGGCCACGCTCGTCCGGGAGCTCAAGCGCCTGGTCGGCCGTGCCGGCCGCGACCCCTACAGCAAGCTGCTACGTACGGGGAGCGCGCACAGAGGTATCGTCGCCCATGCAGACACCGGGGAAGAGCGCGAGGCCATCATCTGGACCACCAACCTGTACCTCGGCCTGAACCGTGATCCGGAGGTCATCCAGGAGGCCAGGGCTGCCCTGGAGCGCTTTGGCGCCGGAATGGGGACATCCGCAGCGGCATCCGGCCTGACCGATCTCCATCTGGAGTTCGAACGAGCCTTTGCCGAGCTGGTGGGCAAACCTGCCGCATGCCTGTTTCCCACGGGGTTCACCGCGAATGTCGGCGTCGTCGCGAGCCTGCTCGGCGAAAACGATGTCATCGTGATGGATCAGCTCTGCCACGCCTCCATCGTCGACGGCGCTCGGCTCTGCGGCGCGACGATGAGGACGTTCCAGCACAACAATCCATCCGACCTGGAGTCGGTCCTCGCGGCCGTCGCGTCGCCCTACCGAACGGTCCTCGTCGTCCTCGAGAGCGTGTACAGCATGGGCGAGGGGACAGCGCCGGTATCGGACATCGTGCGCGTGGCGAAAAAATACGATGCGCTCGTCCTCGTGGACGAAGCCCATTCCTTCGGTTTTTATGGCCCACGAGGCGCCGGCCTTTGCGCGGATCGAGGTGTCACCGACGAGGTGGACTTCATCATGACGACCCTCAGCAAGTCGCTCGGGAGCCTCGGGGGTGTCGTCGCCGCCCGGGAGGAGCACATCGCCCTGCTGAAGTCGTCCGCGAGATCCTATATCTTCCAGGCGTCCGCCAGCCCTGCCGATATCGCGGCGGCGCTCGCCGCCTTGCGCCGCCTCCGCGCGGACGACACGCTGCGAGAGCGCCTGTGGGGGACGACCACCTACATGCGGAGGCGGTTCTCCGAGGCTGGGTATGATCTCGGGACGGGAGACGGCCCCATCGTCACTCCGCATTTTGCCGATAAAGACAAGCTCTATGCGATCGTCCACGGCCTGTACGCGCGTGGTGTTCACACGGCGGCTGTCACGTACCCCATCGTGGAGAGCGGACGTGGTCGCCTGAGGTTCATCTGCTCGGCTTCGCACACACGAGAGGACGTCGACAGGACGCTCGAGGCCCTCATCGATGCGGAGCGCGAAGTCGAGGCGGGCCTATCGGGTGGAAGTCGTCACGTCGCTCGTGCGGCTGGCCAGCGAGCCGGAGATGGGTCGAGGCGAGCCGACGTGGAGGCATGGGCCAAAGCCTTTTCTGCCTACGTGAAGGAGACGCTGGCCAGGGCCCCTGGCCCGACGCCGGATCTCGCCGTGTCCGTCGGGCTTCCCGATCAAAACACGCCGATCACGATCGTGATCCATGCGCGAGACGTCACGCTGCGTGATCCCGGGACAACGGCGTTGCCGCTCTGCACATTGCTCCCCGTGGACAACCAGGCGGTCTCGAGCTTGTGCTCGTCCGATGTGCAGGGACTTCTTCACGACATTTGCAAGGGCACATGCGTGCTGAGCGGCCAGGTCGAGCCGTTCATCTGGCTCATGGGGCGAATGGTCGACTGGCAACGTGATCAGCCGTCACCGAGCTCCGTCGTGGTGCGGAACCCGAAGCCCGAGTAGAGGTTGATCAGCCGGTCCGCGATGCCCATCCCGCCGGCCTGGAGCTTCGCCTTGTCGCGCACCACGGCGCCGATACGCCGCATCCACGCGAGCTCCTCCTCGCTCATCGGCCCCTCTTCCAGCGCCTTCAGCGCCTCGTCGATCTGCGCCTTGTCCTTCGGCCCCGCCCAGCAGGCGCCGATGTTCGGGCTCGTGAGCGCGAATCGGTAACAGTCCGCGGCGCGCGGCAGGCGCTCGCCTGCGGGGACGAGCTTGCGATTGAGGAGCTGGCCCCACGAGGTCGAGGTGTAGGTGACGACTCCAGGTCGCGGATCGGTCAAATGCGGGAACACGTCCCTGTCCGCGCCGGGGTGGGCCGCGTTGTAGCGGAGCATCAAAAGGTCGATGCGGGAATCACGGGCGAGGTGCTTGAAGGCGGGGCGGTTGTGGCAGGAGACCATCACCTTGCGCGCGCGGCCGCGGCGCACGAGATCAGCGGCGGCGTCGAGGATCGCGTCCTTCGGCGGCAGGTTCCACCAGCCGAGCAAGAGGACGTCCGCGTAGTCCGTCTCCAGCTTGCGGAGCGCCTTTTCGAGGGATTTGCCGATCCCGGTCGGCGAGCGCGAGTAGCTCTGGACGACGAGCTTCATCCGCTCGCGGCTACGCTTTCCGATGCGCTTCAGGCCCTCGCCGAAATCAGGCGCGCGGGTCGAGCCCCAGTAGTAGAAATCGATCCCACGCTCGAAGGCGTACTCCACGTCGCGACCACTGGCGCCGTAACTCGCCGCGATTCCGAGGGGCACGACTTCGAGGTCGCTGCGACCAAGGCGGACCGGGGTAAAGGATGCAGGCATGCAAAGATCCTCCGGCGGCGAAGGTGGCACGGAGGAGCGGAGCTGTAAAGGCAGGTCTCGCCCGCGCCTCCGGCCTCCAGATCCTCCGCGGGGCGCGCCGATCTCGGGAGGGACGACCTCAGGGCCTGAGCATTGGTCTCATCCTGGAGGCGTGGGAGCCGGGGCGCCGCCCCGGACCCCGCGGGGGCTACGCGCCCCTCGACCCGCGCCAGGGCAAGCCCTGGACCGGGGGTTGAAAAACTGCGCTCCGCGCAGTTTTTCAAACGGGCCGACGAAGAGGCCGGGTTGCCAGCAGAACCAGCAGCGCGGCTGTCTCGGCTGGCAGGGTCGTTGTTGGTCTTGACTGCGGCTGTTCGATGAACTGCGCGGAGCGCAGTTCATCGACAAAAGGTCCAGCGCCTGCGCTGGTCCGGGTCCAGGGGCGGATAGCCCCGGTGGGGCCTGGGGCAAAGCCCCAGCGAAGCGCCTGCACGATGAGACCCATGCTCAGCCTCAGGGCAGGTCCTGCCAGAGCTGGTTCACGCCGGCGCCGACGAGCTGCACCCGGGCGGGCGTCCCTGCGGCGCCTCCATGCAAGCAGAGCAAGGGGCTATGATTCGCGATGTACATCCGACGCGGGGCCGCGGTGGCCATCCTCCAGCGACGGGCGCCCGGCGCGCCGCAGGGGCCCATGAATGCGATCGACCCGGGCCGGATCGTCTCGCCGGCGACGGTGAGACATCTGCCGAGCTGCTGGGGGTTGCGCGAACGGATGATGTGCAGACCATTTGCGAGCTGGATGATGTCCCACCGGTGGGTGGGCGCGACGCTGCAATTCGTGTATCGGGCGATGGGCTCGGAGCCGCTCGTGGACAGGCAGAGGCCCGTCCCGACGTTCCTCAACCGGCGGTTGAATGCGTTCAGAGGCTGCCCGGTCTCCGCGATTTCGTCGCTGTCCTCCGCGTCCTCCAGCGCGAGCAGCGCCTCGGCGTCCTCCTCGGGCTCGGGCGCCTCGGCGAGGGCCGGGGCACCGAAGAGCAGCGCAGCGGCGCTCGCCGCGGCCACGAACAAAGCACGGGTCCAATCCTTTTTCATCGGTCCTCGCTCTCCCCGCGCAAGCGCGCGGATTCGTCGAGCAGGTTGTCGAGCCAGCGGACGCGGCCGTCAATCCGGCGCGGACGGGACGCACGTGCTAGGCTTTCGAACATGGCTGCACGTGATTTCCAGTTCGTTCCCATGGGCGAGCGCGCGCCCGAATGCGCCATCTCCTGCGACGGGCTCGTGGCAGGCGCCGCCATCGATCTGAGCCACTGGGCGAAGAACCGGACGCCGTCGGCCTTCAAGGCCGACACCTCCGTCGAGATTGCGCTCCGGTTCGTCCACGAGGCCTCGCCCGCGGATGCGCCGTCCATCGTCGTGAACAACCATTTCGACGCGGATGGCGTGCTCGCCGTCTGGTCGCTGCTCGAACCGGAGCTCGCCATGGCGCACGCGGGGCTCATCGTCGCGGCGGCCGAGGCGGGGGATTTCGACGAGTGGCCGGCCGATGTCCGCGGCATCTGGCTGAACATCGCGATCCGGCGGATGGTCACGCTGAAGCCGGAGGCGAGCGCCTATCCGATCGCGCTCGGCGCGCTCGGCGAGCTCGTGCGCACCCTCGAGTCGCGCGAGGATCTCTGGGGGACGTCGTTCTCCGCGATCTGCGAGGCCGAACGGCGCGCGCAGGCCGGGGACGTGGCGGCGTATTCCGTCGGCCCGATCCGCGTCTTCCACCACGGCCCGGGCGTGCCCGAGGTGCCGGGCGCCGTGCTCGCGAAGCTCGGATCCACCGCGGAGGGCGTGAAGCGGCTCCTGCTCGCGTTCGAGGAGCCGGATGGCTCGTTCCGTTATCGGTACGAGCTGCCGCGCTGGGCCTGGGCCGATACGGTCGTGCGGCCCGTGATCCGCGCCCCGAGCCGCCATGTCCTCGCCGCGGGGCTCGGGCCGGAATGGGCGATGAAGGGCGTCGATTTCGGGATGACCGCGCTCCTGCGCACGACGTCACCGCTCCACGAGGGGCCCCGCGAGATGGCCGAGCGGCTGCGCACGATCGATCCGTTCCCGGCCTGATCAGCGCGCGTCCCGGCCGACGAGCTCCGCGATCGAGCCGAGCCCCTCGGCCTGCATCCGCGCGACGATTCCCTCGTGGATCCGCCGCGCGAACGTGGGCCCTTCATACACGAACGCCGTGTACGCCTGCACCAGCGTCGCTCCCGCGGCGATACGCTCCCACGCGTCGTCCGCGTCCTCCACGCCGCCTGCGGCCACGAGCACGAGCGAATCCCCCACGCGGGCGCGGAGCCTGCGCAGCACCACGAGCGCCCGTGCCTTGACGGGCTTGCCCGAGAGGCCACCCGCGCCGATCTCCGAGACCCGCGCCGGATCCGTCACGAGTCCGTCGCGGCGGATCGTGGTGTTCGTGGCGATGATGCCGTCGAGCCCGAGCTCCCGCGCGAGATCACCGATCGCGTCGATGTCCTCGTCGGCGAGGTCGGGCGCGATCTTCACGAGCAGCGGCACGCGGCGGGCAGGGCAGGCGCGATCGAGCGCGGCGCGCACCTCCACGAGGATGGGGCGGAGCTTCTCCGTGGATTGCAGGTCCCGCAGGCCCGGCGTATTCGGCGAGCTCACGTTGACGACGAGGTAATCGGCGTGCGCGGCGAGGCGCTCGGCGCTCGCCACGTAATCGGCGGCGGCCTCGGATTCGGGCACGACCTTGGTCTTGCCGATGTTCACGCCCACGACCACGCCGCCCGGCTTGCGCTTCTCCAGCCGCTCGGCCGCGCGGCGCGAGCCTTCGTTGTTGAAGCCCATGCGGTTGACGAGCGCCCGATCCTGCTCCAGCCGAAACAGCCGCGGCCTGGGGTTTCCGCTCTGGGCCTCGCCCGTCACCGTCCCGATCTCCACGAACGCGAACCCGAGCGCGCCGAGCGCCTCGAAGCCCCGCGCGTCCTTGTCGAACCCCGCGGCGAGCCCGAGCGGCCCCGGGAAATCGAGGCCGAAGGCCCGCACCGAGAGGCGCGGATCCCGCGGGCCGAGGAGCCGCTTCGCCAGGGCGCGCACGCCCGGGATCGCCATCAGGAAGCGCAACAAGCCGAAGCCGAGGTGGTGGGCGGTCTCGGCGGACAGGCGGCGGAGGAGCAGGCGGAACAGGAGGCGGTACATCGGCGGCGGGGCGACGGCATACGCCGCGGAGGGCGTGCGTCAAGGCTGGAGAACGGAGCGGGGCGCTGCCCCACACCCCGGGAGGGGGCTGTCCGCCCCCTCCACCCCGGACCAGGCACGGCCTGGACCGAAGGTGGATGAACTGCGCGATGCGCAGTTCATCCAACGGGCCCGTGGCAAGACCACGCCGGAGTTGCCCGTGGAGACGGCGACGCTGCACGTCCCTCAGCCGAGGCGGCAGCGCTGGGCAAGGTCGTCTGCGGTCTTGCATCGGGCCTGTTGCGTAAACCGCGCGGAGCGCGGTTTTCGCACCTTCGGTCCAGGCCGTGCCTGGTCCGGGTCCAGGGGTGGACAACCCCTGGTCGGGGTCCGGGGTGAAACCCCGGCGCTACGCCCTCAGCCGCTCGAGCCGCGCCGCGGCCTCGCGCATGCGCCCAGGCTCGCGCACGCGCCGCGCGCGAAAGAGCAAGTTGTGCGGGGTCACGGTGGGGGGGACGAAGGCCGTGATCGTCACCTCGTACCCCGCCGCTTCGAGCCGCAGCGCGCGTTCCGCGTCGACCAGCGACATCACGAACCGCCGCCGCACCTCGGCTTGCCGCGGGATCCCGACGGCTTCGGCCTTCGCCTCGGCTGCCGCCGCGAACGGCACGCTCGCCGCGTAACAACACGGCACCACGTACATCCACCTGGCCCCCGCGTGGCTCGCCGCGTCGAGGATCGTGTCCGTCGCCGGGCCACAAGCGTGCAGCGCGACCACGACGTCCGGCGCCTCGGGCCAGAGCGACGCGTCGCCGACGTCGCCTGCCGCGAGCCGGAGCTCGATCTTCCTTCCGAGCCGCGCGGCCGCGGCCTCGCATGCTGCGATGCGCGAGGCCTCGCGCTCGATCACGTGGACCCGGGAGAACCCGAGCAGCGCGGCGCCGACGAGCCCCACGTACGCCTTGCCCGCGGCCGCGTCCACGACGAGGGCATCTTTGTGGTGACGCTCGATCTCGCCGAGCAACGCGGCCACCTCGATGGACTTCTTCTGGTCCTCGCGCCGGAGCTTCGTGCCTGCTGCGGCGATGAAGAGCTCGTGCAGGGCTCGCTCGACGGCATCTGGCGTGATCATGACGCAATCCTAACGTTCGTTCGTGGTACGGTGCGGACGTTTCCCAGCCTGGAGATCCGCTTCTTCATGTCGGACCATGATTCCTCGTCGGGGCGAACATCCCTCGCCGCGCTCTCCTCGGCCGTTCGGTTCGTCGTCGGCTTCACGCTCGTCGCGGTGGCGTCGACGCTGACCCTGCTGCTCGCGCTCCTCCTCCTGCCGTTCCGCGTCCTTCGCATCAAGCTTTGCAATTATTACGGCAAGATCGTCGGGTATTCGATCACGCGAATCGCGGGCGTCACGCCCGTCCTCCACCACGGCGAGCGAATCAAGCAGGCGCACCCCGCCATTTACGTCGCGAATCACACCTCCACGCTCGACGCGTTCCTCTCGATCTGGCTCTGCCCGGTGGGCGGGTGTGGCGTGATGAAAAAGGAGGTCCTCCGGATCCCCTTCTTCGGCCAGCTCTACCTGCTCTCGGGGCACCTGTGGCTCGATCGGGCGAACAAGGGCTCGGCCATCGCGGCGATGTCCGGCATCGCGAGGACGGTGAAGAAACACGGGCTTTCCATCTGGATCATGCCCGAGGGCACGCGCAGCCGCGACGGGCGGCTCCGGCCGCTCAAGCTCGGCTTCGTGCACCTCGCGATCGCCACGGGCCTGCCCGTCGTGCCGGTCGTCCTGCACGGCGTGCACAAGAACTGGGTGAAACACACGCTCTACGTGCAGCCCACCACCGTGGACATCGAGGTCCTGCCGCCGATCGACACGTCCGCATGGCGCGCGGAGTCGGCGCGGGAGCACGCCGCCGAGGTGTTCGAGGTCTTCGTGGAGAAGCTGCGCGAGGATCAGAAGCCGCTGCCGGGCGTGCCGGCGGTGGCGGAGAAGGAGAGGGGCGAGCCGGCCGCGGCTTGATCCGCTCCCAAAGGTTGCCGACGCCGGCGGCCCGTGAGAGCATCTCGCTCGGGGAGGCTCATGTCCCGGGCGCTCGCGCGAACCATGTTGATGACCGTGGCTGCGAGCTCGCTCCTGCTCGCGGCGTGTAGCAGCCACGTCACGATCCCGCCCTCCGAGCTGCCCGGGCTCTCGAACGCCTCGCCCGGCCCCGCCGGGCCCTTTCCCGCCGTCACCACCAAGGGCGGCCCGCGGAAGGTCGTCTACGGCCACCTCGAGACCGTCACCCTGAAGCGCAAATCCGGCGCGGACCTCGTCTATGCCGCGCCGATCCGCTCCATCGTCTCCGGCGAGCGGCTCGTCGTGCGCACGCGGGACGATGAACGCGACATCCCGCTCGGCGAGATCACCGAGGTGCACGTCTCCTACGACGATTACCTCGTGCGGGATCGGGTCGCGGGCGGGGTGCTGCTCGGGACGGGGGCGCCGATCTTCGTGGGGGGCGTGATGATGGCCGCGCTCGGCTTGACCGAGGACCTGGGCGGCGGCGCGGGGGCCGGGCTCTCGCTCGCGGGGCTCGGCTTCGTGGGCCTCGGCGTCCTGATGATGATGCCCGGCATGGTGCTCGCGAAGAGCGGGCCGAAGAAGCCGGACGCCGCCGTGTCCATCGGGCCCGGCGGGATCCAGGGCAGCTTCTAGAGCGCCTTGCGCTCTGCGAGGTCGCGCAGCGAGCTCGCCTCTAGGGGGTGAATCGGCCGGGCTTTGCCTGGCCGAGAGGGGGACGCGAGGCGTCCCCCTCGGGACTAAGACACGAGGTTCTCCGCCCACACCGACGCGAGCGCCATGATCGTGTGTTGTGGGTTCACGCCGATCGTCGTCGGGATCGCCGACGCATCCGCGACGTACAGCCCCTCGTAGCCGTGGACCTTGCCGTGCTCGTCGACCACGCCTTGCCGCGGGTCCGCGCTCATCGGGCAGCCGCCGAAGAGGTGCGAGAGGATCGCGACGTAGCAGCGGGGATCGGTCGGGCCCTCCTCGATGAGGTGGATCTGGTCCGGGCCGATCTTGTACGGCAGCCCGAAGATCCCCGGGATGACCTCACGCGCGCCGGCCTCGAAATGCATACGCGTCACCATCGACAGCCCCTTGCGCAGCTTGCGCATGTCGGCCTCGTCGAGCTGGTATTTCACCACCGGGCCGCCGCCGAACAGGCTCGGCTTCACCGTGCCCACGGACTCCGCGCGCACCGCCGCGACCCACATCGCCACGTGTCGATATTCGCGGAACCGGCGGATCAGCTCCTTCCCGCCGCCCGGCAGGCGCCCCGCCACCATCTCCGGCGGGATGGCGAGTGTCTCCAGCTTCAGCCCCGGATCCTGCCGGAAATGCGTCGACGCCCAGCCCTGCGTCGCGCCGATGTTCTGATCGACCGGCTCGTCGTACACCCCGAACACCCCGGTGCCCGGGTGCGCCCGGAAGAGCGTGCCGAGCGCGCGGCTCTTCACCCCGCTCTTCGCGAGCAGGACCGGCGTCTGCGTCGCGCTCGCCGCCACGAACACGGCCTTGCGCGCCCGAACGGTGAAGCGCGCGCCGGACCTGCGCGTCTCCGGGTCCTGAAAGCGCCCCGTCACGCCGAGCACGCGGCGCCCTTCGAAGAGCAGGCCCGACACCGGCGCGGTCGAGAGCACGTAGCCGCCGCGCTCCAGCACCTCGGGGATGTAATTGACGTTCGTGCTCTGCTTGCGCCCCTTGCGGCAGCCCTGGAGGCACTGGCCCGAGCCCTCGCAGTCCTTCGCGTACCGCACCATGTAATGCGACGACCAGCCGAGCTTCTCCGCCGCGTCCATCGCCAGCGTGTTCAGGAGGCCCCGCGCGTCGGGCGGCACCACCGTCGCCGAGAGCTCGTCCTCGATGCGGTCCTGGTGCTGCCAGACGCGCTTCTCCAGGGCGCGGCCGTCGATGCCGTACTCGCGCTCCCAGCGCGTGAAGACGTCGCCCGGCGTGCGGACCACGATGGCGCTGTTGATGACCGTGCTGCCGCCGACGCAGGAGGCCTGGACGATCGGCCAGAGGGCGCGGCTCTGCGTGACGAGCGAGCCCCAATCGGGGAAGAGGTCGCGGATCGTGCCGTAGGTCGTCCACGGATAATCTTCCGGCGCGCGCCAGGGCCCGGCCTCGACGACCGCGACCTTGTACCCGGCCCGCGCGAGCACGACGGCCGCCGCGGCGCCGCCCGCGCCGCTGCCGACGACCACGAAGTCGACCTCGCAGTCGAGCCCCGGATCCGCGAACGAGGTGAACGTCGCGTGCCGGCCCCGGGCGACGTCCGAGAGCTTCGGGCGAGAGCTTGTCTGCGCGCTGTTCATGCGTGGAGTCCTTTGCCGCGATCCTTGTCGCGCCCGCGCTCGCGCTCCTTCTTGCCGAGCGCCACGAGCTTGTCCGTCGGCGCGCCGGGAAGCGGCCCTTGCTGCGGCACGAACGCCTCGAGCCTGCGCGTGCCCGGGTCTTCGGGGTAAGGCGCGAGCTCGAGGGAGGCGCGGACCTCGGGGGATTGCCCCCAGAAGATGCCGCCGACGAGCTTGATGAGGAACGTCACCTGTCGGACGAGGTAGGCCGGGTGGGTGGCCATCTCGTGCGCGTGCCGGTCGAGCTCCTCCTCGGAGAGCCAGGACGCGAGCAGCGGCCTTCGGAGCGTGAGCAGCGGCGCGATCTGGAAGGCGACCGACGCGGCGACGATGCCGGTCCAGAAGAGCAGGGTGGACTCGCGGCGCAGGCGCTGGATCTTCTCGTCCACGCCGAGCTCGGCGAGGCCGGGCAGATCGTCCACGCGGGGGTAATACGCCGTGAGCGCGAAGCGGACGAGCTCGTTCACGGCAGCGAACCCTAGGAGGTGCAGGGGGGCAGGGGCAAGGGAAAGTGTGTCCGGGGCACGCGTGATGAAAGTTCAGGCCTTCCGAACTCTCTGACTTCCCCGGGCCCTTCCGTATCGGTAGAGTCTCGCCGCCTGCCGGGCACCCGGCGAACCGAAACCACGAGAGGACACGCGACCATGGCCTTCACGCTCCCCGAACTCCCGTACAAGAAGGACGCCCTCGCGCCGCACATCAGCGCCGAGACGCTCGAGTATCACCACGGCAAGCACCACAACGCCTACGTCACGAACCTCAACAAGCTCGTCGACGGCAAGCCCGAGGCGTCGCTGTCGCTGGAGGAGATCATCCTCCGCTCGGACGGCGGCGTGTTCAACAACGCCGCGCAGGTCTGGAACCACACGTTCTACTGGCATTGCATGAAGCCGGGCGGCGGCGGGGAGCCCACGGGCGACCTGGCCGACGCGATCAAGCGCGACTTCGGCTCGTTCGAGAAGTTCAAGGAGGAGTTCTCGACCGCCGCGGCGACGCAGTTCGGCTCGGGCTGGGCGTGGCTCGTCGTGAAGGACGGCAAGCTCGCCGTGACGAAGACGGGCAACGCGGACCTGCCGATGAAGCACGGCCAGAAGGCGCTGCTCACGATCGACGTGTGGGAGCACGCGTACTACATCGACTACCGGAACCTGCGCCCCAAGTACATCGAGACGTTCATGACGAGCCTCGTGAACTGGGACTTCGTCGCGAAGAATCTGAGGGGCTGAGGCGCTCTCAGCCTTCGCTCCCGGGCGCTTTCCCTCACCCCCAAACCCCCTCTCCCGCCCGCGGGAGAGGGGGCTTTTTTGTGCTGCAGAGGGGCAACTCGGGCGCCCAGGTGGCGCTCTGCTACTTGGCAGAGAGACGACTCGGGCGCCGAGTTGGCGCCGAGCAAGGTTGCAGAGAGGCGACTCGGGTGCCCAGGCGGCGCTGAGCAAGGTTGCATGACGGCAACTCGGCTGCCCAGGTGGCGCTGTGCAAAGTTGCATGACGGCGACTCGGGCGACGAGGTGGCCTTGCGCAAGGTTGCATGACGGCGACTCGGGTGCCTCGTTGGCGCTCTGCCGAGCACGCACTTGCCCGCGTGGGAGGCGGCGAGTAGCCTCGCCACGAGGAGCAACGGATGCGCTTCCGCGTCGAAAACCTGGGTCCCCTGCGCGAGGCCGAAGTCGACCTCGGGAAGGACCTCATCGTCCTGACCGGGCCGAACAACACCGGCAAGACGTACCTCGCGTGGACGGTGTACGGGCTCCATCGCCTCGGGAAGGACAAGGGGCCAGCGTTGCTCGAGGACCCTGCGTTCGAAGCGTTCGTACGCTCGGATCGGCAAGAGCTCGACCTCGCCGCCGCGCGCCCGGATTGGGACGCCATTCTGGGCCGGATCGCGCGGGCGTGTGCGTCCTCGCTTCCCCGCGTCTTCGCGTCCGCTCCCGAGCCGTTCGAAAAGGCAGATGTCTCGTTGTCCGGGCAGAAGGAGCTCGGCGCGCGCCCCAGAGAGCAAGCGATCCTGGATCTGCGCGCGAGGCTCTCGCAGCTCTACGACCCCGCCGATGGTCCGCATGTCTTGCAGATGGTCCGGCGGACCGTATTCGTCTGGTTGCTCTGGGAATGGCTGTTCCCTCGTTGCATCCTCTTCCCCGCGGAGCGGATCGCCGTGAACATGTTCGCCAAGGAGCTCGCTCTCAACCGGACCGAGCTCGTGAGCGAGCTGCTCGAGATCGACGCAGGCACGGATCCGGCGGATGTGCTCCGGCGCCGCGCGGGCCGTTATGCCTGGCCCATCCGCGACAGCCTCCAGGTCGCCAACGATCTGCCCAACATCGCGAGGAACACGACCCCCTTCGCGGATCTCGCCGACGACCTCGAACGCGCCGTCCTCGGAGGCAGGGTCACCGTCTCCGACCTGGGGGAGCTCGTCTTCGCCCACGACAAGGCCGGCGACAGGCCGCTGCCCGTCCACCTCACGGCCTCCGTGGTGAAGTCCCTCGCGAGCCTCGTCTTTTACTTCCGCCACATGGCGAAGCCGGGCGACTTCCTCATCATCGACGAGCCCGAGCTGAACCTCCACCCCGACAACCAGCGCAAGATCACGCGCGTGCTCGCCAAGGCGGTCAACCGGGGCTTCAAGATCATGATGAGCACCCACAGCGACTACGTCCTGCGGGAGCTCAACCACCTCGTCATGCTCTCCGACCCCAAGGAGGCGGTCTCCCAGGTGATTGGCGAGCTCGGTTACGACCGCGCCTCCATCCTCCCGCCGGAAAAGCTCGGGGTGTACCTGTTCAAGGACGAAACTGCGCAACTCGTGCCCGTCTCCGTCGATGGATTCGAAGTGGAGACCATCGAACACGAGATCGCCGCCCTCAACGCCGACGCCCAAGCCATCTACGCCGCGCGCTTCGGTTGAGCCATGGCCCTGTCGCCGCTCCTCCAGGCCCTGTGCGACGTCGTGCGCCCGGAGCTCGGGGCCGTCCCGGCCGTCATCCGGCTCGAGGAGGCCGATCCAGGCAGCGCCTGCCCGCCCGCCATCCATCACCGCCTGCACCAGGCGCCGCCGCGTATCCTGTACCGCGGCCTCATCTTCCGCGGGAAGGGCGTCGCGGAGCCACGCGGCGGGCAGATGCGCGCCGTCTGCCCTTACAGGCAACACCCCGTCTGGCGAGACCTCGGCATGGCGACGCTCCCGGCCATCCCCGAGCGCGACATCTCCTACTTCTGCGCTGGCATCACGCCCGCGTAGTTTCCGGCGTGGGCACACCCCGTGCTAAACGCCGCCGCATGTTCCGAACCACGCTTGCCCTCTCCGTTTCCCTCGCGGCGCTCCTCGTGGCCGAGGCCGCGTCGGCGCAGACCGTCGACCCTCCCGCCGCAGGGAGGCCCGTGAACAGCGGCTTCGCGCTCCAGACGAGCCTCATCAGCACGCCGCTCCTCATCGGGGACGACGATCTGCTCGGGTTCCCGTCCTTCGAGGGCGGATTGACCGTCGGGTACAAGTTCGATCGTTTCGTGATCGGCATCGGCTTCGATTTCTCGAACTGGAGCGATACCTCCACGTTCCAGAGCGTGGACCCGAACACGGGGCAGGAGATCGAGGCCACCCGGACGCGGCGGCTGTATTCGTTCGTCGTGGCCCCGGAGTTCCAGTTCGCCCTCGCCCGGTCGAGTGATCGGCGCGCGGAGCTCTTCGGCGCGGTCTCGGTGGGCCTCGGGACGTGGGACGCGGTGACGACGCGGGATCCCGAGCCGGCGCCCGGGCCCGTGCCCAACGACGATCTGCGCCTGCGCGTGCGCTGGCGCGCGGCGCCCGGCGTGCGGTACTGGGTCCATCCACACGTCGCGATGAGCCTCGTGACCGGCATCTCCGGCAACTACATGATCACCGAGCCCGACTCCGGCCCCGGCGGTGACACAATCGGGCTCACTGCGCTGTATACGCAGATCGGGTTGCTCGGCGTGTTCTGAGGGGGTTCACCCCCGCTTGACCGCCGTCACGAGCGGGCGATCCTCCTCCGGATCGAGGTCCGCGAGCTCCCACTTCGCGACCTCCGGCTCGAACCCCGCCTCGCGCATGGCCGCGAGCATATCGTCGAGGTGATAAAGCCCGACCCGGTGGGTGTCGGTCTCCACGGTGACGCGGTCGCCGTCGCGGATCAAAAACACGAACGTGCTCTCGAACCAGGTGTCCGTGGGGTCCGGATCGTGATCGACGTACATCGTGGAGACCGTCCGAGCGCCGCGGGTATACGTGGAGCAGGTGGTGCGATTCTGATGGAAGCACCGCCGGATCTCCTCGGGGAGCGTGACCATCACGCCGCCGGGCCGGAGGTGCGCGGCGGCGGTGCGATACGCGGCGAGCAGCTCATCGAGGGAGATCATGTACGCGGAGGCGTCGTGCAAGAGGACGGCGTCGAAGGTGCGGCCGAGGCGCAGGTCGCGAATGTCGCCGTGCAGATACTCGACCTCGGGGTTCAGCTCGGCTGCGTGGGCGCGCATGTTCGGGCTGAGGTCGACGCCGGTGACGCGGTAATGCTGTTTCAGGTGCACGTCGATCGAGCCACCGCCGGAGCCGAGGTGGAGGAGGGTGGCGCCGTCGGAGACGCCCTTTTGCTGGAACCGGCGCCGGAAGGTGGCGACCTCCTCGGGATATTCTTCGGGCGGGCTGACGAAGGGCCAAACCCAGGCGAGATCGTCGTAGAGGCGAGGGGAGGACATGGCGGGACATGATGGACCGCGCGGGCGCGGAGGGGCCATACAAAAGCAAGAACGAGTGAACACGCCGTTGACGGCGGCCGGCCAGGCCCGAGGTATTTCGAGGGGAGGTGGCCGATGAAAGCACGTCAATGGGCGAGGATCCTGGCCTGCGTGGCGGGAGCGGTGTGCCTGGGCGCGGCGAGCGAGGCGCGCGCGGAGGAGGCGGAGGACGTCGACATCGAGGAGGAGAGCGCGGCGCTCGACGAGGCGGCGGATGCGCTCGTCGCGCAGGGGATCTGCGAGGTCTGCAGGAGGACGTGCGCGCGGGGGAGGTGCTTGCCGATCTGCGCGCGGATCCGGTGCGCGGCGCCGGATTGGCTTCGGCGGGACGTGGTGGATCCGCCGCCGTGGCGGTGGAGGGATAGGTGGCCGCGGACGCTGCCGAGGTGAAGAGCTCGCGCTACCCTCCGCGCCGCTCCTGCGCTACGCCTCCGCGCCATGTCCTCCCTGCTCGCGCCCTGGACCCGCCCGCGGGATCCCGCCGGAAAACCCCTGCTCGCCGTCGGCACCATGAACTTCGGCAAGCGTACGCCCGAGCCCGAGAGCATCCGGCTCGTGCATCACGCGCTCGACCGTGGGCTCACGCTCTTCGATACGGCCAACGCTTACGTCGACGGCAACGCCGAGCGCATCCTCGGCAAGGCGCTCGCAGGTAGGCGCGAGCGGGCGGTCGTCGCGACCAAGGTCGGGTTCGGGAGGATCGCGGGCAAGCCGGAGGGGCTCGGGCGGGCGCGGGTGCTCGCGGCCCTCGACGAGAGCCTCACGCGCCTCGGGATGGAGTTCGTCGACGTGTATTATCTCCACGTCCCGGACCACGCGACGCCCATCGAGGAGACCCTCGACGCCGTGCAGACGCTGCTCGAATCCGGGAAGATTCGATCGTGGGCCGTGTCGAATTACGCGTCCTGGCAGATCCTCGAGATGCGGTACATCGCCGAGAGGCGCGGCATGCCGAGGCCCGTGATGTCGCAGGTGCTGTACAACGTGCTCATCCGGCAGCTCGATCTCGAGTATTTCAAGTTCACGAAGAAGTACGGCGTGCATTCGACCGTGTACAACCCCCTCGCGGGCGGGCTGCTCTCGGGCAGGCACGCGCCCTCGGCCGAGCCGCCGAAGGGATCGAGGTTCGAGAAGAATCCGCTGTACCAGCGGCGGTACTGGACGGACCGGTTCTTCGCGCTCGCCGCTGCCTATCGTGAGGTCGCCGAGGCCGAGGGGATGACGCTCGTTGATCTCGCTTATGCGTACGTCGCGAGCACGCCGGGCGTGGACTCGATCCTCGTCGGGCCGGGCACGATCGCGCACGTCGACGCCGCGATCGACGCCTGCGCGAAGGAGATCTCGCCCGAGGCGCGGCGGCGCATCGACGAGCTGTACCGCGATTTCCAGGGGACCGACGCGAGTTACGCGCGATGAATTTCCTCGCGGAGCAGGCCTCGGCCCTCGACGTGAAGGCGGCCCTCGCCGCGCTCGCGGAGAGCGGGTTCGCGCGGCTCGGGCGCGTGCTTTCGGACGAGGGGATCACCACGCTCGCCGCGCGGGCCGAGGATCTCATGCTCGGGCGCGTCGTGCACGAGGGGCTGTTTTTTCAGCACGACGCGGAGAGCGGGCGGTACGAGGATCTCGAGCGCGGCAAAGGGTGGGTCGGGCCGTCGATCCATTATCGGAAGCTCGAGAAGCTGGAGAAGGATCCCATCTTCCGCGCTTTCCTCGGCAATCCGTTGTTCGAGCGGATCACGCGGGCCCTCTCGGACGGGGCCATCACGCTGTATCGCGCGGTCCTGTTCAACAAGGCGGCGCAGGCCGGGACGGCGCTGCCCTGGCATCAGGACGGGGGGAGTTTTTGGGGGCTCGATCGGGCGCCGCTCGTGCAGATATGGACGGCGCTCGACGACGCGCCGGTCGAGGCGGGGTGCGTGGAGATCGTGCCGCGCTCGCATCACGGCGGGCTCGCGACGCCACTCGGCGGGGTGATCCCGGCGGAGGTCGTGCGCGCGGCCGAGGCCGAGGCGCGTTCGGTGCTCGTCCCCGCGCGGGCAGGGGACGCGCTGCTCATCCACAACGACGTCTGGCACAGGTCCGGGATCAACACGACAGGCAAGCCCCGGCGCGCCGTCACCGTGTGTTACCTGCACGGCGAGACGCGGTGCGTGCGCAAGCGGAGGGCGCCGCGGAGGTTCGAGACGGTCTTCGAGGCGCCGCGTTAGCCGCGGCGGGGATGGACGTTTTTACTGAATGGCGGGGGCGTTATCGGAGAAGCGCGGGGGAAGCGGCTTCGAGAGCCCTCGCGAGCTCGTCGGGCCTCGCCGAGCCGTGAACACGCCACGGCTCGTTTCGTGAATCCCGCTTGAGCATGAACGGGACCTGCTTGCCGTTCGTGTTCCAGTCCTCCGGGACCGAATAATGCTTCGGCCTGGAGGCTCCACACGGCTTGACGAGGAACACGTCCAGAAGCCGCATCCCTGGCTTCGAAAAGAGCCCCTTGTGATCGTACTCGACGCTGCAGGCGTCGAGAGCACGCAGGGCAGCCGCCGCCCGGGCGAGGCGCGGCGACGCGTTCACGTCGACGAGCGTGTCCCGCTCTTCGAGCCATTCACGGAGCCGCCCCAGAACAAAGACGAAGGAGACGCTCCCGACGAGCAAGAGCAAGATCCCGACGACGTGAACCGCCTTCAGGGGACGCGAGGCGCCACGCCTGACAGCCCTGGATCTACGCGCCATGTGCAGAACTCCTCACGTGAACCTCCCTGGTTCCGGGGATGTCGATATCACGCGAAACTCGCCCCCTCAATGAAAACACTCGCCCGCGCCGCGGTAGGTAAGCGCGCGGGACTCGACGTGGTCGCCGCGGACGAGGAGGTAGTCGCGGAAGAAGGTGGCGAGCTCGCCGGCCTTGGCGTGGCGGAAGAAGACGGGGTCGCCGAGGGCGAGGGTCACGTCGGGGGGGACGGCGAGCGGGGTCTGGACCTCGCCGGCGCCTTCGAGATCGAGCAAGGAGAGGCACTCGGGGAGCCAAGGGATCGGGAGGCGATCAGGGCCGGCGGCGCCGGAGGCAATGAGGCCGCCGCCCTGGCAGGTGACGAAGCCGGGGGCGGGGCGGCGCGTGACCTGGAGGGCGAAGAAGGCGGCGGGCTCGGGGCGGAAATCGTCGTAATGGTCGAAGAGGTGGCTGCCGAGGAAGCCGGAGCCGACGGTGATCTCGGTGAGCGTGGCGTCGCCGAGGGAAAACGCGACGCTGCCGGTGCCGCCGCCGTTGAAGAGGGGGATCGGGAGGCGACGGCGTTCGAATTCGGAGGTGATCTCGCGGCGGAGCGTGGTGACCGCGGCGCAGGCGAGGCGCTTCATGGCGCGCTTCGCGCCGGGCGGGAGAGGGCCGAGCGGGGTCCGGTCGGGGAGGCCCGCGATATGCGCCTCGTAGCCGAGGAGGCCGGCGAACTCGAGGTGCGGGGACGAGGCGATACGCTCGGCGAAATCGGCGACGTCGCGGGCCTCGTGGAGCGGGCTCCTGCGGACGCCGAGGTGGACGCGGCCGCCGAGGCGGCGGAGCGAGACGTCGATGTCGACGACGACCGGAATACGGACGCCGCGGGGAGCGGCGGCGGCTTCGAGGATCGTGAGGTGGATGGGCTCCTCGACGGTGATGGAGATACGTTTGCCTTCGTGGTTGGCCTCGGCGAGCAGGCGCGCGTCGGCGGGCTGGGCCGTGGGGTAAGCGACGAGGATGTCGTCGAAGCCCTGGGCCGCGAGGTAACGGGCCTCGGCGGGGGCGTACGCCAGGAGGCCGCGGAACGAGGGGCCGGCGCGGCGCAGGATGTGGCGGACGAGATCGACCGATCGAATGGATTTCGTGCCGATCCGGAGCGTCTTCCCGCTGCCGTGGAGGCGCGAGACGACGGCGTCGACGTTGGCGTCGAGGGCGTCGAGATCGACGAGGGCCGTGGGCAGAGGTTCGCCGGCGATGGCCTCGCGATAACGATCGTAGCGGGCTCTTCGGGTCTCCATGGCATTCACTCGCAGGGCGCGGAGACAGGGGCGGACGTCGGGACGCGCGGGAGGCCTTTGGCAAGACTCTCGAGGAAACACTGCATCTGGTGCTTCGGGCCTTCGGTCTGGAAGACGACCTCGTGGCCATCCTCGACGCCGTCCTCCGCGTGTTGCACCACGACCGCCGTGGAGCCATTAAAATTGCCGGCGGCGGGCAGGGGGATCTCGGCGCGCCCGCCGAGCGAGAGGAGCGCGGAGAGCGGGGTGTAGGCGGCGAGCTCGGGGTGCGAGGCGTCGAGCGCGGGGCCGGCGAGGTCGAGGCCGAGCGAGAGGCTCATGGGGTTGGCGATGGGCGGCAAGATGTAATGGTCGACGATGCCCTGCATCATGAGGACGTGCCGCGGCGCGCCCTCGTTTTCACGCAGGACACGCGAAGCATAAGGCTGGACGTCGGCGGGCTCGCCCGCCCACTGGAGGAGGTTCAGGAGCGGATCGACCTCGGTGAGGGAATACCCCGTGCCGCTCACGCCGACGAGGGACTCGGCGAGCGGGCGCGTGGCGAGGGGTTTTTGCTTGTGGACGATGTTCGCGAGGAAGCTCGCGCCCGCGCCGCTCAGGAGCAAGGCGCGGACGCGAGGCTCGAAGGCCGCGGTGAGCGGGACGATCGAGGCGCCCATGGAATGGCCCATGAGGGCGAGGGTGTTCGTGTCGAATCGAGCTTTCCCATCGGCCGAGGTGGCGCCGGGGCAATCGGCGACGTCGATGTCGATCGCGCCGAGGACATGCGCGAGCAGGCCGAGCTCGGCGGCGGATTGGCGGATGTTGTCGCGCAAGGCGACGGGGTTTCCCACGTTGAAGACGAGGAACTGCTCGTCGCCGCCGGTCTTGTTGCGCAAGCCGCCGTGGGGGCCGTCGACGCTCCCGCCCGCGAAGCCCGCGCGCGCGAAGGTGAGCGCAGGGCCGGCGCCAGGCTCGATCGCAGGGCCGCCGGGCTCGGCGCGGACGCCACGATCGACGAGCGGCCGCTCGCCGCCCGCGCCGGTGCGCGAGAAGAGGACGATGGGGTATCCCGCGGGAGGCATCGGGCGGCGCGGGACCGTGATGACGAAGTTGGCCTCTTCGTGTCGTTGCAGCACGGGTTTGCCCGCGGCGTCGAACGCCCAGCCTCCGCCCGCCGAGGTGTACGGGGGTTCGCCGCTTTGATAGACGGGCATGCCGATCGTCGTCTCGTACACGCAATAATCGTCGAAGACCTCGTTCCGGACGAACGGCGTCGTCGGGGCGGGGAGCGGCAGGGCGAGCATGGCCTCGGCCACCTTCGCGTAATCGTCCGTGGGCGTGGCCGTGGTGAAGACCGTGAGCGCGGCGATTTCATCGGCGGAGATGCCCGCCTCGGCGAGCGCGCCGAGCGCCTTCGTGTACACGGCGAGCACCTCCGCGCTCATGCCGGCCGGCGCCTTACCAGCCCGAAGATCGGCCATCGCCGGGGAGACGCCGATCGGGGCGCCGTCACGATCCAGGAGCGAGGTCCGGACGACGGCGGCATACGTGGTGTTCGGGCGGAGCGGGACGCCTTGCACGGGGAGGAGGGCGAGCAGGTGGGGCGCGCCGTACGGGCCGCCGTCCTCGAGGAAAGACGCGGAGATGGGGTGACGGCGGAGGGAATCCGGGGCCGAAGCGGAGACGTCGATCAGCAGGGCAGGGGATTCGGGGGAGAGGCTCTCCGCCGGGCCGAGGAGGTTTCCCGCCGGCAAGGCGCCGTCGAGCCCGAAGTAAATGGCCGTCGTGGTGCCGAAGCCGCGGACCTCGGCAGCGAGGTCGATCATCTGCGCGGCGATGCCGTTGTTCGACGGGTTCGGGAAAGCCGAGAGGTCGGCCGTGCCGCTCGTCGTGAGGCGCGCGTCACTCGGGAAGGGCGCGCCGAAGAAGCCGCGCTCGCCGGTGAGATCGTGGAGAATTTGCGTGCGTTTCGGGTCCGGAGGGTCCGTCCCCGAAGGGCCGCAGCCGGCGGCGGCGAGGAGCAGGGCGGCGACGCAGCGGCGTGTGCAGGCGAACGGGCGCGGCATGAAGGCCACTTTCGCCGTGGCCGGCGCCCGTGTCCAGGGACTAGCGCGTGAGAGACTGGTTGCGGAAGCGACGCGGGCGCTCGTCGGCGCCAAGGGGCCCGCGGCCGTGGGGGCGCGGCGCGGGGCGGGCCGGGGCCGCGCCGTTCGCCTCGGGCATGGGCCGGATACGAACACGCGGATCCCGCTCGTCCGGGCGCGCCGCCGAGCGCGCGAAGTCCGAGGCGACGGGCATCGCGACCTCCACGCTCGACGAGAAGTCGCCGACGTGGATGGCGCCCACCTGATCGCTACGAATCCC
This sequence comes from Polyangium spumosum, assembly GCF_009649845.1. Taxonomy (NCBI): domain Bacteria; kingdom Pseudomonadati; phylum Myxococcota; order Polyangiales; family Polyangiaceae; genus Polyangium; species Polyangium spumosum. The sequence goes on from NZ_WJIE01000010.1 coordinate 243,764, forward strand.
GCCGCGCCGGCACACGAGCGCGAGCAGGCGACGCGGATCGGCGCCGTGACGGCCACCCCAGCTCACCTGGAAGGGGACAAACGCGCCCGCGTTCGGCGCAGCCCGATCCCGCGAGGCGCGAGGCTCCGGGGGACGACGCGGGAGCGGCTCGTGCGGGACGAGCGCGGTGACGGGCAGCGGCGCCGAGGGGCCGGTGTGCCGGGACCGGGCGAGCAACGTGGTGACGAGCGCAGCCGGATCCATGTCGGCGAGCAGCGACGCGGCGAGGGCCTGGAGCCGCGGATCGGCAGGCTCGGCCGCGGGGGCGCGTAGCTCGGCGGCGAGGCGGGCGTCGGCCTCGCGCAGGACGTCGTCGGGCGAAGGCGCCGGCGACCAGGTGGCGCGGATGCCGCCGCTGCGGAAGAGGCGAGCCACGTAGTCGCGGGCCTGCGGCGGGACGAGCATCACGCTCGTGCCCTTGCGCCCCGCGCGGCCGGTGCGGCCGCTCCGGTGGGTGAAGGTCTCCGGGTCGCTCGGGGGATCGGCGTGGATGACGCGACCCACGTCGGGGATGTCGAGCCCGCGGGCAGCCACGTCGGTGGCCACGAGCGTGGTCACGGCGCCCGAGCGGAAGGCCGCGAGGGTGCGGGTGCGCTCGCGTTGCTCGAGCTCGCCGGAGAGCGCGCGCGCCGAAAAACCGGCCTGCCCGAGGCGCTCGGCGAGCTCGGCGGCGCCGTCGCGGGTGCGGACGAAGACGAGCGCGCGGTCGGCGGGCGCGAGCAGGAGCAGGTTGATGACGGCGGCGTCACGCTCGTCGGGCTTCACGAGGTGGGCGACGTGCGTGATGTCCTGGTTCGCCTCGCCGAGGCTCGTGCCCTCGACGGCGACGGCGTCCCGCTGGTAGCGGTTCGCCAGGGCCGAGACCTCGCGCGAGAACGTGGCCGCGACGAGGTGGGTGCGGCGCTCCTCGGGCATCTTGCCGAGGATGGTCTCGAGCTCCTCGCGAAAGCCCATGTCGAGCATCTGATCGGCCTCGTCGAGCACGGCCGCGCAGACGCGTGAGGGATCGATGGCGCCACGCTCGAGGTGGTCGACGAGCCGGCCGGGCGTGCCGACGACGACGAGCGGTCCCTGCCGGAGGTTGTAGAGCTCTTGCGGGATGCTGGTCCCGCCGGTGACGGCGCAGACGCTCGCGCCGAGGGGGCGGAAGAGCCACGAGAGCTCACGAGCGAGCTGCGCGGCGAGCTCGCGGGTCGGAGCGATCACGATCGTGGCAGGCGTCGCGCACGCGCCGGGCGTCTCGGTCGCGCTCGCCCGCTCCGCGAGGATACGCTCGAGGTCGGGGGCGAGGACGAGGCCGATGGCGACGGTTTTTCCCGAGCCGGTCTGGGAGAAGAGGCGCAGGTCGCGCCCCGCGTGGCTCGGGTCGAGGACGGCTTCCTGGATGGGCGTGAGGGAGGAGTAACCGCGGCTCTGGAAGGCAGCCGCGAGCGCAGGCGAAAGGGAGTCGATTGTCATCGGGTCGGGAAACGAGGAACGGGGGTAGAGCTCGGTTCGTCCGAGCAGCGCCCCCGCGTGCGTGACGGAAGGCGCGCACCCTAGCAGGTCGGATGACCGATTGCCCGGAGTTTCGTCCGAAGCACGGCGCCCCTCGCCCCGGGGCCCGCCGAGAGCGCCCGCCTGCGCGGCTCCGTGGCATTCGTGATGCAATCCGCGGCTCTCCCCGTGTGTACGACGCGAGAGGAGAGACCATGCGAGCAATCGTGAGGCGAGGACTGTGGACGGGCGCCGCGCTGACGGCGGCGACCGCGACGGCCATGATGAGCTCTTCGACGATCGAACGGGGCTCGCCCTGGGCCGGCCTGAACGCGATGGCGACGGCGGCCGTGCCGACGCGGCGCGCCACCATCCTGTTCCAGCGCGACATCACGCCCCTCGGGTTCCTGCTGCTCACGGGCGGCCTGCTCGGCTGGGGGCTCGCCTACCAGAGCGTGCTCGAGCGCGCCCGGCCGCAGCGCACCCGGGCCAAGCTGCTCGCGGGCGCGCTCTCGGCCCTCGGCGGGTATGCCATCGACGCCCTCGTCCTGCCGGACCGCCTCGTCCCGAACTTCCGCCGCGCCATGGGCAACTCCGGTACGCTCGCCAAGTATCTCGCCCTGGGCGTCGCGAGTTTCCTCTCGGCCAAGCCGGCGCGACGGAAGAGGCTCGTCGGCCGGAAGGTCGCGGTGCTCGCGGCGGACGGGTTCGAGCAGGTGGAGCTCTTCGGCCCGGCGAAGGCGATCCACGACGAGGGCGGCGAGGTCGAGGTGCTCTCGCTCCGGCCCGGGAAGATCGTGGGGATGAACGTGGACGTCCCGGGGCGGAGGGTGCGCGTGGCGCGGACGATCCGGGAGGCGAACCCGGGCGAGTACGACGCGCTCTTCGTGCCAGGCGGCTTCATCGGGCCGGATTTCCTGCGGCAGAGTCAGGAGGTGCGGGAGTTCGTCCGGGCCTTCGACGCGACGGGCAAGCCCATCGCCGCGATCTGCCACGGGCCGTGGGTGCTCGCGTCGGCCGGCGTCTTGCGGGGCCGTCACATCACGTCGTGGCCCGGGATCCGGGACGATCTCGTGAACGCGGGGGCGACCTGGCGGGACGAGGCGGTGGTGCGGGACGGCAACATCATCTCGAGCCGCGGGCCGCAGGACTTGCCGGTGTTCACCGACGCGCTCGTCGACTTCTTCACGGGGACGAAGCCGACCCCCGAGCGGCCGTGGGCCCCGGCGGCGTCGTCGCCGCAGCGCAGCGCGCCGCCGGCCCTGGCGCTCGCGGGCGCGGCGCACCTGCCGAAGGTGGAACAGGCGCGCCACGCGCTCGGCCTCACGGCGGCGTTCGTGGTGGGCGTCGCGGCGCTACCCGTGCTGCGCTCGCTCGCCGCGTTCGCGAGCCGGCGCAGCTAGGCTGCAGTTGCCCAGCAGGGCCGCCGCGGCCGGACGCACCACCTCGTCCATCGCTCGTTTCATGGACGCGCGCAACACGGCTGCATCCGGCCGCCCGTGCGCCTCGAGCGCCCCGGCTCCGCCGGCCGAGACCTCGAGCCCGGCGCCCGCGGCGAGCGCCTCCGCGAAGGCCGCCTCGACGGCCTGCGTGACGGCCGCGTCCCCGCTCCGCAGGGCCCACGCCACCGCCCGCCACGCGAGCTCCGCGTGCCTCGCCTCGTCCTCGGCGATGGCGGCGAGCGCCGCGCGTACGGCGGGATCCGTGGCCCGCGCGGCTTGTTCGGCCGCGAGCAGGCTGGCGAGCGTCTCGCCGATGCAGCCTTCGCGTACGGCGCGCGCGGCGACGTCCGCGAGGTCCGCGCTCACGGAGAGCGAGCTCCCGCGGAAGGGGAAGGCGCCCGGCCCGACGGGCTCACCCGCGTAGGCCGAGGCCAGCGCGAAGGCGAGGCGGGCGTGCCGGACCTCGTCGAGCGCCGCCTGATGCGCGCGTTCGACGAGCTCGGCCGGCGCCCCCACGGCGAGCAGCTCCAGCGCGAAGCGGCCGAACGAGGCGATCGACGCGTGTTCGAGCAGGCCGTCGCGGGCCCAGGCCGCGGCGAGCAGGGCGCGCTCGTCGGGGGACAGACCGGTGAGATCGGGCGCGGGCAGCGAGGTCTCCATCCAGCTCGAGGAGCCCGGCGCGAGGGCTGCCGTGACGGCGCGCCCTTCCTCGAGGAAGGGCCGACCGGCGACGCCGCAGGTCTCGTATTGCACGTCGTAGCAGCACTGACCGTCCTGGAAGGCCCCCTCGGTCAGCACCGTGATGCTGCAAAAACCGGGGGCGGAGGCGTCCTGCACGTACATCAACGCGTCTGTTTTGGCCGGGCAAGCGGGCGCCATCGATCCCCCTGCGCCGCCGCTGCCGCCGGCGCCGCCGCTGCCGCCGGCGCCGCCGCTGCCGCTCGAACCGACGGTGCCCGTCTGCGGCCACGCGAAGCACTCCGTCTCCGTGACGAAGTTCGACCCGGAGCCTCCGAAGCCTCCCATGCCGCCTCCTCCACCGACGCCGCCCTGACCTCCCTCACCCTCCGGCGTCGTGACGTCACTGCCGCAGCCCTGTGCTGCCGCGCCCGCGCCGATGCCTGCGAGCGCCACGCCGAGCAACCGCGCCCCCAGCCGGCGCCGAAACTGGAACGATCGATCCATGACTTCTCCTTCGCGCGCCGATGCAGCCGCGATACGGGACGGATATCACGAGTCTTCGTCGGGACGGACGCGTGGCTCGCGAACACGCGCGAGAGCTCCGTTCTCATATTTGCGAATGCGCCTCGGCGTTCCCCCGTCGCCTTCGCAACCCTTGCGAACGCGAGTTGCCACACAATCGCCTCCCTGGAGACCCTTGCGAACGCGAGTTGCCACACAATCGCCTCCCTGGAGACCCTTGCGAACGCGCCTGGGGGCTCCTGCGTCGCCTTCGCAACCCTTGCGAACACGCCTGGCAGCTCCGTCCTCGCGTCCGCAACCCTCGCGGACACGAGCGAACGGGCTGGTTGTGCCTTGACAAGGCTCGCGCACCTGTGGCAATTGAAAGTCACTTTCAACTATGGAGTTCCCTACATGATGAAGCCCACCGCCTTGCGAACTGCAGCCCTTGCCGCCGCCGTGGCCGGCCTGCTCACGGGCTGCGGGTCCGAGGAGCCTGCGTCGGGGCCCCGGCCCCTCTCCGAGACCGCGCCGCCCGTCATCGAGGGCTACGCGGACCTCGTCTACCGCACGTACGGCGAGGCCGCCGGCGAGGCCGCCTCGCTCAACGCCTCGCTCGGCGCCTTCGTGGCGGAGCCGTCCCAGACCCGGTTCGACGTCGCGCGGGAGCAGTGGCTGCTCGCGCGAAACCCCTACGGCCTGACCGAGGCGTTCCGCTTCTACGGCGGCCCGATCGACGACGACGACGGGCCCGAGGGGCAGATCAACGCCTGGCCGATGGACGAGGCCTACGTCGATTACGTGGCGAGTGATGCGAACGCGGGCATCATCAACGATCCGGCGACGTACCCGATGATCGACGAGGCCACGATCGCCTCGCTGAACGAGAAGGACGGCGAGAAGAACATCTCGACCGGGTATCACGCGATCGAGTTCTTGCTCTGGGGGCAGGACATGAACGCCGACGGCCCCGGGCAGCGGCCGTTCACCGATTACGTGGTCGACACGGGGACCGCGGCGAACCAGGCGCGGCGCGGGCAATACCTGACCGCGGCGGGGAAGCTCCTGGTCCAGGACATCAGCGCCGTCGCCTCGGAGTGGGCGCCGGATGGCGGCGCGTATCGCGCCACGTTCGTCGCGCTCCCGCCCGAGGAGGCGCTGCGCCGGATCCTGCTCGGTATCGGCAGCCTGAGCGGCGCCGAGCTCGCCGGGGAGCGGATGCAGGTCGCTTACGACACGAAGGAGCAGGAAGACGAGCATTCGTGCTTCAGCGACAACACGCACATGGACTTCCTGCAGAACGCGCGCGGCATCCAGAACGTCTACCTCGGCAAGCGTGGCCAGGTTGACGGCCCGGGGCTCGACGATCTCGTGCGCGAGCGGGATCCGGCGCTCGACGCGCGGCTCCAGGCCGAGATGCAGGCGAGCATCGAGGCGATCGAGGCGATCGGAAAACCCTTCGACCAGAAGATCCTCGGCGACGACACGGCGCTCGGGCGGATCCAGGTGAAGAAGGCGATCGACGCGCTCCGGAAGCAGACGGCGACGATCGTCGAGGTCGCGACGCTGCTCGGCATCTCGCTCAACATCGAGGAGTGATCGCCATGCGATGGCTCGTGTTTCCTTTCGTGATCGGGTTCCTCGGCTGCGGCGCGGAGCCGCCGCCGGGCGAGGCGGGGCCTTCGGCCGAGCCGGGGGAGGAGCTCTCCGGCGGGGAGACCACCGTCTTCGACACCTCGAAGAACGCCTATTCGCTCTCGGCGCGTAACATGACGCCCGAGCGGCGCAGCGCGTTCTTCGTGGGAAACTCGTTTTTCAAGGAAAACTGGGTCATCGCCCCCGCTTCGACCGAGGGCCGGGACGGGCTCGGGCCGCTGTTCAACGCGCGCTCGTGCTCGTCCTGCCACCTGCTCGACGGCCGCGGCAGCCCGCCTCTGGACACGGCCGATCCGCTCGTCTCGGTGCTGATCCGCCTCAGCGTGCCCGGCGCGGACGCGCACGGCGGACCCGCCCCCGAGCCCACGTACGGCGGCCAGCTCCAGCCGCGCGCGATCCCCGGCGTCCTGCCCGAGGGGGACGCGTTCGTCACGTACGAAGAAATGCCCGGCGCCTTCCCGGACGGCGAGACGTACAGCCTGCGAAAACCCGTCTATTCGATGGCGAGCGCCCGCGGCGACATGCAGCCGGACGTGATGACCTCGCCGCGCGTCGCGCCCGCGATGATCGGCCTCGGGCTCCTCGAGGCCATCCCCGAGGAGGACCTCCTGCGCGCCGAGGACCCGGACGATACCGACGGGGACGGCATTTCGGGGCGGGCGAACCGGGTCTGGGACGCCGTCCGCGGGGCCACTTCGTTCGGTCGATTCGGCTGGAAGGCCAACCAGCCGACGCTCGTGCAGCAGACGGCGGGCGCGTTCCTCGGGGACATGGGCCTCACCACGCCGATGTTCCCGGCCGAGGATTGCACCGACGTGCAGGCCGATTGCAAGGCCGCGCCGACGGGCGGCGTGCCCGAGGTGAGCCCCGAGATCCTCGATCGCGTGACGTTTTATTCGGCGACCCTCGCCGTCCCCGCGCGCCGCGACGTCGACGACCCCGTGGTCCTCGCCGGCAAGCGCCTCTTCCTCGAGATTGGCTGCGGCAAGTGCCACACGCCTTTGCTGCGCACGGGCACGCTCGAGGGGTACCCCGAGCTCTCGGGCCAGACGATCCGGCCGTTCACCGACCTGCTCTTGCACGACATGGGCGAGGCGCTCGCGGACGGTCGGCCCGATTTCGAGGCGGACGGGCGCGAGTGGCGGACGCCGCCGCTCTGGGGGCTCGGGCTGCAGGAGGCCGTCAATGGTCACGAAAATCTGCTACACGATGGCCGCGCGCGTGGCTTCGTCGAGGCCGTGCTCTGGCACGGCGGCGAGGCGGAGAGCTCCCGGGAGGCGTTCCGCGCCCTCCCGGCCGAGGATCGCGGCGCGCTCGTCCGTTTCCTGGAGTCGTTATGAGCCCATTTCCTTCACGCTCCACGTTTCTCCTCGCCATGGCGCTCTCCCTCGCGGCGTCCTCGTGCGAGACGCCCACCGCCGACGATACGGCCCAGCGCGCGGTGATGCGCGACCTCGCCTACGAGGTGATGCTGCCCATTTACGAGGAGCTCGAACAGGAGGCGCTCCCGCTGCCTGCCTCGGTCGGGGCGTTTTGTGACGCGCCGACGGAGGAGACGCTCTCCGCCGCGCAGGCCGCCTGGCGCGCGGCGCGTGTGCCCTGGAAACACGCCGAGGCATTCCGGTTCGGGCCCGTCGAGGACCTCCGCCTCGGCACGGCCCTCGATTTCTGGCCGGCGCGCGTCGACTCGATCGAGGCCGCGATCGCCGCCGCGCCCGAGACCGTCCCCGTCGCGCACATCACCTCGCTCGGCGTGAGCACGAAGGGCCTGCCTGCGCTCGAATACCTGCTCTTCGATCCGGCGGGCGGCAATGCCGCGGTCCTCGCGTCCCTCGGGAGCGCGGATGCCGTGGGGAAGAAGCGCTGCAGTTATGCGCGCGCCCTCGCCGAGGCGATCGCCGCGAATGCGACCGCCGCCGAGGACGCGTGGAGCCTCGAAGGAGGCGCGTTCGTGGATCAGGTCGCGAAGGCGGGCACGGGCAGCGTGGTCTTCCCGACGGGGCAGGATGGTATCGCGCGGGTCGTCAACCTGCTCATCGCGACGATGCAGGCGGTGAACGAGAACCGCGTCTCCGAGCCGCTCGGCGTGGTGAGCGGCGCGGGGCCGGATCCGAGCCTCGTCGAGTCGCGCTTCAGCGACGACTCCATCGACGATCTGCTGAACATCCTCCGCGGCGTGGAGGACGTTTACCTCGGCCGCCACGGCGAACGCGGCGGGCGTGGCATCACCGAGCTCGTCGCCGCGCGTAGCCCCGCGATCGACGCCGCCGTCCGGAAGGCGTTTTCCGATGCAATGGCCGCGTCCGCGGCGATCCCGCCGCCCCTCCGCGAGGCGATCAGCAAGGATCCCGCGGCCGTCACGAAGGCGCACGACGCGCTCCGTGTCTTGCGCCGGCTGCTCTCCACCGACGTGGCGAGTGTCCTCGGCGTCAGCGTCACCTTGAGCGACAATGACGGCGACTGAGAAAAACGGCCGGGAGAGCCTCCTCGCGAGGTTCTTCCGGCCCGTCGACATCGCCTCGCTCGCCGCGTTCCGGATCCTCTTCGGCGCGCTCTTGCTGGTGAGCGTCGTCCGGTTCTGGGCGAACGGCTGGATCCGCGATTTTTACATCACGCCCTCGCTCCACTTCCATTACTTCGGCTTCTCGTGGGTCTCGCCCTGGCCGTCGTGGGGCATGTACGCCCATTTCGTGGTCCTCGGCCTCGCGAGCGCCCTCGTGATGGTCGGCCTCTTTTACCGGGCCGCGGCGGTGGTCGTCTTCGTCGCCTTCACGTACGTCGAGCTGCTCGAGAAGGCGACGTACCTCAATCATTATTACCTCATCAGCATCCTCTCGTTCTTGATGATCTTCTTGCCGCTCCACCGGGCGGCGTCGATCGACGCATGGAGAAACCCGGCGCTCGCGAGCCAGACGGCGCCGGCCTGGGCGCCTTTTCTTTTGCGTTTCCAGATCGGGGTCGTGTACGTGTTCGCGGGGATCGCGAAGCTCGGGCCGGATTGGCTCCTGCGCGGCGAGCCGCTCGGGATCTGGCTCTCGGCGCACACGGACATCCCGCTCGTCGGGCCGCTGCTCGCCGAACGCTGGGTCGCGCGCGCGGCGAGTCTTGCCGGCGCGGCGTTCGACCTCACCGTGGTGTTTTTCCTGCTGCACGGTCGCACGCGGCGCTTCGCGTATGCCGCGGTGCTCGGCTTTCATTTCGTCACGGGGATGCTCTTCCCGATCGGCGTGTTCCCCTGGATCATGTCCGCGTCCGCGTTGATCTTCTTCCCGCCGCGCTGGCCGCGTGATCTACTGGCGCGGCTCTCGCGCCGGTTCGCCGCGCCGAACGTCGAGGCCGTCGTCTCCTCATTGTCGCCGCGGCCGATCGGGCGATGGCAGCGGATCGGGATGGCCTTGCTCGCGGCGCACGTGATCGTGCAGATTGCGCTCCCCCTCAGGCATTTCTTGTACCCGGGGAACACGGCCTGGACCGAGGAGGGGTTTCGGTTCGCCTGGAGGGTCATGCTCGTGGAAAAGCTCGGCTTCGTCGAGCTCCGCGTGCACGATCACGAGACGGGCCGCACGATCCGCGTCGAGCCTTCTCGATGGCTCACGCCGCTCCAGGCGAAGATGATGGCCCAGAGCCCGGACATGATCCTCGAGCTCGCGCACCACGTCGCCGCCGAGCACGCCCGGCGGGGCAAACACGTGGCCGTGTACGCGGATGCGTGGGTCACCATGAATGGTCGCCCGAGCCGGCGGATCATCGATCCCTCGGTCGATCTCACCACGGTCCAGGATTCCCTGCGGCCCAAGCCCTGGATCCTGCCCCTCGACGACGGATCCGCGCCGGATACGACCGCCTCCGCGTCGTATTGATCTGGTGAATCGGCCCCGGCCCGGCGTACCCTCGCGCCGATGCCGCGCCTCCCGCTCGCCCTCGCGCTCGTCCTCGCCTCGTGTGCCGCGCCCGCGGCGCCCATTGCGACGCCTCCCGCGCCTCCTGCTCCCTCTGCGGCTGCCACGACACCTCCGCCCGCCGCGCCTCCGCCCGTCGTGCCCGCATGCTCCCTCGCGGCCGATCTCCCGCCGCTCCACGCGCCGCGCCTCGACCTCCGCGCGCCCGCGCCTTCCCGGGAGAACCTCCGCGCGTGGGTCGACCTCCTCGCCGATCCCGCCCTGCACGGCCGCGCCGCCGGCTCCCCCGAGACTCGCCGCGTCGCCGATCTGCTCGCGCGCGCCCTCCTCTCCTTCGGTTTTTCGCCGCCCGAGGGCCACGACCCTTGTGTCCCCTTCGAGCGCGACGGCGTCCGGGATCAGAACGTCATCGTCCATCTCCGCGGGAAAAAAAGCCCAGGCGGCCCCGTCGTCCTCGTCGGCGCCCATTACGATGCGCAGGGCGAGCGAGGCGGCGAGGTCTATCCCGGCGCCGACGACAATGCCTCCGGCGTCGCCGCCTTGCTCGAAATCGCGCGCGTCCACGCGTCACGTGGCAGCGAGCTCGACCTCGTCGTCGTCGCGTTTGGCGCGGAGGAGCGCGGCGTCCTCGGGGCGGAGGCCTTCGTCGCGGCGCCCACGGTGCCGCTCGCGCGCCTCGCGCTCATGGTGAACCTCGACATGGTGGGGCGGCCCTTGCTCGACGGATCGCCGCTCCGGCTCGTCGTCCCCGGCGCGGACGAGGCGCTCGGGTTCATCGTCGGCGCGCGGGACGGCGCGCGGACCCGCGCCCTGCTGGATCGCGCCGCCGCGCGTGAAGACACGTCGCTTTATGGGATCCCGGAGGCCGCGTTGACCCGCCTCGGATACGCCTCCGACAGCGTCCCGTTCGGCCCCCACGCGCCCACGATTTTCCTCTCGGACGGCGCCCTCGCCGATTACCACAAACCCACGGACACGCCCGACCGGGTCGACCTCGACCAGATCAGCAGGGCCGCGCGCCTCACGCTCTCGATCCTCGACGAGGTGCGGAACGAGCGGCGCGAATGAGGGATCACGGAGCCCGCCACTCCAGAGAGACCCGCACCCTCGCGTCATTTCCGTCGCCCGTGCAGAGGAACGCGCCGCGGCCGAGGGCCCTTTCGATGCAGGTGACGAGCTCGCGGTCGGACGTCCCGGAGACGACCTTGCCGGCGGTCGGCGCGCCGTCTTCGCGGACCTGGATGTCGGCGACGATCACGCTGCCGGCGGGCGCGGCGCAACGCGCGAGCGGCGCGGCGAGCGCGTCCACGTTGTCGACCACGAGCCGCCGGACGGATCGATATTGTTTTTTCCCCGCGACGACCTGCTCCATCGAGTGCCAGTCTTCGTCGCTGTGCAGGTTCGTCGTGGCCTCGACCACGCGGATCTCCGGCCGGACCTTCCCCGCGAGCTCCGGGGCCTCGTACCGCACGCGCACCGTGCGCCGCCCCGGCCGTTTGCCCATGCCCGCCGAGGCGACGAGCGCCTGGCATACACACGCCTCCCGCGCGCCCTCGCGGCCCTCCCGCGCGTCGAGGTTCTCGAACTCGCAATATCGCGCGCCGCCGTCGCCTTGCACGAGCACGTCGCGTGTCACTTCGTCCTCGCCGGCGAAGCAGGCCTCGACGCCGCGCGTGCTGTCCTTCCAGTCGATCGAGCCGGGATCACACGAGCCGAAGAGTCTCTCCTCGCATATCGTGACCGGCCCCTCGACGAGCGCGTCCACGTTGCTCCCCCGCGCCCCGAGGCCGCCGAGTATGCCCGCGTCCTCCTTGCGGACGAGCGACGCAAACGCCGCGCGATAACGATCCACGAGCCCGAGCTTCGGATCCCAGGGCCCTTCGAAGGTCACGTCGTCGCGGTTTCCGCGCGACAAGAGCCGGATCCAGAGCACCTCGCCCTTGCCTCGACCGAGCCCGACATGCATCACGTCGGTCGTCATGAGGCCCTCGTCCCACGCGCGCCGCGAGAGGGGCTCTCCCTCGTAGGCGCAGCGGTGCCCGGTCTTCTCGGAGACGGGCTTCAATTTCGGGTCGACCATGGCCGGCGCCAGGATCGTGTGATCGGGCGCGACCCGCGCGAGGTGCGCCGCGAGCTCGGCGCGCAGGGCCGCGCGTTCGGCCCGGAAGAGCCGGCTGTCCTCGATCGGCAGCACGGCGACCTCGGGCCTGTGCTCCGGCGCGGCAGGTGCCTCGGGAGGCGCCTGGGGCGCCTGGGGCGCGGGGGCGACCATCTGCGGATCGGAGACGACCGTCGAATGAAGCGGCTGGTAGACGGTGCACGAGGCGCCGAGCAGCACGCTCAGGGCGGGGAGGAGCGAGGTGATTCGCATGGGAGAACGCATCAATCGATCGTCATCGTCAACGTTTGTCCGATGACGTGACACTCATCGGCGGTGACCGTGACGCTCGCCGTCTTCGTCGATGCGTCCCGGTTCGCGGTGATCACGAAATCGCCCGCCTCTTCGGTGCCGCAATCGTAGCTGTTCTCGAACACCTGCTCGCAGGGCTTGGAGGGCCCGCCATTCACCGTGTACGTGAGATCCGCGTCGGTGACGGGGGCGCCCGTACCGTCGACGACCTCGACGGTCACCGAGACGGTCGCGATCAAAGTGCAGGCGACCTCGCCGGAGCTGCAGGCCGCGAGCGGAATCAGGCAAAACCCAAGGGTGTACACGAGGAACGAGCGCATGCCCGTTCGCCTTTACCGAGCGCCCGCCCTGCGGGGCAAATTCTCGGCGGAGGCCGCGCGCCGGTCCGGGGCGGCTGGCCTGGCTCCTGCACGCCATTCTCTCCCGGGGACGATGAGACGCTTCTTCGCGACCACCCGCGGGCGAGCGGCTTCGGCCGGGGCGAGCGCTCCGGGGCTCTCGGTGGGCGACGCCGTCGCTTTCGTCGTCGGCGTCGTCGTCGGCGCGGGCATCTTCAAGACGCCCTCGCTCGTCGCGGCGAACGCGACGAGCGAGACGACCGCCATGCTCGCCTGGGTCCTCGGCGGCGTGGCCTCCCTGCTCGGCGCGCTCTGTTATGCCGAGCTCGCCTCGACCTACCCGCACAAGGGCGGCGATTACCACTATCTCACGCGGTCGTTCGGCGGCGCCGTGGGTTTTCTGTTCGCCTGGTCGCGCATGGCCGTCATCCAGACGGGCTCGATCACCATGCAGGCCTTCCTCATCGGTGATTACGCCTCCCAGGTGGCCTCGTTCGGCCCGCACTCCGCCTCGATATGGGCCGCCCTCGTCATCGCCCTCTTGACGGGCGCGAACATCGCCGGCCTCGAGCATTGCCGCCTCCTCCAGCGTGTGCTCACGGCCGCGCTCGTGCTCGGCCTCGTGCTCGTGGTCCTCGCCGGGCTCGTCCTCGATCCGGCGCCCGCCGCGGCCGCGGCCGCGGATAACGCGGCGACCGCGCCGAGCCCCGCCTTCGGGATGGCCATGGTCTTCGTGCTCCTCACGTATGGCGGATGGAACGAGGCGGCCTACCTCTCGGCCGAGCTGCGCGGCGGGCGGCGCGCGGTCGTGCGCGTGCTGGCCATCGGCCTCGGCCTCATCACGGCGATATACCTGGCCATCAACCTGATCTTCCTGCGCGCCCTCGGCTTCTCCGCGGTCGCCGGCTCCGACGCGGTCGCGGCCGACCTCATGCGCCGGGCCGTCGGGCCGTATGGCGTCCCGCTCATCAGCGTCCTCGTTTCGCTCGCGGCGCTGAGCACGATGAACGCGACCATCTTCACGGGGGCGCGCACCACGTACGCGCTCGGCCAGAGCTTCGCGCCCTTCCGCCGCCTCGGCCGCTGGCACGACGGCGCCGGCGCGCCGCGGAGCGCGCTCGTCGCGCAGGGCGCCATTGCGCTCGCGCTCGTCCTGCTCGGCGACGTGACGCGGGGCGGATTCGTGACGATGGTCGAGTACACGGCCCCCGTCTTCTGGGGTTTCTTCTTGCTCGTGGGCATCTCGCTCTTCGTGCTCCGCAAGAAGGATCCCGACGTCGCGCGCCCCTTCCGCGTGCCCCTCTATCCGGTCGTGCCCATCCTCTTTTGCATCATCTGCCTGCACATGCTGCGCTCGAGCCTGGCGTACACGGGTATCGGGGCGCTCGTCGGCGTGGGTGTGCTCCTTGCTGGTGTGCCGGTGCTGCTCCTTCCGCGCGCGCGAGGGCTCGCGCGGCGGCGGGCGGCGGCGGCTCGTCGGTGAACGAAGTCGCCCGCGAATCGCGAAATCGATCACGAGGAGAGGAGCTCATGCCGAAGCGAATGCTCGTTCCGTACCTCGCCCTTTGCCTTTTGCCCGCGGCTGCGCACGCCGAGGGGGCGCGCGAGCCCGACGTGGTCCGGGTCGGGCAACAGGAGACCGTCCAGAAGGACGTCCCCTTCGTGCCCACGCGCGAGGAGACCGTGAAACGAATGCTCGGGATGGCCGGGGTGACCAAGGACGACGTCGTCTACGACCTCGGCAGCGGCGACGGGCGTATCGTGGTCATGGCGGCGCAGAAGATGGGCGCGCGCGCCGTCGGCGTCGACATCGACCCCGAGCGTATCCGCGAGGCCAACGACAACGCCAGGAGGGCCGGCGTCACCAGCCGCGTGGAGTTCCGGCAGCAGAGCCTCTTCGACGCGGAGATCAAGGACGCGACCGTGGTGACGCTTTACCTCTTGCCCTCGGTCAACCTGAAGATCCGGTACAAGCTGCTCACCGAGCTGAAACCAGGCACGCGGATCGTCTCCCACGATTTCGACATGGGAGATTGGCGGCCCGATCGAAAGGAGTCGGTAGGCGACGACACGGTCTACCTGTGGATCGTCCCGGCCAGCGTGGAGGGCACCTACGGCTTGACGGTCCCCACGGCGCGAGGCGAGACGCCGGCCACGTTGACGCTCCGCCAGGAGTTCCAGGACGTGAGCGGCACGCTGAAGCTCAATGGCAAGAGCTTGCCCCTCGCGGAGTTGATCCTCCAGGGCGACGCCATCAGCTTCCGCACGGCCGAGGGCCCCGAGCTGCATTTCCGCGGCCGGGTCGAGGGGACGCGGATCCACGGGAACGTGATGCCGAGCGGCGGGCAATCGCGCGCCTTCACGGCGACGCGGAATGGGTCGGGCTCCTGAACGGAGCGCGTGGATAAGGAAGGGGACATGGCGGCGCGGATGCGCCTGCCTCCCCGTTGGCACCTCTCTTGCTGAGCCTCGCCGCCGAGTTTTCCCCTGGCGACGACGAGAGGTGCCTTGTGCGCGAGACGACGACGATTGGCTTGATCACCTTGACCTGCATGGCAGCCCTTGCCGCTTGTGAGGGCCCCGCGGCCGAGACGCCGGATCCCGTCGATCCCCCGGTGATCACCGAGGACGGCCTCGCCCTGCCCGAGACCCCGTACAACTACGCCGCGATCGATCTGCCCGCGCATTTCCAGGGGCAACTCGCGGCGGATCAGGACAACACGCCTGCCGGAAACCCCATCACCGACGACGGCGCGACCCTCGGCCGTGTGCTCTTCTACGACGTGGCGCTCTCGAAAAACGGCACCATCGCCTGCGCTTCGTGCCACCAGCAGGAGAGCGCGTTCTCCGACACGGCGCGCCGGAGCCTCGGCTTCGAGGGCGGCGAGACCGGGCGCAACTCCATGACCGTCGCCGATGCCCGCTACTATCGCAATGGCCGGTTCTTCTGGGACGAGCGCGCCGCGACGCTCGAGGATCAGGTGCTCAGGCCGATCCAGGATCCCGTCGAGATGGGCCTCACCCTCGACGAGCTCGTCGCCAACGTCTCGGCGCAGAGCTACTACCCGAAGCTCTTCGAAAAAGCCTTCGGCGACCCTGCGATCACCGCGGATCGTATCTCCCGCGCCCTCGCGCAGTTCGTCCGCTCGATCGTCTCCTACCGCTCGCGCTTCGACGAGGGGATCGAGGCGGCCGGCGGCGACATCAACGCGCCTTTCCCCGGCTTCACCGCCGAGGAGAACGCGGGCAAGGGCCTCTTCCTCGGCCCCGCGGGCGGCTGCGCCGTTTGCCACCTCGACGACGGCCCGCCCCACCCGCCGCCGCGCCGCAACAACGCGTTTTTCTACATCGCCGTCCCCACGAACAACGGCCTCGACGCCACCACCGACGTGGACGACAACGGCCTCGGCGAGATCACGGGCAACCCCGCGGACATGGGCCGCTTCAAGTCGCCCTCGCTCCGCAACGTGGCGCTCACCGGCCCGTACATGCACGACGGGCGCTTCGAAACGCTCGAAGAGGTCGTCGAGCATTACGACTCCGGCGTGCAGCCGCACCCGAACCTCGACCCGCGGCTCCGCGTCCCCGGCACGCCCGAGCCTCGCAAGCTGAACCTCTCGCCCGAACAAAAAGCCTCACTCGTCGCCTTCTTGAAGACGCTCACCGACGAGAAGCTGCTCGTTGATCCGATGTACGCCGATCCCTTCGTGAAGGAGCCCTGAGCGCCCTCGCCGCGCTCCGGGGAGGTGGTAGGGTTTTGGCCGCATGACGCCCTCCGACCTCTCCCTCCGGCTCGACGCCCTCCGCCACAAAGAGCGCTTCTCCGCGCGCACCCTCGACGATTTCGCCGCGCACGTCG
Organism: Polyangium spumosum; assembly: GCF_009649845.1. Lineage (NCBI taxonomy): Bacteria > Pseudomonadati > Myxococcota > Polyangiales > Polyangiaceae > Polyangium > Polyangium spumosum. The sequence goes on from NZ_WJIE01000010.1 coordinate 260,065, forward strand.
AGGGCGCGCGGGACGAGGAGCTCTTCCGCATGAGCCCCCTCCGGTACGCGGCGAGCCACGGCCTCGACGAGCAGGAGGGCATCGAGCTTTTCCTCCACGCCACGCACGTCGGCATCCTCGACTTCGCCTGGGGCATGCTTTGCCCCGGCTGCATGGCCTTCCTCACGACGGCCGGCGGCCTGCGCTCGCTCCAGTCGAAGCACTGCAACTTCTGCAACCTCGACCTCGAGGGCAGCATCGACGAGCGCGTCGAGGTCGCCTTCACCGTGGCGCCCTCCGTGCGTCGGATCCGCTTCCACGCGCCGGAGACCGTCGATCTGCGCGAGGACGCGATCCGCCTCTATTTCTCGTCGAGCGTCGCTCCCGGATCGAGCCCGCATCGGGCGCTCGGGGAGAGCATCCTCGCCGCGGGCCAGGCGCCACCCGGACAAACCCATCGGATCACCGTCACCTTCGACGAGGCGGGGCAGTTCGTCCTGCTCGCGCCCGCGGGCCACCTCGCCGTGTACATCCGCGTGCGCGAGGGCGGCCCGCGCGAGGCTTCGTTCGATCTGCTCGAAGGCCAGGCGATCCCCGGCGTCCTCGACGCCGCCCCCGGGCCCGTCGAGCTCCGCATGTTGAACCGCACGACCCACGCGGTGGGGTTCTTCGTCGCGCCCGTCGGCAGCACCTGGCCCGACCCGGCCGAGCCCGGAAGACCTCTCACGCACCCGCTGCTCCCGTACCTCACGGGGGCGCGCCTCGTCGCGTCGCAGTCGTTCCGCGACCTCTTCCGCGCCGAGAGCATCCCCTCCGAGGGCGGGCTCGAGCTCAAGCGCGTGACCGTGCTCTTCACCGACCTCACCGGCTCGACGGCCCTCTACGAGCGCGTCGGCGACCTTCGCGCCTACGACCTCGTGCGCAAGCACTTCGCCGTGCTCCGCTCCATCGCGGCGGCCCAGGGCGGCGCCATCGTCAAGACCATCGGCGACGCGGTCATGGCGAGCTTCGCCGAGCCGATCCACGCGATGCGCGCGGCGATCCTCATGAACCGTGCGATCGCCGAGCTCCGGGAGGCCGATCTCCTGCTCAAGATCGGCCTGCACACCGGCCCGTGTATCGCGGTCGAGCTGAACGAGCGGCTCGATTACTTCGGCCGGACGGTCAACATCGCGGCGCGCGTGCAGGGCCTCGCCAGGGCCGGGGAGGTCGTGTGCACGGCCGAGGTGTTCGAATCCCCCGGCGTCGCGAGCGCCGTCGCCGCGGCCGAGCTCGACGCGACGCGCGCGAAGGCGCCGCTCAAGGGGATCGCGGGGGAGGTGCCCGTCGTGCGGATGGTCCGGGCCGGCGTGGAGGCGCCACCGTCGATCACGTAACGGAATCGAGGGGTTACGCTGCGGCATGGAGGTTCCGGCCTCCAGGGATGGAGGCTGGAACCTCCATCCGATACGATGCGGGCATGCCTTCCTCGATCCACGCCCGCACCTCCCTCGTACTCTTCGCCTGCGCCTCCCTCTCGCTCTTGCTCCTCGCGCCTGCGCCCGCGTGGGCCGCCGAGTGCGGCTGCACGCACGAGATCATGCCCGGCACCACCGCGGTGAACGGCGCCGATCTCGGCGTGAAGCCGGGCGACGTCGTCTGCGTCATGGCCGGCGATTACGAGTTCATCCGCTTCCGCGAGATCCGCGGCACCGAGGAGGCGCCGGTCGTCGTGAAGAACTGCGGCGGCGTGGTGAACGTGCGCAACCTCGATCGGGCCTACGCCGTCGATTTCCAGGGCAGCTCCCACCATTTCCGCCTCACTGGCACCGGCGAGCCGGGCGTGGAGTACGGCTTCCGCGTCAGCGCGCCCGACAAGGAGCCTTATCCCGGCGTCGGCCTCTGGTTCCTCGACAAGAGCACCAACTACGAGGTCGATCACGTCGAGGTCTACGAGACCGGCTTCGCGGGCGTGATGTCGAAGACCGATCCGCTCTGCGACGGGAGCGCCGATCAGGACGTGTTCATCCAGAAGAACGTGCACCTGCACCACCTCTGGATCCACGACACCGGCGGGGAGGGGTTTTACGTGGGGAGCACCCAGGGGGCCGGCCACACCATCACCTGCAATGGCCAGCAGGAGGTGCACATGCCGCATTTCCTGGAGGGCATCGAGATCGACCACTGCCTCGTGGAGGACACGGGCTGGGACGGCGCGCAGATCGGCATGGCCCGCGAGGGCTGCAGCTTTCACGACAACGTGATCCGCCGCGTCGGCAGCGAGATGGTGCAATACCAGTGGATGGGCCTGCAGATCGGCGGCCCCTCGCGGTGCGACATCCGCCGGAACATCATCTCCGACGGCCCGGTGAATGGCATCTTCGTGTTCGGCGCCAACGACACCACCGTCGCCGACAACGTCGTGATGCGGTTCGGCGAGACGAACATCTACGCGAACATCCAGAACAACCCGGGCCCCGTCGCGTATCGCATCGCCCACAACACGCTGCTCGATTTTGGCGAGGCCGCCGTGCAGGTCTTCGGCGACGCGATCGAGGGCGCGTTCGCCTACAACAACCTCGTCGTGGGGCCGAGCTCGGCCCTCGGGGCAGGCAACGACGTGGGCTTCTCCGCGGAGGGTAACCTCTTCGTGCCCACGGTCGCCGAGGCCGGCTTCGTCGCGCCGGACGCGGACGATTACCATCTCACGCAGAGCTCGCCCGCCCGCGGCGCCGGCGTCGATCACAGCGCGGAGGGTTTTACCGTGGACCTCGACGGGTTGCTCCGGGCCAAACCCCCTTCGGTCGGCGCCTACGAGCTCGTCATGGATTCGCCCACGGGCGGCGCGGGCGGCGGATCGAGCGCCTCGGGGACCGGCGGCGGCGGCGGCGCGGGCGCCTCGGGCGGCGCGGGCCCGGTCGGCGCGGGCGGCGCGGCGCCGGGAGAACCCGAGGACGAGGCCGGCTGCGGTTGCCGCGTGGCCGGCGGTGCCGAGGACGCGGGCGACCTCGGCGGCCTCTTCCTCGTGGCCGGCGCCTGGCTCTCGACCCGTATTCGACGCCATTTGCGCCCCTCGCGCTGAAGCCGCTTGCTCCCGGCGTGCCCATTTCCTGGAGATCCTCGAAAAATCGGGACAATGAGCGCGCGGACAGCACCCGAAATCACGCTCCCCCTGTGGACGTCCGGCCGTCCGGGCCCGACGTAGAGCTTGCCTGCCCGGGGGTGTCCCGGGCGATCCAAAGGGGGACATGATGAACGCCATCAAGTCGTTGTTCTTCGCCGTGTTGTCGCTGGGTATCGTGGGGACCACGAGCGTGGCCCGCGCCGAGGAGCCGGTGGAGGAAGCCACCGAGCTCGAGGTCGCGCGCGCCGACGAGGAGGCCACCGAGGAGCGCGACATCACGAACTCCGACCAGGCGGCGCTGTCGAGCCAGTTCGACCACCGACCCTTCGATTACAGGGACTTCCGCCGTCGTGGCGGGCGCCGCGAGTGCCGCGAGTTCTGCCAGGACGAGTACTTCCGGTGCGAGCGGTTCGACGATCGCTTCAGGCGCCACGGTTATGACCGCGACCGCTTCCGCCGCCGCGGCCGCTGCCAGCGCGAGTTCAACTTCTGCATCCGGCGCGTCTGTCGCGGGGGTCGCTTCTAAAAACGCCAAGACGCTCGTCTTTCCTTTGCCCGGCCCTCGCTCCCCGCGCCACGCCTCGGGAGCGGGGGCCGGGTCCATCCGGTCGGCGGGGCTCGACCTCGCAGGAGGGCATGGATATGGCGGGTTCGAGCGCGAACCATGGGTCTGTCGTGGTCATCACCGGCGCGTCGAGTGGCATCGGGCTCGCGACGGCCCTGGCCTTCGCCCGTCGCGGGGCGCAGCTTGTGCTCGCGGCGCGCCAGGCCGGACCCCTCGTGGAGGCGGCGCGCGCGTGCGAGGCGCTCGGGGCCGAGGCGCTCGGGATCCCGACCGACGTGACCGACGAGGCCTCCGTGCAGGCCCTCGCGCGGGCTGCGGTCTCGCGGTTCGGCCGCATCGACGTGTGGGTGAACAACGCGGCCGTCCTGCTCTTCGGCGCGGTCGCCGACACGCCGACCGAGGTCTGGAAGCATGTCGTCGAGACGAACCTCTACGGGTATCTCCACGGCGCGCGGGCCGTCCTGCCCGTGTTCCTGTCGCAGGGACGGGGCATCCTCATCAACAACGCCTCCGGCTGGGGCCTCGTGGGCGCGCCCTTCGTCAGCTCGTACGTGTCGAGCAAGTTCGCGATCCTCGGCCTCTCGGAGAGCCTGCGCCTGGAGCTCGAGCCCTACCCCGACATCCACGTGTGCGCCGTCCTCCCGCCCTCGGTGAACACGCCGATCTACCTGCGCGCCGGGAACATGACCGGCCACGAGGTCGGGCCGGTGCCGGGGGTCTACGACCCGGCGCAGGTCGCGGAGATCATGGTGGATCTCGCCGAGCGACCGCGCGCCCGGCGGAGCGTCGGCGCGGCGGGCATGCTCCTCAGCGTGCTCGCCCGTCTCTCGCCGGAGCTCGCGGCGCGCCTCATGAATACGCTCACGCGCCGATTCTCGATCCGGCCCGCGCTCGCGCCCGTGACGCTCGGCAACCTCTTCGAGCCGAAGCCGCCCCACGCGTCGCGAGGCGGCTATCACTGGCTCGGGATCCGGCGCGGGGGGAGGGGGACGCGTCTCTGAAAGGTTCTCCCGCGGACGCCTCTACAGGCACCTCTCGCAGGCTCGACCTGCGCGGCCGAACCTCGCGAGGCACGCGGCGCATGCTGGCGTAACTCTGAGTAAGCAGGCGGCCGAGCACGCCGCGAGAGCAAAACGGCACCCGATCCTTTGCCGCCGAGAGCATTGCGTCGCCAGCGCGGACGCGTCCTCGTCGACGGCTTCCTCGAGAGCTTCCTCGGACTCGTCGATATCCGACCCATCTTCGTCGACGGCCAAGGCTTCGGTCGATGTTGCAGCGTCGTTCTCCTCCTCGGCCATCGCGGCCGGCGCCGCGCCCATCATCAAAAGCAGAAACGCCGACGCCAGAAGAATACATGAGAATCTCATGACCCACCCTCTTGCTTCCACGCCGCGCTCGCCCCCTCACCATGAGTGGTTTTGCTCGGCCGTTACGTTCTCAATGGAGCGGCGACGCGAACGGTCAAGCACGTGCACGAGACGGCATCCATGAAAAGCCGACTTCCACGGTCGAGGGTTCCGTGGTTCCATGTTCGCGTTACCCGAGGGGAGGAATCTCATGGCCACGACGACGACGGAGACGATGGGCACGAGCGAGCGCGGCGGGCGCGCCGCGGGCGTACGAAACCTGGATGATCTTGCGAAGCTCTCGAGCGCCGAGCTCGAGCGGCTCTACCGCGAGGCCCCCGCGCCCACGGGCGTCGAGCGCCTGGTCGGGACGCCGAAGGGCCGCATGCTCGCCGTCCGCGGCACCGACGGCACGAAGCTCTTCTCGCTCCTCGGGCTCCTCGCGTCCCGCAGGCGCTTTCCCTGGGATGGAAAGAGCTTCGGCGCGCTCAGCCCGAGCGAGGGCACCGGCATCAACCGGATCAAGCTGCTCCCGCTGCGCTTCGACTTGTTCCCGTTCCGCACGCGGATCGAGCCCTCCGCGGTCGACGGCCGCCCCTGCGTCTACCTCGACTACGAGCAACCGAAGAACCCCTTCTTCATCGCCCGGATCCGCGACGAGATCCGCGAGGTCGCGCCGGATCTCTGGCTCGGCCCTGCCATGGCGAAGACGAAGAAGGGCGCCGTCCACGTCCTCTGGTTCGCCGTCGACTTCGGGCAACCGTCCTCCTGAGGCCGCCGTCTGCCTCGAGCGGGCGGGCGCGCCTCAATCGTAGCTGCACTGCTCGCCGCGGGCCTCCGCCCACGCGGACGAAAACGCCCCCTCCGTGTAGGCCTTGCAGCTCTGCCCCTCGTCGCTCGTGTAATTTCGCGTGAATTCGGAGAACCGCGCGTCGCAGCAGGCCTGGAAGGACGCGCCGCAGAACGCCTGTGCCGGGCGCGGGAGGTATTCGCCGGCGTCCACGCCTCCGAGGTCGATCGACAGATCACAATAAAGCTGGCCCGTGATCTCCGCGATGATCTCCCCCTCGCGGCAGCAGGACGCGCCGCAACGCGCCCAGATGCCGTGGAGCTCCTCGATCACGCCGGAGACGCTCCCGGCGTGCTTGCAGGCTGCGCCGCGGCCTCGACCCATCCGGCGCGGGGGACGGTTTCGGCGCGCGCGCCGGAGGATACGCTCGGCGACCTGCTCGAGGTGCGCGCAACGCGCCTCGCCCGCGGCCCCTCGCGCCATCGCGCGACCGGGCCCGCGCCCCTCCTCGAATGCGGCGCGCTCCTGCGCCCCCTGGCAGGCCCGAGGAGGCTGCCCCGGCTCTGCCGAGGCGTCCCCCCCGAGCCCCACGAAGCCCATCACGAAGAGACCGAGGGCCCATTTCATGATCGCGGCGCTCGCCTTCATTGCCGGTAGCTGCACACGCTGTTCCGCGATTGCGTCCACGTCGCGCGGAACCTGCCTTGCGTGTACGGCCTGCACGAGCCGAAGAGGCCCTGGTACGCCGGCGTGACGCTCTGGAACGTGTCCCGGCAACACGCCTGCGCCGTGGCCCCGCAGAAGCCCATGGGCCGCTGCACCAGGAAATTCGTCAACCGCACCCCGCCGAGCGCGATCGAGAGATCACAGTAGAGCTTGCCCATGATCCACCCGACGAGCTCCCCCTCGTCACAACACGCGATCGCGCACAGGGTCCAGGTCTCGTCGACCTGCTCCACGGCGCCCACGAGCGTGCCCACCGTGCGGCATACGACGTAATCGTCGGAGCCGGGCGGCAGGGTGACGTTTTGCAGGGTCTCCATGACCACGGACGAGAACCGCTCCAGGTTCCCGCACGAGGCCACCGAGTTCCATGCCTGCTGCACGAGGGAGCGGCCGGACAGGAGGCCAGCCTCGAAGGCCCGCGTGTCGCGTGGCGCGCTGCACCCGAGCGGCACCTCTTGCGCCGCGGCATTGCCGGAGAGCCCGAGCAGGGCCATCAGAACCCCGAACATCGAAGCTTCGCGTCTCATCGGAAACCTCCTCCTCGCCTTCGGCTTCACGGGGCGGGGTTGTAGGTGCACTGGTTGTTGCGCGTCTGGTGCCACACCGGCGTGAACGAGTCCCTCGTGTACGCGCCGCACATCGGGTAATTTTGCGTGTAACCCATGAACTCGGCGTCGCAGCCGATCTGGAAAGCCAGCCCGCAGGTCCGCACCGGGAACCGGATGATGTCCTGCGCGAGGCCGAGGCCGCCGAGGCTGATGGACAGATCGCAGTACATCTTGCCGCCGATGCGCGCGATGAGCTCACCCTCCTTCCGGCATTCCCAGTCGCAGCGATTCCACGTCTGGTCGACCACCGCCTCGGCGCCTTGCACGATCCCGGCCACGCGGCAGAGGACGTAGGTGCTCGACTCCTGCGGGATCTCGACGTCGTCGATATTTCGCATCACCAGGTTCGCGAAGTCCTCGATGCGGTCGCAATCGTTCACCGCGTTCCAGGCCGACTCGATGAGGCTCTCGCCGGACTGCACCCCTGCGTGGAAGGCCCGCCGGTCCCGGGGCCTCGAACAAAGCGCGGGTGGCACCACCGCGAGCGCCTCGCCGGCGATACAGAGCCCCACGAGAAGCACGCCCAGCGACATTCCGTTCACCTTCATGGATCCCCCCTCTCGCTCTTTCCCCTCGTCCTTCATCCCCGCGCGGACGCGTGGCCTTCAGCGGCCCATGCAGATCTCCGCCTCGATCAGGTCCAGAAACCGCGTATACATCGTCACTTCCATCCCGAGCACCTCGCGCTCCGCGCTCTCGACCTCCGCCCTGCAGGCGCGCGACTCGAGGCGCCCGAGAAAACCGTAATCGATGTCGAACACGGCCCTCGTGTTCGAAGTGGTGACGAGGCCGCCGCCCGTGTCGAGCATGGCGACGAAGGTGGCCATGGCGATCCGGGAGACCGTCCCCAGCGAGGGCGCCTGGAATGCCGGGTCGTCGCATTGCGCATAATCCCGCCGGAGCCGCTCGACGGCGTTCTCGTAGATCCCCTCGTAATAACACCGCTTCATGTCGGCGGTCCCGGTCCAGGTCGCGGCGAGGTTCGAGAGCGCCGCCACGAGGGCGTCCTCCGCCCCCGGGAGCTCGTCCGCATTGCAATTCACGCGCGCCATCACCTGGCCCACGGCGATCTCGCTCGTATTTCGGCCGAAGTTGCGCGCGTCGGTGCACGTCTGGAAAGGTTGCGCGAGCCCGATCGCGGATATCGCCATGCATGCCGCCGCCGCAGCGGCGCCCACGAGCTTCTTCATCACCATCCTCCAATCCGCCGTTCCGTGCGCCGTTCCGAGTGCAGACGTCATGCCCGGAACGATGCGCGGCCGGGTGCCAGGAGGCATTGCAGCACTCCCGGAGGACGGCCCACGGTCGCAGGCTTCATTCAGGACATCCGGCGCTCCGTTCGAGAGCCGGGGGAGGGGAGTTCACCATGAAGAAGCTGGTCATGGCGGCGATGCTCGCCGCGATGGGTATGTCGTCCATTCCGGTCCTGGCCGAGGAGCCGGTCGAGGAAGTGGCCTCCGAGCTCTCGGCGGCGCACGACGACAAGAAGTTCGTGCAGGTCATGGCGCACGAGAACCTCATCGCGGTGCGGGCCGCGAGGATCGCCGTGCGGAAGGCGCGGAACAGCAAGGTCGAGGCGCTCGCCCTGCAGGAGCTCGCCGAGCACGCCGACGTGAACGAGGAGCTCGAGGCGCTCGCGAAGAAACACGGCGTGCAGATGCCGACCGCGCTCCATCCTGTGGTCGCGGATCTGCTCCAGCGCCTCGCGAACCTCCAGGGAAATCGGTTCGACAGGGCCTACCTGCACATCGTGATCGAGGGGCACCAGTTCGACGTGGCGATCCTCTCGCAGGCATTGCTCTCCCAGGATGAGGACGTGAAGGCGTTCGCCGCGAAGAACCTGCCCATCCTGCGGCGGCACCTGCAAGCGGCGCAGGAGATCCTCCGCGCCTTGCCGGCGGAGTGAACGAGGGGCCCCGGGCCCGCGCCCTCTCGGATCAGCGGCGCCGCTCTGCGTATACCGAGAACGTCGCGCCCTGCGGGTCTGCGAGCACGGCGATCGTCCCTGTCACGCCGATGTCCCGCGGCGGCATGTAGACCTTGGCGCCGAGCGCCTTCGCGCGGGTCACCGCGTCCTCCGCGTTCTCCACCGTGAAATACGAGCCCCAGTTCGGCGGCACCGGCCCCCAGCTCGGGTCGATCTTCAGCATCCCGCCCACGTGCTCGCCGTTCACGATCCACTCCGTGTACGACGCGTCGCCGCCGGTCGACCAGCCGAAGAGCGCCGTGTAAAACGCTTTTGCGCGCTCCGGATCGGTGGTCTGGAGCTCGAACCAGGAGGGCGCGCCGACCTCGCCCCACAACGTCGCGCCGATGTGTTTCCCCGGCTGCCACAGGAAAAACACGGCGCCCAGGGGATCGGCGAGGATCACCATACGCCCGGAGTCGTTCACGTCGAATGCGGGCGCGAGGATCGTCGCTCCCAGCGAGGCGGCCTTCTCCGCGGCGGCGCTCGCGTCGGCCACGGAGACGTACACGTTCCAGTGCGGCGGGATCCCGCGCGACGCCTCCTCGGGCGGCTGCCCGCCGAGCCCCGCGACGTCGTGCTCGCCCTTCCGGAGCATCGTGTACACGCCGGCGTGGTTGTACGGCATGTCCGCGGCGCTCCAGCCGAAGAGCGCCGTGTAAAACGCCTTGGCCGCCGCGGGATCCGTGGTCATCAGGTCCGTCCAGCAGAACTGGCCGGGTGCGTACGAGCTCTTGATCGTCATCGTTTGTCCCTCCGTCGGGGCGGCATTCTACACAACGCGGACGTCGTGTCACCTGTCCTTGACGGATCCATTTTCTCGCGCGGCGACCCCTCGCGCACCGGCCTGTCCATCCGCTATGCTTCGCGTGGGGATACGGCCAGAGGACGCGTCATGACGACCGTGGCACTGCTCGGATTCGGCCGCTTCGGCGCGGCCATCGCCTCGCTCCTCCGGGACGCGGACATCGACGTGCGCGCCTTCGACTTTCGATCCCCCGTGCCGGACGAAATGCGCGCCGATTCTCTCCCGGATCTCGTCCGGGGCCGCGACGTCGTCGTCGTCGCCGTCCCGGTCACCGCCATGCGCGGCGCGTTCGAATCGATGCGCCCGCTGCTCTCGCCCTCGCAGATCGTCGTGGACGTCGGCAGCGTCAAGCTCGGCCCCTCCGCCGCCATGGCGCAGGTCTTCGGCGCCGAGATCCCGTGGGTCGCGACGCACCCCATGTTCGGCCCGATCAGCCTCTCCCGGGGGGAGCGCCCGCTCGTCGCGGTGGTATGTCCGAGCGAGGCGCACCCGAGGGCCGTCGAGCGGGTCGTCCGGCTTTACGAGCGAATCGGGTGCACGGTCGTGCTCGAGGACGAGGCCACGCACGATCGCGGCATGGCCTGGACACACGCGCTCGCCTTCTTCGTGGCCAAGGGCATGCTCGACGCGGGCGCGCCGCTCGACATCCCCTACGCGCCGCCCTCCTTCCAGGCGCTCGCGCGCACGGTGGAGGCGGCGCGCTCCGACGCGGGGCACCTCTATGCCGCCCTGCACCGCGAGAACCCTTATGCCGCCGAGGCGCGCCGGAAGCTGCTCGAGGCCCTGCTCGCGGCCGATCACAACCTCTCCGGCACGGACGGCCCGCCGCCGCCATCGTCCTCGCTCATTTTATTGCCCTCCAAGGGTGGACCCGAGGCCTTGCGCGAGACGCGGGAGCTCATCGACGAGCTCGATCGGGAGCTCGTCGACCTCCTCGGCCGCAGGGCCCAGCTCGCGCGGCGCGCGGCGCGCGAGAAGGCGCGGCTCGGCCGCCCCGTGCGGGATCCCGAGCGCGAGGCGGAGCTCTTCGCCGCGCGCATGCGCTGGGCGGCCGAGCTCGGGCTCGATCCGGCCTCGGTGCACGACATCTTCGACGCCATTCTCCAGTTTTCTCGGCGCTTGCAGCACGAATCACCTGCCGGGGAAGCGGGCTGATCTTTTTTCGGTCCTGCCGGGGCCGCTCCGGCATCGAACAGCCAAGGGACTTCAGGGGGAACTTCAATGATTGTCACGCTCGAGCCCGACGCGCCCGAGTCGCGCGCCGAGGCTGTCATCCGCCTCGCGGCCCGATATCCGGGGGTCTCCGTCCAGAAATTCGTCTTCAGGGGCGAGTCCACCTCGATCACCGAGGTGCACCTCATCGGCTCCACGCGCGCCGTGCCGACCGAGCCCTTCGAAAGCCTGCCCGGCGTGCGCAAGGTCATCCGGGTCTCCCGGAAATACCGCCTCATCGGCCGGCACCACGTGGACGCCGAGACGCACGGGTTCGAGTACAACGGCGTCTCCTTCGACGAGAAACGCGTCCACGTCTTCGCGGGCCTCTGCGCCGTCGACACCCGCGAGCACGTGGCCCAGATGATGGCCACGCTGAAGCAGGCCGGCATCCAGACGACCCGCATGGGCGCGTACAAGCCGCGCACGAGCCCCTACGATTTCCAGGGCCTCGGCAAGGCTTGTTTGCCCTGGGTCTTCGAGCTCGCGGGCAAGCACGACATCAAGGTGATCGCCATGGAGGTCACCGACGCGCGCCACATCGACGAGATCAACGCGGCCCTCGCCCTCGCGGGTGATCCGACCGGCGTCATGCTCCAGATCGGCACGCGCAACACCCAGAACTTCGAGCTCTTGAAGCAGGTCGGCCAGCAGCGTCGATTCCCGGTGCTCTTCAAGCGTGGCATGGGCATCTCGCTCGAGGAGTCGCTGAACGCCTGCGAATACGTGGCGAGCGAGGGGAACCCGAACATCGTCTTCTGCTTGCGCGGCGTGAAGACGCACCTCGGCGATCCTCATCGGAACCTCGTCGACTTCTCGCACGTGCCCGTCGTCCGCCGCCAGACGCGCCTGCCGGTGTGTATCGATCCCTCGCACGCCGTGGGCCGCCTGGACAACGCGCCCGACGGCATCCCGGACATCTTCCACGTCGTGGGGCAGGGGATCATCGCGGGCGCTTCCATGGTGCTCGTCGATTTCCACCCGCGGCCCGACGAGGCCCTCTGCGACGGCCCACAGGCCCTCGATCCCTCGTCATTGCCGCGTTTCGCGCGGTACGTGGAGAGCGCGCGGCTGGCCTACGAGGGGCTCGTCCGGGCCTACGGCGTGGGCCAGGCCGCGCCGGCGGAGCCACACGCCGCTTGATCGAGGCGCGCGGCGACGTGGACGGGATCTCGGTCGCCTGCCTCGGCCCCTCGGGCACCTTCAGCGAAGAGGCGGCCTCGCGCCATTTCGGCGAGGCCGCCTCGCCTCTCTTCTGCACCTCGATCGACGACATCTTCGACGTGGTGGAGGCCCGCGTGGCCACCTTCGGCGTCGTGCCCGTCGAGAACTCCCTCGAAGGCGCGATTGGCCATACCCTCGATCGCCTCGTCGCGTCGCCGAGCCGCATCTCCGGCGAGGTCGCGCTCCCCATCCGGCAGAACCTCCTCCGGCGCGCGTCGACCTTCGAGGGGATCACGCGCGTCTACGGGCACGCGCAATCCCTCGCGCAATGCCAGCGATTCTTGAAGGAGACCCTCCCTCTGGCCGAGCGCGTCGCGGTCTCCAGCAACGCCGAGGCGGCGCGGCTGGCCGCGCGCGAGCCGTGGGCCGCGGCGCTCGCGGGCCAACGCGCGGCGGCGATCCACGCGCTCGAGCTGCTCGCCGAGGGGGTCGAGGACGACCCGACGAACACCACGCGCTTTCTGGTGATCGGCGACACGAGCCCCGCGCCCTCGGGCCGCGACAAAACCTCGCTCGTCATGTCCGCGCCGAACCGCCCCGGCTCGATGGTCGCGCTCCTGCGTCCATTCTCGCGGCACGGGGTCAGCATGACCAAGCTCGAATCACGCCCCTCGCGGCGCGGGCTCTGGGACTACCTGTTTTTCGTGGACGTCGAGGGCCACGCCGAGGATGCCGCGGTGCGGCGCGCGCTCCTCGATCTCGACAAACGTGCTGGATTTTTGAAGCTGCTCGGCTCGTACCCGATGGCGCGTCCCTGAGAGAAACTTCGCCTTCCTCCCGGCTCCTCGCGTACCATGGAATCCATGGAATACGCGCACGGTTGGTCCAGGCTCGTCGTTCTCGCTTGTACGTTCGCGCTCGCCGCGACGCCCGCGTGTATGGCGCCTGCGGGCGACGAAGACGAATCGATCGCAGAGGAGTCGTTCGCCTATACCGTCCCGGCCAGGGGCACGGCGGCCACGCTCGACGTGGCGGGCTGGAACCTCGAGTGGTTCGGCGATTCGAGCCGCGGCCCCTCGAACGACACGCTCCAGCGGCAGAATGCGTACGACGTCATCCGCGGCGCGGACATGGACCTCTGGGGCGTCCAGGAGATCGTCAGCGTCTCGCAGTGGAACACGCTCAAATCGCAGCTCACCGGTTATGCGGGGTTCCTGTCGAACGACCCGATCGTGACGAGCGGCTCCTCGTATTACACCTCGTCCGAGCAGAAGCTCGGTTTCCTCTACAAAACCTCGGTCGCCTCCCTGAAGAGCGCGCGCCTCATCCTCACGGCGAACAACTACGATTTCGCCGGCCGTCCTCCGCTCGAGGTCAAGCTCTCGGTCACGCTGAACGGCAAGGGCGAGGATCTGGTCGTCATCGTCCTCCACATGAAGGCGATGAGTGATTCCACGAGCTACCAGCGGAGGCTCGCGGCCTCGAACGCGCTGAAATCGTACCTCGACGCGACGTACCCGACGCAGAAGGTGATCGTCGTCGGTGATTTCAACGACGACCTCGACAAGTCCATCTCGGGCAATACCACGCCCTACACGAACTTCCTGAACGACGCGGCCGACTACCAGTTCCCGACGAAGCTGCTCACGGACGCGAACATCTCCTCGACGTCGAGCGGCGGCGCGACGGTTGATCACCACCTCGCAACGAACGAGCTCGCCGCGGCCCTCGTCCCGGGCTCCGTCGAGGCCTACAAGCTCGGCGCCTACATCTCGAGTTACTCCTCCACCACGAGCGACCATTACCCCATCCTGAGCCGCTACACCTGGGCCGCGGCCACGCCCGCGCAGATCCTCGTCAACGAGATCTGCGCGAACGAGCCCGGGAGCAGCACCACGGGCGAGTTCGTCGAGCTCGTCAACATCGGCGGCTCCCCGGCGGACCTCGAGGGCTGGACGATCTCGGACTCCGCCTCGGTGCGTCACACGTTCGCCCCGGGCACGACGCTCGGGCCTGGCAAGAGCCTGGTCGTCTTCGGCGCGGCCGCGGGCATCCCCGCGGGCACGCCGAACGCCCTCGCGAGCTCGACGAACAACCTCGGCCTCGCGAACGCCGGCGACGCGGTGTACCTGCGGGACGCGACGGGCACGACGAAGGACTCGTTCAGCTACCCCTCGTCCCTCGCCGGGACCGACGGCGTCTCCATGAACCGCAGCCCCGACGCCGCCGAGAGCGCCACGTTCGTCCTGCACACGACCCTCGCGGGCACGGCGCGCTCGCCGGGGGTGCGGGCGGATGGAGGTTCATTCTGACCGAACCTCACCCCTCGACCGCCCGCACCGCCGTCAATTTCTTCGTCGCCAGCACCCAATAAACCGCGCGGATCGCGCCATCCTCCCCGATCTCGCATTGCAGAATGGATCGCGGCGCGATCTTCCGCATCGGCGGCCGCTCCAGCACGGCCGCGGGCATCCCGTTCACCATCCGGAACGAGACCCGCGCCCCGGCGTCCACCCGCTTCGCGAGCCCCACCATCAAGCGCCCCACCCGATCCCGCCCCACGATGGGCCTGCGCGCCGCGAAGAACTCGCCGCCGCCGTCGCTCAGGTGCCGGACCTCCGCGTGCAGCATCGATTCGAGCGCCGCGCCATCCCCGCTCCCGAGCGCCGCGAGGAACCGCCCGAGCGCCACGCGTGTCTTCTCCACGAGCTCGGGCGTGCGCCGCGTCCGGCTCGACTCGTAGTCCGAGAGCGCCCGCCGCGCCCGGTGGTGCATCGTCTTCACGGCCGTCTCCGTCATCCCCAGCGCCTCGGCCGCCTCCCGTACCGACCAGTCGAACACGTCGCAGAGCAGCACGATCGCCCGCTGCCGCGGCGTCAGCGCCTCCAGCGCCACCAGAAACGCCATCGACACGCTCTCCAGGAGGTCGTACCGACCCTCGGTCTCGACCGGCTCGATCCCGATCTCCTGCGCCGCGTCCTCCGCCGTCTCGACCGGCGACGGCAACCACGGCCCGTCGTACACGCGTCGTCGCCGCGCGCGCAACCGGTCGATCCCGAGGTTCACCGCCACCCGCGTCAGCCAGGGCCGCACGGGCTCGTCCGCGCGGGCCGGCGGGCGCTCGAGCGCGCGGAGGAGCGTCTCCTGCACGAGATCCTCCGCGTCCGCCGCCGACCCGGTCAATCGATAACAGAGCCCCCACAGGTAACGCCGGTGCTCCCGCGCGAGCTCATCGCCGTCCACGACCACGTTCACGCCCTCGCATCCAAGACCTTCCGCCCCGCGTCGCCAAGCACATTCGCCTCGCGCCGCGTGGCCACGAGCGCCGCCTCCCTCCCGCTCGCGAGGCTCGCGTCGGCGAGCATGCCCGCGGGCCCGACCCAGTCGCCCGCCACGAAGACCCCGGGCGCGCCCGGCACCGCGGGCCCGGGCCTGCCCCGCGCGCCTCCACGCGCCGCCTGCGGGAAATCGTGCGCCACCGTGATCGAAGGCAAGAACCGCCGCTCGACCACGAGCTCTCTCGCGCCCGGCTGCAGGCGCTCGAGCACGTCCTCGAGCTCGCGCTCCGCCTCCCGCGGATCCTCCTTCGCGCCGTACCGCGCCACGTGCACCACGGCGCCGCCCTCGGGCGCGAGCCGCGCGGACGCCGAGTGCACCGAGAAATAAAGCGGCCGATCGATCCCCAGCGCGAACGTGTTCCGCGGCGCCGGCAGCCGCGAGAGCGCGACGTCGAGGCAAGCCGCCGTGACGGGGATGGCCGCCGACGCCCACGCCGCGAGGGCCGGGACGTCCGGCAGGAGCGAGGACGCGAGGGTCGGGCTCGCGGCGATGATCACCACGTCCGCCGGGATCTCCCCCCCGTCCGCGAGCCGCACCGCCCGCACGCGCCCCGCCTCCCGCACGACGGACACGGCCTTCGCGCCCGCGACGAACTCCGCCCCTTGGGCCCGCGCGACCGCCGCGAGTCCCCGCACCATCGTCTGCCAGCCCTCGTGGATGTAGAGGACGCCGCGGGTCGTGGCGATCTGGAACTGCGCGATCGCCGCGTCCGTGGAGAGCCGCTCGAGGTCCGACGTGTACGTCGAGAGCCGGATGAGGGCGCGGATCACGTCCCGCGCCTCGGGCGTGCGGACCCTCTCGGCGAGGAAGGCCTCGAAGCTCGTCTGCGCGAGGCTCGTGAGGTCGAGCGAATCGAAGCGGGCGAGCAGCCGCGCGACCTCGATCTTCCCGGCGAGCGGCAGGAGCGACGACGTGAGCAGCGAGACCGGCCCGGTCGGCAGGGCCCGGAGCGCGTCGCCATCGAGCGCGTACGCGCCCCCGTTCAGCGTCGGCGCGGCCCCGTGGGTCTCGACGCCGAGCTCGGCGAGCACGTGTTCGGCCTCGCCGCCGCGGTAGAGCGCGTGGGGCCCGATGTTGAGCGCGTACCCCTTCTTCTCGTGGGTCGCCGCGCGCCCCCCGAGCTCCGTCGCCTTCTCCAGCACGGTCACCCTCCTGCCGGCCCGCGCCGCATACGCCGCCGCCGCGAGCCCCGCGAGCCCGCCGCCGATGACCACCACCCGAGCTGCCGTGTTCGTCGTCATGATCGCACCTCTCAGAGGAGGCACGATCGGGCCTGGCGAAAGGTTACGCGGAATCGTCCCCGCGCCCGCCGCAGGTGTAACCCACCGCCGTGTTTACCGTCCCAGCCTTCCATGGTAACTGCGGGCTCCATGTTGTCCTGTCGTGACGTTGCATGATCTCGCTCCCGTGGTGAGGTCGCGCCCGCGACGGCAGGGCGACGACGCAACAAGAAGGAGCTCGTACGAAATGCGAATCGCACATGTTCACGGCCTGCTGATGCTCTCGGCCGTGACGCTCGTGGGCGCTGGTTGTCAGAACTCGTCCAAGGAAGCGCCCCCGGCGCCCTCTGCGGCCCCGGCGAAGCCGAGCGCGGCGGCGCCGACTGCGGCGCAGACCCAGGCGGCGCCCGCGGCGCCCGCGCCTCCGGAGACGAAGGCCGGCGACACCTCGCACGCCACCAAGAAGCTCGGCAAGCCGCGCGCCAAGCTCGCGGGCAAGACCCTCAAGGTCGAGGCCTGCGGCCTCGGCGAGCATCTCGGCAACGCCCACATGCGAAAGGCGCACGTCGACGGCAATGGAGCCGCCTACATCTTCACGGACGACTCCACCGCGCGCCAGGTCGTCCCCACGGAGACGGGCTGCGGCCTCGCGGCGGGCGCCGTCATCCGGGGCAACCCCATGGCGCTGACGGCCGACGGGGTGGTGGTCACGACGGACGCGCCCAAGGGGGATTGCATGACCACGTCGTTCCACCCCTCGTTCTGGAAGGGGACGTTCCTCGGGAACAACGCCTACCTCGAGGACGGCGGCAAGCTCGTCGTGGAGACGCTCGGCGAGGGCGGCTGCAAGGTCGCGCCCTTCAAGGGCGAGAAGCCCGGGGGCCGGATCGCGAGCCTGGCGGCGACCGACCAGCACCTCCTGATGTTCGCGTTCCGCGGGAGCGGCAACGACGAGAACGCCGTGTGGCGGTTCAAGCACGACGGCACGCTCGTCGACAAGATCGGCCTCAAGGGCGACAAGACGTTGCTCGGCTGGGCGGAGAACGTCACCCCCTGCGGCGACGGCGTCTGCGTCGACTCGCTGGACAGCAAGCAGGTCTTCGTCTTCGACGCGAAGGGCGCGCACGTCGCCACGCACAAGCTCGCGGACGTGCCGGGTGGCGAGAAGCTCAAGCGCCTCGTCGACATCTTCGAGATCCCGGGCCACGGCGTGTACGTGCTCGCGCAGATGAAAGACGGAGCGAACGGCCGCGACATCCTCCGGCTGGACGGCATGTACACGAAGTAAAAAGCGGCAAACGCCGCGTGTGGTCTCGCCTGCCTCTACCGGCGGGCGAGCCACTCGAGGAGGGCGACGAGGACGGCGAGCCCGGCGATCGGGAGCGCGATCCAGCCGAGGAAGGTGATCCAGCGGTTGCGGAGGGAGCGACCGCCGCGGTCTTCGCAGGCGAGGCAGATGGCCCAGACGCGGGCGCCGCCCTCGGTGAGGACGCAACAATCGCCGCAGACGGGGGCGTGACAACGAGCGCAGGGGCCGGCGGCGACGGCGCCGCAGCGGGCGCAACGGGCGACGGGGGGGCCGTCGTCGTGGTGGATCAGGCCGCCGGGCATGGGGGGAGTGTAGCGCAGGTGTCGTGTGAGGCGACCCGCGGGGCACGGCGCCGGCCCGTTGATCTGGCGATTCGGGTGGCAGTTGAGCTAACGTCCCGCAGGTCGAGATGATCCACGAACGCATCCCATTCGTGCGGCCCGTGTTCCGCGGAGCCCGCTTCGAGGGCCACGCACTCCCCGTGGAGGTGCTGGGCGAGCTCGTCGCCTACCGGGACCTCGTCGTGGAGCTCGCGCGGCACCTGTTCCTGACGAGTACGCCGGGGCGCGCACGAGTCCCTCGAGGTTTTTTCGAGTCGTTTCAGATCGCCATTACCGGCATTGGCGAAGGGAGCACGATTCCCGAGGTCGACCGCATTCGACCCCCGCGCGACCAGACGCCGCCCGTGCTACCGGAGACACCGGACTATTTCGACGAGGCTCGGGATCTCGTGGAGCTTGTGATCGCATGCGCGAGCCGACGCGAGCCGGTCCCGCCAGCCTTCCCCTTCACGCTGATGCCGCGCTTGCAGCGGATGGGCCGCTCGCTCCGACCGGATGAATCCATCGAGCTCCGAGCTCCGGGCAAACCGTCCGGGCCACGCCTCGACCGCACGATCCGCAGGCGGCTCATGCTGCAAGAGGAGACGAGCATCGAGGACGACTTCGACGTCATCGGCGAGATCGTGGGAGGGCACAAGGATCGGCGCCTCTTGTTCGTGCGGCTCGACGACGGGCACGAGATCGAAATCACCCGCGAACCAGGCGATGTTCAGAAGCTCCTCACATTCAGCGGGCGACGTGTTCGCGTGGTCGGAGAGGGATTGTTCAATCGCGAGGAGCGGCTGGAGCGCGTGCTCCGGGTCGAGGACCTGGACGTGGTCGGCGTCGAGCATGCCGACGCGGAGGATCCGCCGGCCGAGCGCCCGTCGCCCATTGATGATCAGATCGACGATCTTCGCGCGCTCCCCCCGGACTGGTACGAGCAAGGCACGCCGGCGCTCGATCCGGAGGGACTGGAGCGACTCCGGCGGTTCTTGCACAAGGTGGTCGAAGGCGTCGCGGTGCCACGGCCCTATCTCTACCCCACACCCGAGGGTGGAGCGCGCGCAGAGTGGTCCCTGGGTGGCTGGGACGTGAGCGCCACCTTCGATCTTCGCGCCGGACTCGCCGAGCTACACGCGGCCGAGCTCGCTGGTGAGGGGATGGCGGAGGAGCAGCTGTCCCTCGGGGAGCCAGATGCCGCGGTCTACATGCGTCGATTTTTACAAAGATTCATCGCTCTCGGAGGCTCCGCACGATGAGTTTCGAACCGGACAGGCGGCTTGCGGATCCGGATGAGTTGCTCCATCGGCAGGTGCATCCGACCTTCCTTCGTGATGGCCGAGTCACGAGCCAGGCGTTCGGCCCCACGCCAAAGGACGAGGGAGGGCTCTCCGTATCGCGGGACGCGCGTGCCTCTGCGGAGGAGGCGTACCGGCGCCACACGGAGCAGAAACAACTGAAGTCGGCGGGCGTCTGGAGCGTGACCGTCGGGGAATGCAACGGAATCGAGCTGAATGCGTACGAGGACGCGAAGCCCGAGGACGACGCGCACGCGCTGGTCGACTTCCGAGGCCTGTCCAAGGGGATGGTGGAGAAGAAGGCGAAGCAACTCGCGGAGATCGCGCGGCAGCGCGGGCGAACGTTTCCAGGCTCCCGTTGACGATCCATGCCCCCATGTCCGCCTGGGTCCCGGACCCAGGCCATGCAGACGCGAGCGTTTGCAGTCCCGTTCCTCCCTCGGCATCCCGCGTCAGATTCTCGTCAGACCTCGCTCCACTGCCTCGCAACGCTCGCGGAGCCGCTCCCCTTCCGGTTCCCCTTTCTCGGAACGCCTCCCGCCCTCGCGTCCGCGTCGGTTCCCCCTTCCCGGAACGCTCACCGATCCACCTCCAAGATCGTCTCCACTCTCTCGAAGCGCCCCCGTCCGCGCGTCCTGTCCGGTTCCCCTTGGTAGCAACGCCGATCGAAGCCGCACCCCGGACCGTTCCCCCGTCGTAAAACGTCTCAGGATCCGCTTCCGGGCGCGTTCCCATCTCTCGGACGCCCGCTCGGCCGTACCTCGCGGCTCTCTCCGCCGTTCTGGAACACGCGTTGCTCCGTTCCCGGGGGGCCTCCCGACATTTTCGTGCTCGGAGGATTCCGCCTGGTCACAAATGATCCGTTTCGATCGTCCAACACGCGAACCCGAGAGACCCCGCCGCCGTTTGCGAGGGGTAGGGGAAGAGAGGATCCATGCGCCACCTTCGTGAGACAGATGGAAGCCCCGTTCACCGCCGCCACATCAACTTTCACGCCACCATGTGCAAGGGCGTGAGCCCGCTCCACGACACGCTGCACATCGAGGCGACCGCCGGGGCCGCGAAGTTGCGGAGCAGCCAGCGCGCCCGCGAGGATGCCGAGGACATGGCCACCGCCGCGTACGCCGGGCTCATGCGCACGGAGGTGATGGTCGAGAATGCGATCCGCGAGGTCGACGCAGCCGCCCGGAAGCTCGACCGCAAGGATCCCGCCCTCGCGGCCCGACGTACCATCTTCCCCAAGGGCATGAGCCGGGTGATCAAGCCCGACGGCCAGGCGCAGCTCGACGTCTTGCCCGCCCTGCGCATCCGGATGGCGCCGTTCGTGGACAAGGGCGACATGGACGACGCCCTCGCCAGCCTCGATCACGCGGAGATGCTCCACCGCGCCGCCCTCGAGACCGTGCACCTGGCAAACGCCGAGGTCGACCTGCGGTTCGCCGAGGAGCGCGAGGCGCGGCGCCTGGTGCGCGAGCAACTCGCCAGCGCCCACGGCCGCCTGCGTGACCATTACAAGGCAACCCCGGCCGCCGCCGAGGCGTTTTTCCTCCGCGAGAAGTCCCCCGCGCGGTCGAAGCCCAAAGCGCCCACGAACCCCACCCCCCAGCCGAGCGTCCCCGCCACGCCATTGACGCCGGCCTGATCCCACCCCGCCTCTCCCTCCTCATTTTCCCCACCCCAATCAGGCCCACCCCGCGTACCTCGGGTCACCACCGCTGGATCGCGGTGCCACCGGCCCCTGGGACGAATCACAGCCTCACGTGACGCGCGCCGTCACGTGGAATCCTGCTTGAATGCCGATCGCGGCTCGTGGCAGGTTGGCTCTTCTCGGGTCCGCTCCTTTGCTTTCGCCCCCCTGCCGCGGGCCCGAAAACGGAAGGAGCGACCCATGCGAGCAGCGACCGCGAGTATCGTGCACGAGGACGCGGAGCGGGCCGGGAGAGAGGTCATCGCCGAGCTGCTCGACGAGCTCGGCGGCAAGCCCGATCTCGTCCTCGTCTTCGCTTCGGCGCGTTACGAGCCAGAGGCCCTGCTCCGCGGGATCTGGAGCCGCTTGCCCGAGGGCGTCGAGCTCGCCGGCTGCTCGAGCTGCGCCGAGATCGGCGCGGAGGAGGCGCTCAGCGGCTCGGTCACCGTGATGGGGATCCAGCTCGGCTCGGTTTCGTGCGCCACGCTCGTCGTCGAGCATATCCAGGGCCGGAGCCGCGAGGCCGGGCGCGAGCTCGGGGAGCGCGCACGGAGCTTCGAGCCAGGGCTGCTCATCGTGCTGCCCGACGGCATCGGGACCAACGGCGCGCAGTTGCTCGAAGGCCTGCAGGAGGTGGTCGGACGCCGCTTCCCCATCGTCGGCGGCGTCGCCGCGGACGAGCTCAGGTTCCAGAGGACCTGGGAGCTCCGCGGGCGGGAGGTCCTCCACGGCGGCGCGGTCGCGGTCGCGCTCAAGGGCGACATTTCGTTTTTCTCGGCCGCCAAGGGGGGATGGCAGCCGGTCGGCGCCGCGCGGACGTGCACGCGCGTGGAGAACGGAACGCTGCTCCTCGAGCTCGATGGGAGACCCGCGCTCGGCATTTACAAGGATTTCCTCGGCGAGCGCGCGGCGAACCTGGAGACCGCCGGGATCGAGTTCCCGCTCGGCGTGGTGGGCGGGATGCCCGGCGATTATCAGATGTCCGACGAGCAGATCCTGGTGGTGCGCGCGGTGCAGGGCGTGGACGAGGCGCGGCAGGGGCTCTTGCTCAGCGGCGAGATCCAGGAAGGGGCGCGGGTGCGGCTCACGCGCGGGACGAAGGAGGACCTCATCCAGAGCGCCGCGGGCGCCGTCGAGGAGGCCACGCGCGCGCTGCCGGGGGCGAGCCTCGCGCTCTTCTTCGATTGTGCAGGCCGGAAGGTGGTGCTCGGGCCGCGGTACAAGGACGAGGTCGAGGCGGCGTTCGCGCGGCTCGGGGACGTGCCGAGGATCGGGTTCTACACGTACGGCGAGCTCTCGCCCGTGCAGGGCGTGACCTTGCACCACGACGAGACGTTCACGATGATGCTCCTGAGGGCATAGGAGTGCGCTGCAGCCAGTGCGTGTTCGAGCGGGAAGGCGCAGGGGCGCCGCCGCTCCCGGAGTTCCTGGATCAATTCGCGTCGTGTGACGGCTGCCCGAAGCTCGCGGGGGCCGATCCGGTCGTCCTCTCGCTGTCGCAGCGGCTCCGCGAGGCCGGCCGGGCGCTGCGGAGAGCCGAGAGCCGGCTCCGGCAGCGAGAGCAGGAGCTCGCCGAGGAGCGCACGGCCCACGGCCGGTACGAGGCCCGCATGGCCGAGCTGGAGAGCCTCCACAAAGCGAGCACGACCGAGCTCGAAGCGCAGATCGCGCTCGCCGAGCGCCAGCGGGCCCAGATCGAGGAGCTGTCCACGCCGATGATCGACGTGGACGAAGGGGTCCTGGCGTTGCCGATCATCGGGGCGCTCGACGCGTGGCGCACGGCGAGCCTGACGGACGCGCTGCTCGCCGAGGTGCAGGCGCGGCGGGTGCGGCACGTGGTGCTCGATCTGACGGGGCTCCGGGAGGTGGACGCGGAGACGGCGGCGCTGCTCGTGCAGGTCTGCGCGGCCGTGCGCCTGCTCGGGGCCGAGGCGTGGCTGAGCGGGGTCCGCGGCGCCGTGGCGCAGGCCCTCGTCGAGATGGCAGGGGATCTGTCGGCGTTTTCGACGGTGCGGAGCGTGAAGGAGGTTATCCGGCGGTCTCGCGGGCTCGGTCGGTGAGGAGGACCCGGCCTCCCTCGATGCGCCACACCGTATTCGTCGCGCGCCGAGCGAACGAGGCGTCGTGGCTGACCATCACGATCGCCCCCGGATACCCTTCCAGGGCGCGCTCCAGCCGCTCCAGCGAGGGCAGGTCGAGGTGGTTCTCGGGCTCGTCGAGCAGGAGCGCCGAGGCCCTCCGGCCGAGGCCGAGCGCGATGGCGAGCTTGCGCGCCTCGCCCGGAGAAGGCTCGGCGGAGGCGAGCAGCCGCTCCGGATCCGTGCCCAGCGTGGCCACGAGCGAGAGGGCGCGCCCGCGCGCCTCGGGGCCGAGGGCGCGGACCTCCTCGAGCAGCGCCCGACGCGCGTCGGCCGGGAGATCCTGCGGCAGGTAGAGGACCTTTTCGCGCGGAACCTGGGCTCGGGACGAGAGCGCGCGGAGGAGCGTGCTCTTGCCCGCGCCATTCCGGCCCTCGATCCGGATGCGGCCGTCCCGCGGGACGGAGAGGCGCACGTCGCGGAGCAGCTCGGCCTCGCCCGCGCGAAGGACGGGCAGATCGAGGAGGAAGGGCCAGGCCTGCGTCGGGCGCTCCCAGCCGACGTAGATGTCGCCGCCGAGCTCCTTCTCGACGTGGTGCCGCTGGAGCTCGGCGACCGCCCGCTCGTGCTCGCCCCGCGCCACGCCGACCGTGCGCCCGGCGCGTTTCTCCGCGGAGCCGATCGCGAACTTCCGGAGCATGCCCCGGGCGTCGTGATCGTTCTTGTCCTTCATCTGCGTGCGCATGCTCCGCGCCGCGTCGATGGAGGCGTGCTCTCGCCGCGCCTCGGCGAGCTTACGCGCGGCGCGCCGCTCCTCGCCTTTCGCCGCCTCGCGCTCGCCCCGCGCGTGGGCCGCCTCCGCCTCCCAGGCGGCGCGCGCGTCGGCATATCGGCCGCGGTAGACGTGCACGCGGCGCTGATGAATCCGCAGCGTGGTCGTGGTGAGCGCGTCGAGCAGATGCCGATCGTGCGAGACCAGGACACCGACGCCGTCGAAGCGGCGCAGGGCCCCGAGCAAGAGCTTCTTGGCCTCGGCATCGAGGTGGTTCGCCGGCTCGTCGAGCAGGAGGATCTCCGGCGCCTCGGCGAGCGCCGCGCCGATCTGCCAGCGCTTGCGTTCGCCGGGCGAGAGCGTCGGCCAGCGCTCGAGGTCCTCGGCCGAGAGCTCGAGCCGCGCGCGCAGGGCGGCGGCCTCGCCGTCGGGATCCTCGGCGAAACGAAGGATCACGTCGGAGAGCGCGTCGACGGTCTGCGGGCAGAGGACCACGCGCGCGCCCGGCGGATCACGCCGCACGTGGCCGCGCTCGGGCTTCAGCGTGCCCGCGAAGAGGCCGAGCAGCGTGGTCTTCCCCGCGCCGTTTTCGCCGACGATCCCGGTCCAACCCGGGCCGAGGTGCAGCTCGACGTCCTCGAGGAGCGACACGGCGCTCCCATGGGAAAACGCCACGCGCAGCGCATGAAGCGATATCATATGTTCTCCTGAATCTGGGCCGGCGCTCCCGATGCGGTTTCCGCATTTCGTCGGGCAGGGCGCCGGGCGTCACGGCACGTTCACGGACGGCTGGATTCAGGAAAACAGGCGCAAGGGCGTGGTCCTCCGGAGGGGCGAGCAGGTTAGCAGCCTGCTTCTCCCTCGCAAGAATGAATTTCCGGCTGTACGCTCGCGTTCGTCCGCCAGCGCGGACACATCTGCTTCATCGAGGAGGAAAGATGCTCTTACGATCCACGGCCCTGACACTCACCCTGACCACATCGCTCCTTTTGACCGGCGCCACGATCGGCTGCAGCGGAGGCGGCGGAGATCCCAGCGGCAGCGCGGGGAACGGGAGCTCGTCCTCCGGAGGGCAGGGCGGGATGGGCCAGGGCGGGATGGGCCAGGGCGGGATGGGCCAGGGCGGCGAGGGTGGCATCATCTTCGTCGGCTCGGGCGGCTCGGGCGGCGGCGGAGGCGCGGGCGGCAACTGCACGCCGGAGCTCGTGGGTATCGTGCGCGATTTCAGGGGCTACCCGAACGGTCACCCCGATTTCGAGCATTTCGGCGGCGACGGGTACAAGGGCCTCGTGAAGTTCGACCTCGGGCCCGACAAGAAGCCCGTCTACGCCCCGGAGGGGCCCACGCCGCACTCGACGGGCGCGGCCGAGTTCGACCAGTGGTACCGCGACGTGGAGGGCGTGAACATGTCGATGCCCTTCCAGGTCACGCTGACCGAGGACCCGGCGACGGGCATCGCGACCTTCGAGAGCAACGCGTTTTTCCCGATCGACGACCAGCTCTTCGGCAACGAGGGCTTCGACCACAACTACGGGTTCACGTACGAGCTGCACATGACCTTCAAGTACCAGGGCGGCGAGACGTTCGCGTTCAGCGGCGACGACGACCTCTGGGTCTTCGTGAACAACCGCCTCGCCATCGATCTCGGCGGCCTGCACCCGCCGCAGAGCGACACGCTGAACCTGGACGCGAAGGCCGCAGAGCTCGGGATCGTCCCCGGCAACGAGTACGCGCTCGACTTCTTCCACGCCGAGCGCCACAGCACGGGGTCGAACTTCAAGATCCAGTCGACTCTGAGCTTCACGAACTGCGATCCGATCATCATCCCGAAGTGACGCGCGCCCGGGGCCTCGCCTGCGACGCGGGGCCGAGCTCGGCCCGCGTGGCATTCACCCACGCGAGGGCCTCGGCCTCCTCGTCGAAGAAGGCCGCCCGGAACTTGTCCTCGCCATAAAAGAGCCCGAGCGCCTTCGTGAAGAGCACCATGAGCGCGCGCATGTAGGCGCTCGCGCCGACGAACGCGATACCCGCGATATGGATCGACCTCGTATCCGCCGCCGCCGCCTTGCGCGTGGCCGGGCCCACGGCGTCGAGGTTCGTCACGTCGGCGATGACGAAATACCGCGCGTCGCCGACGAGCTCGTCCGACCACTGGAAGAGCGCGTCGATCACCTCGGCGCTCGCCGTGCCCACCCACCGGACGCGGACGAGGTCCGGAGGAAAGAAGCGCGCGTGGTGAGGGCCGATTTCCAGGGTCAGCTTTTGCTCGATGTCCATCATGTCCGGGCTCCAGAGGGCGCGCATCCTCGCACATCTCGGCCCCTCGGGTCCTCGAATGAGAACGCGCGTGATCGGCCCTCAGGAATCCCCCTACGGACATCCCCTGACGTCGCGGGAACCATGGTAGAGTCCCCCGAACGTACCTCCAGGGACCCTGCGGATGAACGTCGACCCCATCATCGGTGAGCTCCGGGACGAGAACGAGGCGCTCCGGCAGCGTGTGGCGCGCCTCGAGCGGGAGCGCGACGCGGCGAAGCTTTCGCTCGACGCGCAGAGGAAGGAGGCCACGACCGTCAACGCGATTTTCCGCGTCCTGCCGGACCTCTTCTTCCGGATGGAGAAGGACACGACGATCGTCGATTACCGGGCCCGGTCGGACAGCTCCCTGTACGTCCCCCCCGAGACGTTCCTCGGCAAGCGGATGACGGACCTGTTACCGCCGGAGGTGAGCGCCCACCTGGAGCGCGTTTTCCAGGAGGCGCTGGAGAGCGGGAAAGTGCGGGAGACCGAGTATTCACTCCCGATGGGCCCATCCGTGGAATGGTACGAGGCGCGTGTCGTCCCGCTGGAGGGTGAGCAGCTCGTGATGCTGGTACGCCAGACGACGGAGCAGCACCGCAACCGGGAGGCATTGAAGCGGCGAACCGACGAGCTGGAAGAATCGCTGCGCTCCGTCCGGCTCTTCCGCGCGCTCGCCGACAATGCGCCGACCGCCATCGCGGTGACGCAGGTGGGGAAGGAGCCGGTGTATTCGAACGACGCCTGGCGCGCGCTCTTCGGCGCGGCCGATGGTTATGCCGGCGTCGACGTCGCCGCATTCGTGGCCGAGGGCCGCGCGGCCGTGCAGCGCGAGCGAGGCCCAGGGGAGTGCGGCGCGCTCGGGGCGTTCCGGCGGGCCGACGGCTCGATCTTCCACGGGCACCTGACGGAGTTCACCTTGCACGAGGACGGCGGGCCGTCCCACGAGGCGTTCATCCTCACCGACGTGACGGCCACGCTCGCCGCCGAGGAGGAGCGGCGGGCGCTCGCAGAGCAGGTCATCGCGGCCCAACGCGAGGCGCTACGCGCGCTCTCCACGCCGCTCGTGCCGATCGCCCGGCACGTCGTCGCGGTCCCGCTGATCGGCAGCGTGAACGCCGAGCGCGCCGAGCGGCTGCTCGAGGTGTTGCTCGACGGCGTCGCGCAGCGCGGCGCCTCGGTGGTGCTGCTCGACGTGACCGGCGTCCCGCACGTGGACAACGACGCCGCCGACGCCATCACCCGCGCCGCGCGCGCCGTCGGCCTGCTCGGGGCCGAGCTCGTGTTGACCGGCGTGGGCCGCGACGTCGCGCGGACCCTCGTCGAGCTCGGCGCGGATCTCCGCGGGCTCGTGACGCTCGGCAGCCTCGAGCAGGGCATCGCGTACGGGATCGGCAAGAAGAAGCGCTGACGCCCGGCGCGCGGGGCGCGTGGTGGGGCTTCCCGCCGGGCGCGGCTCTGGTACAAGGTTTTTCCCGTGATGAACCGCTCTTCTCTGCTCACCGTCGCCGCGACGCTGGCCTCCTTCACCGCCGCGGGCTGCTTCTTCAACCCCTACGCAGGCATGACCGGGCTCGATCCCGAGGCGATCCAGGCGCAACAAGCGCAGGCGATGGCCGAAGCGCAGGCGCAAAACGACGCGCAGATCCTCGCGCAGCTCGAGGAGTCACGCGCGGCCGTGAAGGCGAGCCCGGGCGACATGAACGCGGCGCGGGTGCTCGCCCAGCGCGTGGGGGCCTGTTTCCTCCTCGGGCTCGTCGAGCGAAAGAAGGTCGACGGCGAGGCGGCGATCGCCGAGGTGGACGCGGCGCTCGAAGAGGCGACCCGGAAGCACCCCGACCAGAAGGCCGAGGCGCTCTCGTCGAAGGGGATCCTGTTCGTCCACGCGAAGCGCAACAAGGAGGCGATCGAGACGCTCGAAGCCTCGATGGCGGCGCGGCCGACGGTGCTCGCGTGCGTGCCGCTCATCAAGGAGCTCGACGACGCCGGGCGATCGAGCGAGGTCGTCGGCCATTGCAAGAAGGCGCGGCCGGCGGCGCGGGACGACGAGGATCGTTACACGCTGCTCGATAGCTGCCTCCGGCACTCGCACGGCGGCGCGGCGGAGCAGGGGCTCGCGTGGGCCGGCAAGGCGGACATCGATTTCTACAACCAGAGGACGGACGAGATCGTCCAGCAAAACGCGGCGCACCGGGCCGAGCAGGAGGCGCACTCGGCGCAGATGCGCGCGGACTTCGACGCGAGCCGGAGGCGCGCAGAGGAGGAGCGCGCCGCGCGGGCGGGGGCGCCGAGCTCGGGAGGCGGCGGCGGTACGTACTCGCTCCGGCTGCACAATAGCTGCTCGCGGACGGTGAAATTGTTCTTCGGGGACAACCCGAAGTTCGGCAGCGGGACGCGGACGTCGCTCGGCTCGAACACGACGTCGTCGTACTCGGGCGGAGCGCCGAAGACGGTATGGATCGTGGACGATCGGGATCAGGGTATCTCGAGCTTCGTGGCGAGCGGATCACAATCGATGCAGATCACGTCGAGCTGCTCCGGGTTCTCGACGTACTGAGCGCGCGCCGCCCCATTCGAATCAGCAGCCATCCGAGGCCGCCGAGCACGAGGCCCGAGACCAGAAAGCCGATGTCCCAGGCGAGCTCGTTCGGGCCCGGCTTGACGTGGTGGATGCCGAAGAGCTGATGGTCGATGAGGCCCTCCACGAAATTGAAGAGCCCCCAGCCGAGCGACAGCGCGCCCACGAAGGTCGGCGTCGATCGGGGCGCGGTGTCCTCCTTGAAGCCACGCCAGAGAAGGCCGAGGCCGATCGCGGTCGTCACCCAGGTGACGGCGTGGAAGACGCCGTCGAAGACCATGTTCACCTTCATGTCCCGGAGGTTCGTCGGCGGCAGGATCGACGAGAGCATGTTGTGCCATTGCAGGATCTGGTGGAAGACGATGCCGTCCACGAACCCGCCGAGCCCGACGCCGAGGAGGACCCCCGCCGCGACGAGGCCCCCGTCTTTTTGAACTCGTTCCATGTGGTTCACCCGTCCTTTCCGATTCCCGCGTTTCGCCCGCGCCCGTGAAAAAGGAACGCCACGAGCCAGACGACCAGGAAGGGGAGGAGCAGGAGAGCGAGGTGGGCCAACGTGTCCGGATCCTCCCGGATGAACGCGCGCGTCCGCCGCGCGAGCGGGCAGTCGGGGCACGCGATCACGAGGGCAGGGCGCGCTGTGACGAGGCAGGCGAGCACGAGGGCCACGGTCGCTGGCATGCGCCCCGAGGTTGCAACGGCGGTGCCCGCCCCGCCGTCGCCGGAGCCGGAAAGGAGCGCGAGGCCCGAGACCTCGTGTACAATCAGCGCATGCTTTTCCCGATCCATCGAGCTTTTTATCTGATCCTCCCCGTCCTCGTGGCCTGCAGCGGAAAGGTCGACGTGGAGCCGACCCCGTCGGGCGGCGGCGGCGGGCAGGGCGGGCAGGGCGGCGGCCAGACCGGCAGTTGCCCCGCGGAGCCGCCCGCTGACGGCGCGCCGTGTGACGTGCCGGCGGAAAAGCCGTGCTCTTACGGCGAATGTTGTCCGCAGACGTTCAACTGCGAGGCGGGGAAGTGGATCGAGCTGCTCGTCGGTTGCGCGCCGCCCGCGCCGTGCCCCGGGTCTCCGCCGCTCGACGGCGCGCCCTGCGCCGGCGGCCCGTGTGGGCAAACCTCGCCGTGCACGTATACCTGTGTGCCGGACGGCGCGGAGATGTTCACCATGACGTGCGGGGACGACAATCTCTGGCACAGCGATACGCCGGACCTCTGCGACGGCGCGTCGACGTGCGGCGGCATGCTGCAATGCCTCCCGGGGTTCGTCTGCGTCGAGAAGCAGGCCTTCGGGACCCAGTACGAATGCGTCTCCAATCCTTGTTTCCCCGATTCGCTCTCGTGCGCCTGCGCGGAGCCGGCCTGCGGGGACGGCTTCACCTGCATCCAGGCCTCGGAGAGCAACGTGCTCTGCGAGTGCCCGGCCTGCAAATGAAGGAGGGGGCCGCGCTCAGGGCCCCTCGGCGTCGGGCGCACGCGCGAGGTCCCGGAGGCGTACGTGCTCCGGGAGATCGTGGTGAAGCGCCCGCAATGTGGGGTCCTCGATCCTCTCAAGCCGCCATTCGAGCCTGCGATGGGCCTCGGCGAGGGCCTCTCGGGCGGCGGGCATGTCCCCGGTCGCCACGCGCGCCTCGATGATGGCGAGCCGCAGCGGCATCTCCGCGTAACCCGCGCAGCCGCCTTGCGTCTCCATCCAGCGAACGACCTCCTCCGCGACCTGCCGCGCTTCGTCCGGACGACCTTCCCCGAGCAGGGCCAGGATCAACGTCCGCTCGATGGCCGGACGCCAGCCGCGGACGTATTGCAGGATCTCGATCGCCTGCTCGGCGGCCTCCCGGGCCTCGACGAACCGCCCCGCGGCGAGGAAGACCCGCGCGAGCGCGCCGTACGCGACGCCGATGGTGTCCTCCATCGCGCGCTGATCGATGAGAAACCTCGCGAGGTCCTCGATCTCCGCCCAGTCCTCCGGCGCGCACCGCTCGGCGAGCACGAGCATTCGATAAAAACGGGTCGTGGACAGGAGGAACTCATCATTCCGGCGGAGGGCGGTCTCCAGGCCTTCGCGCAACCTTCGTGCTGCCGTGTCTTCGTCCCCGAGCGCCGCGAGCGCCGCGACGAGCAGGCACAACGACATGCCCCCCCAGCGCGAGGAGCACGCCGCTGCATACACGACCATGCCCTCGCGGCAGAGCTCGAGGACCGCCCCGAGATCCCCCGTGATGAAATAGGCAAAACATGCCCGCGCCAGGCACATGTGCCCGCGGGCGAGCAGCTCCCCCTCCGGGAGGCGCGGCGCGAGCGCCTCCAGCCGGGAAAGGAGCCGCGCCGCGGGCGCGCCGCTCCCCGTCATCCCGAGCGCGATGTTGGCCGAGCCGAGCAACAGGAGGCACGGGGCCACCGCGTCGGGCGCAGGCTCGAGATCCTCGAGGATACGGACGAGCGCGTCGACCTCGTCCCTCATCGACATGTTCACCGCGATGATCAGGAAGGACGATACCGCGTCGCTCCAGGCGACGCTCCCCTCGGGCAGGAGGGCGAGCGCCTCCTTGCCGATCTGGACGCCCCTGTGCCAGTCCAGGCGCCACATGCAAGCCTCGAACTCGAGGGCGAGGAGCTTCCCGCGTAGCTCACCGCGCGGGTCACACGCGAGGCCTCGCTCGGCGCGGATTCGCATGCTGTCGAAATCGTCCTGCTGGTACGATTGCCTCGCGGCGCTGAGATAATGGACGGCGGCCCGATCGAGGTCGCCGCCTGCGCGGGCGTGCTCGGCGAGGACCATCGGATCCATCTCGCCCACCTGCTCGAGATACGAGCACGCGAGCCGGTGCCCGAGCCCCCGATCCGCGTCGGTCAAGAGTCCATGGGCGGCGTCGCGCAAGAGCACGTGGCGGAAGCCGTATTCGGTCTCGCCGGGGAAACGGCTCCGCGCGCGGCGCTCGAGGATCTCGGCCTGGACCAGCTCGAAGAGCCGCTCGTCCGTGGTGATCGTGTCGTGCTGCCGACCGAGGAGCGCGACGAGCCCGCCGCGCCAGAAGGTTTGTCCAAAAATACTCGCCGCCGAGAGCACGCGGCGCGAGGACAGATCGAGGCACGACAGCCTCGCCTGGAGCATGGCCAGCACGGTCTCGGGTTGTCCCTCGGCTTTGCCCTCGGAGGCGGCGCGGATGAGCTCCTCCAGGAACAACACGTTTCCCGCGGACTGCTCGACGATACGCGTCACGGAGGCCGCGGGCACGTCGGGGCCGAGCACGGCCGTGACGAGCTCCTCGGCGGCCCTCGGGCGGAGCCCCGCGAGCCGGATGAGGTGGACGATGCGCCCGCTCCAGAGCTTGGGGAACACCTCGGTGACCTCGGGTCGGGCGAGCGCCAGCACGAAAAAAGGCAGCTCCCGCCGCTCCACGAGGGCCGCGTCGACGAGCTTGACCGTCGCGGGATCTCCCCAGTGGAGATCCTCGAGCACGAGGAGGACGGGTTTTTCCGCGCACTCGGCGGCGAGCAGATCCAGAAAGGCCCGCTGGATCTGCTCGTGCATGATCTTGGGATCACGAAAGGCCGCGCGGAGCAGGGCGCTCGGCGCCTCCGTCACGACGCCGCACATCGTGGCCAAGAACTCGCCCACCCGCCGCTGATCCTCGGGCGCCACGTGGCGCGCCACGCGCGCGCGGATCTTCTCCTCGCGTCGAGCCGGCGGATCCCCCGGGTCCACCTCGCAGAGTCGACGCAATGCCTCGCAGATCAACGCATACGGCGACCCCGCGCTGAGCGGCGCGCCGCTGCCGAGGAGCACCTCGATCGGGCCTCGTCGCGCGCGCAGCCGGCGCAGAAATTCGTGCCGCAGCCTGGATTTGCCCGCGCCGGGCGGCGCGACGACGAGCGCGCCCGCCGGCTCCGCGTGCTCGAAGGCGCCGTCGATCGCGGCGAAGAGCACGGCGAGCTCCCGCTCGCGCCCCACGCACGGCGTCGGCCGCCCGAGCAAGAGGCGCGATTCGTCCGCCCCGCTCGGGCGCTGTCCGCGCAGGATCGGCCCGTCCGCCGTCCTCGTGATGCCGAATCGAGGCTCGAGCAGCTTGGCGGAGAGGTCGTCCAGAAAAACGCCCGCCTCCGTCGCCGGGCGCGGCTCCGGCTCGGGGTCCTCCGGGGCGATCGCGCCGACGCGCGGGGCGACGATCAAGAAGGCGCGCTCGATCGCCTCGCCGACGAGGGTCTTTTCTTTCAGCACGCCGCGGCCCGTGGTCAAGGCGACGTGGGCCTCGGGCCACGACTCCTGCACGGCGAGCGCGCATAACGCGGCCTGTGTCGCTTGATCCACGGCGCTCTGGGCGGGCGTCACCACGACGACGAGGGCGCCGCTGGCCAGCCATTCGACGCGCCCGCCGAGGCGCAGGAGCCGGGCGCGCAAAGCTTCGCGGTGCGAGAGCCACGCGGCGCGCGCCGAGAGCGTGTCCTCCTCGCCCGAGCTCGGCTCGGCGCCCGAGAGTGCCACGACGACGGAGAGCAATTGCAGGGCGTCTCCGCTGAGCGCCATGGAAGCCGAGAGAGGCGCGCCCTCCGAAGCCTCGGAGGTGTCGTCCGCGAGGCGCGCGAGCTCGTCCCGGAGCGCCGCGGCGTCGGCGGGGCGCCGCGACGGATCCTTCTCCAGCATACGCGCGACGAGCGCGGCGAGGCCCGGGGGCGTGCCGGGGCGAAGGGCCGCGACGCTGGGCGCCTCCTCGAAGAGGACCTTCGCGAGGATCACGAGCGCGCTCGACGCGAAAAAGGGTGGTTGTCCCGTCAAACACTGGAATGCGACGCAGCCGAGCGCGAACACGTCGGCGCTCGGGCCGATCTCGTCCTCGCCGCGCGCCTGCTCGGGGGCCATGTAGCCGGGTGTCCCGAGGAGGGCGCCGGGGCGCGTGAGGGCCGTCGTGGAGAGCGAGCTCCGCGCGATCCCGAAATCGAGGAGCGTGACGCCCTCGACGCGCCCGTCCCGCAGGAAGAGGTTGCTCGGCTTGATGTCGCGGTGGAGGATCCCGCGCGCGTGCGCGGCCGCGAGCGCGTCCGCGACCTTCCGGAGTAGCGTGACGCAATCGCTTGGATCGAGCGGACCCTCCGCGAGGCGCTGGCCGAGGTCCTGCCCGGCGAGCCATTCGAGGGCGAGGTACGGACGGCCGTCCTCGGCCGCGCCGTGCGCGAGGTACGACACGATCCCCGGATGCCCGAGCTGCGACAGGAGCCTCGCCTCCCGATCGAACCGCTCGGAGAGCTCGCGGCTGATCGTGTCCTCGTGCAGAAGCTTGAGGGCGACATCTCGGCCGATCTGCACGTCGCGGGCGCGGAACACCTCGCCCATTCCGCCGCGTCCGGCGGTCCGCTCGAGGAGGAAACGACCGGCGACGAGGGAACCTGGGCCGAGGCGGGTGCCCCCGGGCCCGTCACGTCGAGGCCCCTCCATCGGCGGGTGCGTGGGCGTCTCATTTTTCGTTGGGGGCATGATGTCCACGATTGCGGTCGAACCACCACAATGTGCACACGACTCCCGGTGACGCCAGACCGATTGCGATTTTATCCGCTGCGTTCGCCCCTCTCTTCGATCCGAGGAGTCATGGGCTTGACGCCCTGCTCGTGAAAACCAACATTGGTAGAATGGGCGTTGTATCGCGTGGCCACCGGCGATCGAGCGTGGCCTGACCGCGGTTCAAGCCTTCCGATTTCGCTCGACCAGCCGAGCGAGCCCATCGAGCACGCGATCCATCCCGAATCGATACGCCGCGTCGGCCTGATAGGCCCCGCCCTGGGCCGCCCCCGCCGCTTCGCCGATTCGCGTGGCCCGGGGGAATTTCTCCGGGTCGACCACGCGGCGCAGGAGGTCGGCCTGGGCCTCCCACCACGCCTCGTCCGTCATACCCGTGGCCTCGGGGAGCGCGGCGGCCCCCTCGGCGCTCCGGGCGTTCGCCTGCACGAAGCCGAGGACGAACGTCAACGCGGCGTCAATCTCCACGTCGGACAAACCAAGGCCGTCGAACGCCGACAGCTCGTACTCGTACTTCGTGATCACGCCGGGTCCGAGGGGAGGGCGGCTCGTGCTCGCGTGGACCAGCCACGGATGCGCGGCGTGGAGGGCGCGGTTCTGGTCCGCGATGGAGAGGATCCGCTCGCGAAAGCCGAGCGGATCGAGCGCGGGCCTCTCGGCGCGGAGGTACACCTGATCGATCATCAGCTCGATCAGCTCGGTCTTTCCTCCCGGCACGTAGGTGTAGATGGACATGGGGGACGCGCCCACGGCCTGCGCCACCGAGCGCACGGTGACCGCGTCGAGCCCTCGTTCATCGGCGATCGTGAGGGCCGCCTCGACCACCCGATCCACGGTGAGCGACTGCCGCGGGCCCCGCGTCTTCAGCGGCGAGAGGTGGTGCCGCCACAGGAGCGCGAGCGTTCGCGCAGGATCCGGGGTCGCGGGTTTGTTCGGCGCCATGAAATCGGTCTCCATCCCCTTGACGGAAACAACGTACTCCGTACACTGTACGTCGTACGAAGTTTTGGTTCACCTTCACGAGGGGCTCGCCCCAGGATCGAGGAACACCCGCATGCAAGCAACCACCGCGTCGGCGATTTCGCTCAACGTCAAGGATGTGGAGGCGTCGCGCGACTTCTTCGCCCGGCACCTCGGGTTCGCCGCGAAGATGGCCGCGGACGGCTTCGTCTCGATGGCGCGCGGCGACGTCGGATTCCACGTCATCTTCCTGCGGCAAGGGCTCGCGTCGCTGCAGCCGGAGTCGTTGAAGCACACGCACGCCGGCGGCTTGATCGTAGCGTTCGTCGTGGGCGACGTGGACGCCGAGGAGGCGCGGCTGCGCGCCGAGGGGGTGCCCATCACGACGCCGCTCCAGACCGAGCCGTGGGGCGAGCGGTTTTTCCAGGTCACGGACCCGAACGGCCTCGTCGTGCAGTTCGTCCAGTGGATGACGCCGCCGGAGGCGTGATCTCAGCGCAGCACGTGCACCACGATCCGTGACGAGAGGCCGCCGAACCTCGCGAGCACCTGCCCCTCGCCCTCGTCGAAGGCCCCCGCGAAGCCGGCGTTCTCCGGCGGGCACTTGGCCTCGTCGCCGGCGCACGGCTCGGGCCTGCGCGGCGCGAGGGCGCCGGTGAACGACCACGCGACGGGCGCGCGGCCGATCGAGAGGCGTTGCCCGGTCTCGTCGAAGGCTTCGAGGCGCATCACGAGCGCGTCGCCGCGCTTGACGGCGCGGGTCGCGTCGACGTGGACCCGGCTCGGGCGGCGCACGTCGAGCACCACGACGCCGTGCTCGCAAGGGATACGCACCTGGCCCGGGTCGAGGGCCTCGTAGGTCACGCCCGAGGGATCGAACTGGATCTTCGAACGCGGCCGGGCCTCCGCGACCCGACAAGCGCCGCGGGCCTTCGGTACGTCGTCGCGCGCGCCCACGGCCACGAAAAACACGGTCTCCGCCGGCTTCGCGCAGCTCGGCAGCGCCGCGACCATCGTCAGGAGCAGGGCGGCGTGGGAGAGCGTCTCGTCGCGGCGCATGGGGCGCGCGGAGTATCCCTCGGCAAAGGCCCGGGGATCAACGTCGCGCCGCGGCGAGCAGGCGCTTCCAGACGCGCTCGGCGGCGCCTTCGAGGGGCGCGTCGGCGAGGCGGACGGCCGCGTAGGTTTGGCTCGGCAAGCCGGCGATCGGGCGGCCCACGAGGCCGGGCGGCAGGCGGCAGAAGTCGTTGACGACGGCGAGCCCGGCCCCGAGCCGCGCGAGCTGCAGGGTGAGCGGCCAGCCGCGCACCTCGACGGCCACCTCCCAGCCCACGCGCGCCGCCCGCAGCGCCTCCTCCAGCACCACGCGTTGCGGCTGGCCCTCGGGCGGCACGACGAGCGAGGCGCCTTCGAGATCGGAGAGCTCCACGCGCGGCTTTCCGGCGAGCGGGTGCGCCTCCGGCAACACGAGCATCTGCCCGACGCTCGCGAGCGTCTCCACCACGAGCCGCGGCGGCCGCGTCTCCAGCGGGAGCACGCCGAGGTGCGCCTCGCCCGTGCGCACGGCCGCGAGCGTGCCTGCCGCGTCCCGCACGAGCAGCGAAAGCGGCGTGCGCGCGTCGCGCACCGAGCGCTGCACGGCCTCGCCGATGAGGTAGAGGTACGCGCCTTCGCCCGCCGCGAGCACCACGCGCGTGCGCGGGCGACCCGCGCGCAAGCCCTCGACGAACTCGACCTGCTGCGCGAGCGTCCTCCGGGCGTACGCGGCGACGCGCTCGCCGCCGTCGGTGAGCACGAGGGCGCGGCCGACGCGGCGGTAGAGCGGCGCGCCGACGACCTCCGCGAGCCTCTGGACCTGCGCGTGCAACGCGGGTTGCGAGAGGCCGAGGGCGCGGGCGGCGTGGGTGAAGTTCTTGTGCTCGGCGAAGGCGGCGAAGGCGTAGAGCCAGGAGGTCTCCAGCATGACTATCACCGGAGAGGATAGCTCATCTGAAAAGACGACTTCCGCCGATGACAGGTCCCGCTACCCTCGGGGCCTCATGAACATCGTAGAGCTTAGCAAGAAACTCTCCTGGCTCCTTCGCCACGGGGCGCGTGAGGCCGGCGTATCGATGGATGCGGCCGGCTGGGTGCCCGTGCCCGAGGTGCTGCGTTACCTCCGCATGAGCCGCGCCACGCTCGAGGAGGTGGTCGCGACCAACAACAAGAGCCGCCTCGAGCTCGTCGGCGAGCGCGTGCGGGCCTGCCAGGGCCACTCGACCGAAGACATGCCCATCACGGCCGAGGCGCTGGAGGCGTCGTGGCGGCCGTTCGCGGCCGGCGGGAGCCTCTGGCACGGGACCACCGTCGAGGCGACGGTCCCGATCGCGCAGGAAGGCCTCTGGCCGCAGAAGCGCACCCACGTGCACCTGGCGCCGAGCCTCGAGAGCAAGGTCGGCAAGCGCTCGGCGACCCCGGTCGTGCTCGAGGTCTCGACCGCGCGATTGCGGGAGGCGGGGCAGGGCGTGTGGGAGGCGCAGAATGGCGTCGTGCTCGTGCGGCACGTCCCGGTGTCCTGCATCGTCGACCTGGTCTGCACGACGCGCGCGGCGAGGCAGGTCGAGGCCACGCTGCGGGCCCGCTTCGGCTTTCGGAGGTCGTGATCGAAACGAGGGCGAACGAACCGGCCGTCAATTCGCTCCCCATGGCAATTCCCCCGAATGAAGCAAGACCTCGGACTCGATCTCCGCTTCGGCCGGGTCCGTCCCGTGCAAGGCGGTGGCGACACGTTGATAACGCACCCAATAGGACACGGTCCCGCGCTCGGGGGGCGGTGAGGGGGGCGTGATGTCGAGCTCGACGACCCTGGGATCACGGCCCACGCGATCGTCGCGCGCGAGGTGCCTGCCGGGTCGTCCCGGGACGATCTGGAAATGGCGGGCCAGGTGGCGGACGTCGCGGCGGAGGACGACGCCGCGCTCATTTTTGAGCTCGCAGCCGACCTCGAGGCGGCGGAACAGGTCCCCCGTCGGATAATCGTGCCCCGGCGCGGGCTGGACGAGGGTGACGCGTAGCGTGTCGTCCCCGGCGCGTTCGGCGGTGACCTGGAGGTTCTGGCGCAACCAGGCGGGATCACGGACCTCGGCGAATGCGTGCGAGCGGCGCCCCCCGACGCGGGGCATGTGGCAATCGGCGCAGGGCCTCGCCGACGCGGGCGAGCGCTGGTGCTCGCGCACGGTGGTCTGCATGAATTGCCCGTCGTCGTCGCCGGATCCCAGCGGGAAACGGAATTCATGGCAATACGCGCAGCCGCCCGTCTGGCTGAACGTGGCCGAGCGGCGCAGCGGGTGGGGCGCGCGGACGGCCTGGACTTCCGGAGGCGCCGCGGCCAGGACGACCCCCTCCTCGATCACGTGGCAGGTCACGCAGCCGACCCCGAGCTCGCTCACGGCCGCGGGCGGCTCGACCCTGGGATCCGCCTCCGGGGCGTGACAGCCGCGGCAAAACGGGGTGGGCTCGAGGGCGAACGCCTTGCGATAGGCGGGGTTCGTGTTCGATTGCTGGTGGTGCGAGCCGCGCCATTGCTCGGCCTCGTCGGGATGGCAACCGATACACGTCGCATTGAGCGCCACGGCCGCGTCGAGCCGCATGCGATACGGCCTCGGCATCGGGGAGTCGGGCGCGGCGGGCGCCGAGGTCGCTTGCCCATCCATGACGACGTCGCCGCGGATGCACCCGACGAGGCAACAAACGGACATCAGCAGGGAGAAGGATCCGCGCAGCATGGGGCGAACGGCCAGGGCCGTTTCCCACGTACCACTTTTTTCGAGGGATCGGAACGCTCAGTTCGCGCCCACGTGTATCGGCAGGCGGTCGAGGTACGGGCTCTGGTGGCCCTTTCGCTCGAGCTGTGCGACGAGCTTTTTCCAGGTCGGCTCGGACATGGCGCAGGATGCAATGCAGCGGCGGCGTCGGCGATCGGTGTGGGGCCCCGCTCGTCTTTGGCAAGGGGAGGCGTGCTTCTGTCCCCGGGCCCGACCGAGCGGTCGTGCTTGACAGACGAGCCCCCGTCGGTCTCTCATTGCGACAAACATGGGCAAACGTCATCCGCTCTTTTTCACGGGGGCTTTCGTCACTTTTTGCCTCGCGGCGTGCGGGGACGAGCCCCCGCCTGCGCCGCTCGAGGGCTGCGAGGCGGCCGTCGAGATGGCGGATCCTGCGACGGTCGAGGGGAGCACGAAGCGCGGCGAGCACCTGACCGAGGGGAGCTGCATCACGGGCAAGGGCCCGGAGGTCCGTTATCGGATCCTGCCCACGACGACGGGGATGCTCGATCTCACCCTCACGTCGGACGCCGATCTCGGCATGTACGTGCGTACGACCTGCGAGGAGGCCCAGAGCGAGATTGGCTGCGCGGACCTCGTGAAGGCGGGCGAGCCGGAGAAGCTCAGCGTGCCGGTCGAGGAAGGCGCGGCCGTGTGGGTCGTGATCGACGGGTACGATTCGTCGAGCGCCGGCGCGTTCACCCTCGCGGCCGCGAGCCGGCCCATCACCTGTGGCGACAGCCGCGTCGAGGGCGGGGAGGAATGTGATCCGCCCGATGCGGGCAAGACCTGCACGGCCGATTGCAAGAAGGTCCCGGAGGCGTGCGGCGACGGCGTCGACAACGACGTCGACGGCTTCACCGATTGCGAGGACGCCGCCGACTGCGGGGGCGACGCCGCTTGTCCGCTCGCGATGGCTTGCGGCGCGGCGACGTCGGCCGGGGCAACCCAGAACGGGAGCACGTCGAGCGGCTCCACCGATTTCGCGGGGAGCTGCACCGGCGGCAGCCTGAGCCCCGAGGCGCTCTTCTCGTACGTCCCGCCGTCCGACGGCGCGCTGCTCGTCACCCTGCAATCGGCGACCAACCAGGGCGTGTACGTGCGCGAGAGCTGCGAGGATCCGGCGTCAGAGCTCGGCTGCCTCGACGATCAGCCCGGCGGCGCCGAGGAAGTGCTCGTCGTGCCGGTCGACGCGGGGACGTCGCTCACGATTTTCGTGGACGGGTCGAAGCCGGCGGAGGCAGGCGCGTTCACGCTGCAGACCGCGCTCGAACCTTCGACCGAGGTCGAGCCGAACGACACGTCGGCGAACGCCTCGGCCTACGGCGCCGCGACGTTCGTGGGCACGTTGAGCCCTGCCGGGGATCAGGACTACGTGAAGATCGACGTTCCGGCCGCGGGCGCGACGCTGCGCGCCACGATCGAGGACTTCGGCAATGGTGATTGCGCGAACTTCAAGCTCGACACGGTGGTCGAGGTGTATGGTCCCGACGGCGCGACGAGCCTGGGGCTGAACGACGATTCCGGCAACTTCTGTTCGCTCGCGGAGGCCAAGGCGCTGTCAGCCGGCACGCATTACGTACGGATCGCCGCCTCCGCCAACGCGAAGACCCCCGTCTTTGCGTATCGGCTCACATTGCAAATCCAGTAATCCAAACCCTGGTAACTCGATATTCCAGGAGCGGATTTTTCCGATTCCGAGACAAGTTCGCTTGACAGGACATCACGTCCGAGGGCAGCTTGGTCGTGGAGCATTTTTTCCTTTTGAAATGCTCCACGCTCGGTCGTCCCGAGTCGCCCTCCCTCGAGGCCCCTTCCAGACAGCGGAGAAGCCAATGATGCGTCACGTCATTCCCTCGGTCATCGTCGCGATGTCCTTCACCATGGTTGCAGGTTGTGTCACCTCGATCGAGGAGCCGACCGACGAGGCCTCCCAAGGCGTCGTGCAGTGCGAGGACAACCCCCCGCTCGTCACCCGGACCCAGGGGTTCTGGCAGAACCATAGCTGCGTCGTGAAGGGTGATGCGACGGGCGTCCCGCTCGTGCCGATCGCGCTCGGCGCGAGCGTCTCGCTCGACAAACCGTCGGCGGTGTATGCCTACCTGGACGCGCCCACGCAGGGCAACAAGCAGCTCATCCTCGGCCACCAGCTCGTCGCCTCGAAGCTCAACGCGAAGGCGTTCGGCATCGGCAACGTCGAGTTCGCCGACTATAACGCCGACGGCGTTCTGGAGACCGTGAACCAGCTCCTCGACATCGCCGACGGGCTGTACGATGCGGGCTCCAGCACGGATCGCGTGAAGATGGCGACCATCCTCGACAAGCTCAACAACACGGGCACCGAAGAGGAGCTTTATTTCGATCCGACCTGCAAGTCCGCGCCCGTCTTGCCGCCCCCGGCCTGCGAGTGACAGACCCGCGGGCTCGCATCGCGGCGACGTGATCGAGCTCCTCCCGACGCCCCGGCTTCGCGCGCTCGCGAGGCCGGGGCGTTCGTGTTTTTCGTCCCCGCATCGTCCGCCCCGTCCGCGCGCGGGCATGATATCCTCCTGCAATGCGTACCTCGGCGGTGGTTTGCACTTCCCTGACGCTCGTCCTCGGCTC
The DNA here is from genome assembly GCF_009649845.1 of Polyangium spumosum. Lineage (NCBI taxonomy): Bacteria > Pseudomonadati > Myxococcota > Polyangiales > Polyangiaceae > Polyangium > Polyangium spumosum. Next base: position 302,106 of record NZ_WJIE01000010.1, read on the forward strand.
CGGATGCGGCGAAGAGCCGCTCGTCGGCAACATCGGGAGCGGTTTGCCCGCGCCGATGGAGGGCGTTTACTGGGACCAGGGCGAGTCGGATCCGAAGGCTGGTTTCCGCGCGCTGATGGGGTTTCCCACGCGCGACGTCGAGCGGCTCGAGCTCGCGATCCAGGCCATGTACGATCCGACGAGCGCGAGCTTCCGGCAAACCATGTCGGTCGACGACTGGATGGCCAAGCACGCGCCGGCGGCGGAGGACGTGGAGAAGGTCGCCGCCTGGCTCACGTCGCAAGGTATGACCGTGCAGGTGCGCGGGACGAACCGGCTCCTCCTGGAGTTCACGGGCACGGTGGGCCAGTTCAACGCGGCGTTCCAGACGACGCTCCATGATTACGAACGGAAAAACCCCTCCGCGGGCCGGCCGCCGATCCCGGTGTATGGCTCGCTCTCGCCGCTCATCGCGCCGCCGGAGATCGCGCCGCTCGTGACCGGCGTGGTGACGGTCGACGTGCCGCCCGACGACAAGAAGCTGCCGGGGGAAGGCGGCGAGATCGTCATCGCGACGCCGGAGAACGTCGCGGAGTCGATGTCGGTCGCGCAGGTGGCGCACGCATACGACGTCGACGGCCTGTATGCGCTCGGGGAGGACGGCGCCGGCGTCAAGCTCGGGCTCGTCGTGGGCGCGACGTTCAAGTTCAAGGATTTGCAATCGTTCTGGCGTTCGTTCGGCGTGAACCGCGCCGATCCGATCGTGGTGCAGACGATGGAGCCCATCGCCACGCGGTACCTGGAGACCACGCTCGACACGGAGTGGGCAGGCGCGCTCGCGCCGGGCGCCGAGCTTGTCGTTTATTCGGGGCCCGACGCGCGGAACACTTCGATCGTGTACACCTTCAACGAGGCCGTCGGCCGCGGGGAGGTCTCGGTCCTGTCGAGCTCGTTCGCGCACCGGGAGGAGACCGAGGCGCCCATCATCCACGACCATTTCAACGCCGCGGCGCGGATGGGCGCGGCGATCGGGATGACCATCGCGGTCGCCTCGGGCGACTCCGCGCGGCCGGACATCCCCTCGACGAGCCCTTACGTGACCTGCGTCGGCGGGACGCGGATCACCCTGGGGACCGACCACGAGATCCTGGCCGAGGCCGCGTGGAGCCACGCGGGCTCGGGCAAGGCGCGCCATTTCCCCATTCCCTGGTACCAGGAGGGGGTCGTCACCGATTCGGAGGGGCGACGTGCGGTCTCGGATCTCGCCGTCCAGGGCTCGGCGACGCCCGGCTACTGGGTGTATTACCTTGCCAAGTGGGACCATTACGGCGGCACGTCGTTCTCCGCGCCCGTCTTCGCGGGCATGATGGCGGTGGTGAACCAGCACCGAGCCAAGCAGGGCAAGCCCCCGGTCGGCTTGTTGAACCCGCTCCTGTACCAGTCGACCGAGGTGCAAAAGACCTTCCGCGACATCGTCACCGGAGAAACGGACCTCTTCAGCGCCGGCCCCGGATGGGATTACCCGACCGGCTGGGGCGCGCCCGATATCGCGCTTCTGGCAGAGGCGTTGCCGTGACGCCGACGGCCTGAACGTAGGTCACTTCGGAGGGGGCGCGGCGGTGGGCAGGAGCTCGACCGTCGTGCCCTCGGCGAGCTGCATGTTCGCGAGCTTCACGACGCGCTCGCTGCCTTCGAGCCCGGTCGAGATCAGGATCGTCGCGCCCGTGTCGCGCTCGATCGTGATGGGCACGAAGCGGACCTTGCTCTCCGCGTCGACGACGGCCACGCGTAGCCCCTTCGCGTCGTTGTAGAGCGCGGTCGCCGGGATCTCGAGCACCCGGTGCGGCAAGGGCAAGGTGAGCGAGGCCTCGGCGTACATGCCCGCGAGCAGCTTGTTGTCGGGGTTCGGCACGCGCACCTCCGTGTTCATCGTCCGCGTCGCCGCGTCGAGCGCGCCGGACGTGCGCGCGACCGTGCCCTCGAACGAGACGCCCGGGAACTCCCGCACCGACACCGCGGCCTTCGCGCCCACCTTCACGCTCGGCGCGACGTCCTGCGGCACGCCCACGAAGACGCGCACGGGATCGGTCGCGGCGATGCGGAAGAGCGGCGTGCCGTTGCCCGACGAGACGAGCGCGCCACGCTCGATCGTCCGGGAGACGACCGTGCCCGCGAAGGGCGCGACGATCTTCGCAAAACCCCTCAGATCCCGGATGCGCTGGATCTTCGCCGCCGCCCCCGTGATGGCCGCCTGCGCGACCGTGACGCCCGCCGCGTCGACGCGCGCCTGCCCCTGCCGCTGATCGAGCTCCTGCTGCGTCGCCACGCCCGCGGGCACGAGTTTCTCGTACCGATCGAGGTTCGTCTTCGAGAGATCGCGGCTCGCCTCGGCCCGGACGAGCGCGGCCTTGGCCTGCGTGAGCTCGGCGCTGGCCTGCGTGAGCTCGCGATCGAGCTCGGGCGTATCGATCTCGGCGAGGACCTGCCCCTCCTCGACCTTGTCGCCGATGTCGACGTTCCACTTGCGCACGTACCCGCTGACGCGCGGGTAGACGACCGTCTCCTCGAGCGGCCGGATGCTGCCCGGCAGCACGAGCGAGCGATCACTCGACGTGACCTTGGGCGTCACGACCTCCACGCGCGGCGCGGTGGTCTCGGCGGACCTCACGCTCGCCTCGAGCGCGGCGCGGGCATCACGCTTGGGCAGGTAGGTCGCGGCGAAGACGGCCCCGAGCACGACGACGAGGGCCGCGCACGCGAGGGCCACCTGCGTCCGTGAGAGCGCGGCGGGCGGCGGCAGATCGAAGCCGAGATCGTCGGCCTTCGGGGCGGACGTCTCCTCGGGGCTCGAACGCAGATCGTTGGTGCTCATAGCGACTCCGTGAGCGGATCCGTCATCGGCGGCTTCTTGCGGAGGATGCTGTACATCACCGGCACGAAGAAGAGCGTGGTGACCGTGGCGAGGAGCAGGCCGCCGATGACAGCGCGGCCGAGAGGTGCGTTCTGCTCGCCGCCCTCGCCGAGGCCCGTCGACATGGGGAGCATGCCGATGATCATGGCGAGCGCGGTCATGAGCACGGGCCGCAGGCGCGTCATGCCGGCGGCGAGGGCCGCGGACGTGGCGTCTCGGCCGACCTTGCGTTGATCGTTGGCGAACGTGACGACGAGGATGCTGTTCGCCGTGGCGACGCCGACGCACATGATCGAGCCCATCAGCGCGGGCACGCTCAGCGTCGTCCGCGTGAGGAAGAGCATCCACGCGATCCCCGCGATGGCGCCCGGCAGGGCCATCAGGATGACGAAGGGATCGAGCCACGACTGGAAGTTCACGACCATGAGCAGGTACACGAGCACGATCGCGAAGAGCAGGCCGAAGGCGAGGCCGCGGAACGACGACTCCATGCTCTCGACCTGCCCCGTGACCGTCACCTTCGTCCCGCGCGGCAGCTCGGGCTGCATCCCGTCGACGAGGCGCGAGACCGCGCTCGCGACCGAGCCGAGATCGGTGCCCTCGACGTTCGCCTGCACGTCGTAGGTCCGCGCGACGTTGTAGTGCGTGATGTTCACCGGCCCTGCACCACGCTCGACCTCCGCGACGTTCGAGAGGAGCTGCGGCCGGCCGTCGCGGGTGGCGAGCGGCGTCGCGTTGAGGGCGTCGACCGAGTTCATGGCGTACTGCGGCGTCTGCACGGCGACGAGGTACTGCACGCCGCGTTTGTCGAGCCAGTAGCTCGGCGAGACCTGGCCGCTCGACGAGAGCGAGACGAGCACGTCGCTCGCGACGTCACGCTGCGTGAGGCCCATCTGATCGGCCATCGTGCGATCGACCTCGATGCGGAGCTCGGGCCTCTTCGCGACCTGCGCGAGGTGAACGTCGACCGCGCCCGGGATCTGCTTCATGCGCGCGGCGATCTTCTCCGCGACGCCGTACGTCTCCTCCTCCTTGCCGATCGGGCCGACCACGCGGACGTTGATGGGGGCGGGGAGGCCGAAGTTCAGGACCTGCGTGGTGATGTCGGGGGCGAGGAAAAAGAAGGTCGCGTCGGGGTAGGTCGCGTTGAGCTTCCGGCGGAGCTCCTGGACGTAGCCCTCGGTCGGCTGGTGGCCCTTCTTCAGCGAGATCAGGATCTGCCCGTCGGCCGAGGAGATGAGCGCGCCCTCGCTCAGCGAGAGGTTGATGCCGCTCGCCGGGATGCCGAGGTTGTCGATCATCGTGTCGATCTCGGCGGGCGGGATGACCTCGCGGATCGTGTCCTCGATGCGGGCGAAGCGGTGCTCGCTCTCCTCGAGGCGCGTGCCCGGCGCGCCGCGGACGTGGAGCTTGATGAGGCCCGCGTCGACGCGCGGGAAGAAGTCGCGGCCGAGCAGGGGAAAGAGCGAGGCCGAGGCCGCGACGAAGACGAGGAAGCCGCCCACGAACGCGGCGCGGTGCACGAGCGCCCACGCGAGAAGCTTCCCGTACGACGTACGCAGCCGATCGAAGCCGTGGTTGAAGCGCACGAAGATCCGCCCGAAGACGCCCTTCGGCGCGGCGTGGTGCTCTCCGGCGTGCTCCTCGGCCTCGCGCTGGAGCAGGAGCCGCACGAGCGTGGGGACGAGCGTCCGGGAGAGGACGTACGACATGAGCATCGCGAAGACGACCGCGAGCGCGAGCGGCACGAAGAGCGACTTCGCGGCGCCCGTGATGAACACGACGGGCACGAACACGATGCAGATGCAGAGCGTCGAGACGAGCGCGGGGACCGCGATCTCCTGCGCGCCGTCGACGATCGCGCGGATGAACGTCTTCTTCTGCCCGAGGTTCCTGTGGATGTTCTCGATCGCGACCGTGGCGTCGTCGACGAGGATGCCGACGGCGAGCGCCATCCCGCCGAGGGTCATGGTGTTCAGCGTGTGGCCGAGCGCGTTCAGGATGATGATCGAGACCAGGATCGAGAGCGGGATCGAGAGCACGACGATGAGCGTGCTGCGCCAGCTCCCGAGGAAGAGCAGGATCATCAGCGCCGTGAGCACCGCGGCGATCACGGCCTCGTGCACGACGCCCTCGACCGCGGCGCGCACGAAGAGCGACTGATCGAAGAGCAGCGTGGCCCGGAGCTCCTTGGGCAGCTTCTCCATCGTCGCCGGCAGCATGTTCCGGATGCGCGCGGCGACGTCGAGCGTGCTCGCGTTGCCGTTCTTCAGGATGGTCATGAGCACGCTGCGCTGGCCGTCGACGTGGACCATGCTCTGCTGCGGCGCGTTGCCGTCGCGGATGTTCGCGACGTCGCGCACGTAGATGGTCTTGCCGTCGACGGTCTTGAGCGGCAGGTTGCCGAGCTCCTCGAGCGCGGCGGGGCTCGAGTTCATGACGATGGGGTACTCGTTCACCCCCATCTTGGCCGTGCCCGAGGGCAGGATGACGTTTTGCAGGCCGATGGCGGCGTTGACGTCGCGCGGCGACAGGCCCCAGGCGTAGAGGCGCGCCGGATCGATGTCGACCATGATCTGGCGCTGCTTGCCGCCGTAGGGCCAGGGGATCTGCGCGCCCTTGATGGTCGCGATGTCGGCGCGGATGAAGTTGACGCCGTAATCGAAGAGCTGCTGCTCGCTGAACGACTCGCTCTCCAGCGCGACCTGCATGATGGGCACGCTGGAGGCGCTGTAACGGATGATCAGCGGCGGCGTCATGCCCGGCGGCATCTGGCGGATCGAGGTCTGCGAAGCCGCGGTGATCTGCGCCGTCGCCGCCTCCACGCTCGCGCCGGGCTGGAGGTAGACCTTCACGATCGCGATGCCCGTGAGCGATTGGCTCTCGACGTGATCGATGTCGTTGACGACGGTCGTGAGGAAACGCTCGTAGTTGTTGACGACGCGCTTCTCCATCTCCGCCGGCGGCAAACCGCCGTAGTTGAAGATCACGGAGATCACCGGGATGTCGATCTCCGGGAAGATGTCCGTCGGCATCCGGAGGATGGTGAACACCCCCGTGAGCACGATGAGCATCGACATCACGATGAAGGTGTACGGACGCTTGAGCGCGGTGACGACGAGCCACATGAGCGAATCCAGAGCCCGCCGAGAGCTCGCCCGGAAAAACGGGACGAGCGGAGGGCCCGGGAAGCTTTCGGGGGCGGCTCGCTATCGTCCAATGCATTCCCAGGCATCGCCTGATACCTTCTGGGCATGGAACTGCGTCACCTGCGCTACTTCGTCGCGATCGCGGAGGAGAGGCACTTCGGGCGCGCCGCGCGGCGGCTGCGCATGACGCAACCCCCGCTGAGCCGGCAAATCCAGGAGCTCGAGGCCGAGCTCGGGTTTTCGCTCTTCGACCGCGCGCGGCGGCGGGTGGAGCTCACGCCGGCCGGCGTGGTGCTCCTCGCGCGCGTCAGGAACCTGCTCGAAGGGCTCGATTTCGCCGTGCACGAGGCGCGGCGCGCGAGCGTCGGGGAGATCGGGCGGGTCGCCGTGGGGTACATCTCGTCGCTCGCGTACAGCGGCATCACCGACCTCCTGCGCGCCTTCCACGAGCGTTTTCCCAAGGTGGAGATCGCCCTGCGCGAGATGAGCCCGCAGGCGCAGCTCGACGCGCTCAAGGAGGGCCTGATCGACGTCGGCCTCGTGCGTGGCTCGGTCGACGACGCGTCGCTCGCGTCCGCGTGCGTGAAGCGAGATCCGCTGGTCGTGGCCCTGCCGGCGGGGCACGCGCTGACGGCGCACAAGCGGCTGCCGCTCGAGCTGCTCGCGCGCGAGCCGTTCGTGCTCTTCCCGCGGCAACGGGGGCCGGCGTTTTTTGATCAGATCATGTCGCTCTGCCGGGACGCGGGCTTCACGCCGCGTATCGTGCAGGAGGCGCCGCACCTCGACATCCTGAGCCTGGTCGCGGCGGGCTTCGGCGTGGCCATCCTGCCGCGCTCGATCCGCCGCGCGGGGCGCAGGGGCTTCGTCATCCGGCCCATCGTGGGCTCGCCGCGCGCGGATCTGTTCATTGCGTGGCGCGCCGACGACACGTCCCCGGCCTTGCGGGAGTTCGTCGGGTTCGTGCGGAGCACGTTCGTGGAGAAGGGTGCCGATTAACGCCGCACGGCGAGCGTGGAGAGCGCGATCGGCTGGTCGAAGAGCACATCCCCTCGCTCGTCCTTGCAGACGAGCACCACCTCGGAGCCCGCGCGATCGAGATCGACGTCGACGATCCCGTAATTGCAGCGGTCGATGATCTCGGTGACGAGGTATCGATCTTTGCCGGCGATCGGCTCCATCCAGGGATCGTTCGCGAGCGGGCTCGTCGTGAGCTCCCACCATTCGGGCCCGCGGCGCCCGTGCAGATCGCGGCCCTCCTGGTGGAAGAGGTTCGCCATGTGCAGATCGCCGCTGACGAAGACCACGCCGCGGATGTCGCGCGCCTCGATCTCGCCGAGCAGCCCCTCGAGCTCGCGGGGCGCGTCGCGGCGGAAGCACTCCCATTCCTTCGCGACGGCGGCGTCCGCGAGCACCTGCGTCGGCGAGGCGATGATCTTGACGGGCGCCGTGCTCCGGGCGAGGGCCTCGACGAGCCAGACGAGCTGCGCCTCGCCGAGAAGGGTGTGATTGGGCTGGTTCCTGTGCCAGCGGCTGTCGAGGAGGAAGATCTCGGCCGGGCCCACGCGCGCCGAGGAGAAGATACCCTCGATCCCCTGCGCGCCCCAGTTCGCGTTCGCCCACATGCGCCGGAAGGCGCGCAGGGCCATCTGTTTGCCGGAGAAACGATTGTCGGCGTCATTGGGGCCAAAATCATGATCGTCCCAGACGCCGAGCGTGGGCACGGCGGAGACGAGGCGCCGGAACGCGTCGTTGTTCCGGGCGCGGAGCTGGGCGAGCATCATCGTGTGCTCGCTCTGCCAGTCGAAGCCGTAATAATAGGTGTTGTCGCCGATCATCGCGAGGCAAGCCGGCGCGTCGCGCGTGATCGCGTCGAGGATCGGCAGCTCGTTCTGATGGTAGAAGCAGAGGCACGAGCCGAAGGCGATCCGCGCGGCGCGCGCCTCGCGGGGCGGCGCGAGGGGCAGGGGACGGGCCTTCGTCCGGCCGTGCGTGCTCTCGAACCAATACGTGTACGGGACGCCCGGGCGCAGGCCCTCGACGTGATAGGTCTGGCAGAGCCATTCACTCCACGCGGGCGTCTTCTGCATCCGACAGACCTCGCCGTCGGGCGTCGCGACCACGAGGGAGACGGGGGAGGTGCAGCGGGCCTGGACCCAGAGGCGCGCGTCGCGCTCGGAGACCTCGCCGATCATCGGGCCGGCGAGCAGCGGGCCCTCCGGGTAGCTGTTCCATCCGCCGGGGAAACCGCCCCGATCCACGGGCGCGAGCTCGAGCCGCACGCCGTCCCAGGCGCCGCTGCCGCCGCCCTCCCAGGTGCCGCGGAAGCCATTGGCGCCGCGATGGAACTCCCACGTGAACGTCCCTTCGCTCGAATTGCCCTTTTGCGCCCACGTGCCGCGCACGGTGCTGCCGTGTAATGTGCCCGAGACGGAGCCGTCCTGATGGGTATACTTGCCCGTGACCCGCGCGCCGCGCGCCTCGAGGTGCAACGTGCCGAAGGTCGTGAAATAGGCGCCCGAAATGGGAAGCGGTGCATCCATACGTAAAGCCCTCCCCTCCGCGCGGCAGTCTATCACCTCTCCGCGATACGCGCCGCACTTCGGCGCGGGGACGTCAGCGGGCGCGGGCGCGAGATCGCGTGATCGCGTAGGTCACGCCCTGCTGCAGCGTGCTCAGCGTCTTGAGGCCACGCATGTCGACGCCGAGCTCGATGAGCGCGCGCGCCGCCGCCGGCCGCACGCCCGTGAGCACCACCTCCGCGCCGAGCAGCGCCGCGGCCTGCGCCGCCTGCACGATGCCGCTCGCCACGTCCGCGTCGACCTCGCGCAGGCCCGTGATGTCGAGGATCGCGACCTCGGCCTGATGCGCGCCCACGCCGTCGAGCAACGTCTCCAGAACGAGCGCCGCCCGCGTCGCGTCGATGGCCCCGATGAGCGGCATCAGGACGACCCCGCGCGCGATCGGCAGGAGCGGCGTCGAGAGCGCCCGCAGCGCCACGTGTTGCGCGTCGATGATGTCCTTGGCGAGCTGCGCCCGCTCCTCCTCGGCCTGCTTGCGCGCGGTGATGTCGAGGGAAACACCGCAGACGGCGTACGGCTCCCCGTTCGTATTGAAGAGCGGGAACTTCGAGACCATGTAGATGCGGGTGCCCTCCGCGGTGGGGATGATCTCCTCACTCTCGAGCGGTCGGCCCGCCGCGAGGGCCAACGCGTCGTTGTCGCGGTTCTGCTTCACGGTCTCGGGCGGGAGGAAATCCCCGTCCCGCTTGCCGAGGATCCACCCGCGGGGGAGGTTGCAGTTCTCGTCGAACTGGCGGTTCGAGAAGGTGAACACGCCGTCGAGGTCCTTGACGAAGACGACGATGGGCGCGTTGTCGAGGATGGCCTGCACCTCGGCGCGGCTCCGCTCGAGCCGGTCGAGGTTCTGCCGGTGCACGGTGGCGTCGTGGCCGCTCGTGGCGAGCGCGGCGTAGTGCTGGAGGAGGGCCTCGGAGGCCACGTCGAAGCACGCGGAGAGGCGCTCGATCCCCTCGGCCGCGCCGGGGACCTCGGGCAGGGCTCGCACGCAAGCGCGCAGGAAATGGCGACGGCAGAGGGCGAGGGCGCGGCCGACCTCCTCGGCCGGGGCGCCCTTCGCCGCGAGGGAGAGGACATGCGCCCCGAGCGCCTCGAGCCCCGCCGCGCCGTCGAGCGCGCGCAGGGCCACGCCGACGGCCGCCTCGGCCCACGCCGCGGCCTCGGCCGCCCCTGCCTTCGCGAGCATCGGGAGCTCGTCCAGGGCGTCCCGCGTGATCGCGGCGCTCATCTCGGGCGCCCTGCTCGAAAGAAAAACGAAGGGCCCGGGGACCGTGGAATTGCTCATGGGATTGCCACTCCGGATCAAGACGAACGAGCGGGCGGGCGCGCGCGGGATGACCGCGTGATCGCGTAGGTCACGCCCTGCTGCAGGGAGCTCAGGGTCTTGATGCCGCGCATGTCGACGCCGAGCTCGATGAGCGTACGCGCCGCCGCCGGCCGCACGCCCGTCAGCACCACCTCCGCGCCGAGCAGCGCCGCGGCCTGCGCCGCCTGCACGAGGCCCGTCGCCACCTCGGCGTCGATCTCGTGCAGGCCCGTGATGTCGAGGATCGCGGCCTCCGCCCGGTGCGCGCCCACGCCGTCGAGCAACGTCTCCAGCACGAGCGCCGCCCGCGCCGCGTCCATGGCCCCGATGAGCGGCATGAGCACGACCCCACGCGCGATCGGCAAGAGCGGCGTCGACAGGGCCCGCAGCGCCACGTGTTGCGCGTCGATGATGTCCCGGGCGAGCCGCGCCCGGTCCTCCTCGGCCTGCTTGCGCGCGGTGATGTCGAGGGCGATCCCGCAGACGGCGTACGGAGCCCCGCCCGCGTCGACGAGGGGGAACTTCGAGACCATGTAGATGCGGGAGCCGTCCGTGGTGGGGATGAGCTCCTCACTCTCGACCGCTCGTCCCGCCGCGAGGGCCGCCGCGTCATTGTCGCGGTTTTGCTTCACGGTCTCGGGCGGGAGGAAATCGGCGTCGCGTTTTCCGACCATCCACCTCGGCTCGAAGCCGAAGAGCGCGTCGCACAGGTAGTTCGAGAAGGTGTAGACCCCCTCGAGGTCCTTGACGAACACGACGATGGGCGCGTTGTCGAGGATGGCCTGGACCTCGCCGCGGCTCTGCTCGAGCCGGTCGCGGTTCTGCCGGTGCTCGGTGATGTCGTATCCGCTCGCCACGAACGCCGCGGGCCGGCCCTCGCCGTCGAGGATACGATCGACGTTCCATTGCAGGAGCCGCACCGTCCCGTCGCGCGAGACGACCGGGTTCTCGAAGTTCTTCGTCGGCTCGCCCGCGAGCACCTTGTGCATGTCGGCCCGCACGGCCTCGTGGGCCTCGGGCGGCAGGAAGGCCTCGAAATAATCCTTGCCGAGCGCCTCCTCGCGGGGGACGCCGTACACGCGCTCGGCGTCGCCATTCCAGTCGATGACCTTGCCGTCCACGTCGATGACCACGATGACGCTGCCGATCGCGTTCACCAGGCCGCGGAAGCGCGCCGACCCGTCCCGGCACCGCGCCGCGGCGAGGGCGGCGTAGTACCTCCCGACGGCCTCGTAGGCCGCGTCGAAGCTCGCGGAGAGGCGCTCGATCTCCTCGGCGGCGCCCGCGACCTCGGGCAGGGCGCGCAGCGAAGCGCGCAGCAGATGGCGCCGGCAGAGGGTGACGGCGCGGAGGACCTCGTCGGCCGCGGCGCCTTCATCCCCGAAGGCCACGAAATGGGCGACGAGCGCCTCGGCCCCTGCCTCGCCCGAGACCACGCGCAGGGCTGCGGCGACGGCCGCCTCGGACCACGCCGCCACCTCCGCCGTCCCGGCCCTCGCGAGCCGCGGGATCTGCTCCGCGGCGTCCTGGCAAATGGCGACGCTGATCTCGCGCGCCTGACCCGAGAGGGACGCGAGATACCCGGTGGCCGTACGGTCACGCATCGTCGTAGGGGCTCCAGATGACGAGGCAACCAAACTGCTCACGTTACGTCAAGGGCGAAAGGCCATTCAAGTGGGCCTCGCGGGCGCGAGGGATGGTAGCGTCTCTGCCCATGAGCACGCCCGTGGCGCCGCCGTGGCCCCTCGACCCGCCTGCTGCTCGAGGCTCCTCGCGTCGCCTGGTCGAGTTCCTCCTCGTGGGGGGCGTGACCCCGTTCCTGTTTGCGCTCTCTTTTCTGCTGCGGCGCGCCTTCGGGCTCGATCCCGCCGAATACGCGGTGGGCTTCCTGATGTTCCACGCGGCGTTCGTCATCAACGACCCGCACTTCGCGGTCACGTACCTCCTGTTCTACAAGGACACGAAGGCGCGCGTGTTGGGGGATCGTTTTCCCCGGCCCCAGCGGATTCGATACCTCGTCGCCGGCTTCGTGGCCCCCGCGCTCCTCGGCGCGCTCGTGATCGTGGGGCTCGTGATGAAGTCCGCGTTCGTCCTGAGCTTGCTCGTACGGCTGATGTTTTTCCTCGTCGGCTGGCACTACGTGAAGCAGGGGTTCGGGGTCTTCACGGTGCTCGCGGCGCGGCGCGGGGTCCGCTTCGCCCCGCGCGAGCGGCTCGTGGTCCTGGCGCATTGTTTTGCCGGCTGGGCCTATGCCTGGGCGAGCCCCGCGGATCCCGGCCGGGACGTCGAGGAGAAGGGCCTCGTGTACACGACGCTCGCGACCCCGCTCTGGCTCGAGCACCTCACGCACGTCGTCTTTTTATCGACGCTGATCCCCCTCGCGTGGGTGCTCGTCCGGAAATGGCGCCGCGACGGGCGCCTGCCGATCCTGACCCCGCTCACGGCGCTGCTTTGCAGCATCTGGTCGTGGTCGATCTACTCCAGCGTCGACCCGCTCGTGCGGTACGTGATCCCGGCGCTGCACTCGGTGCAATACCTGTATTTCGTCTGGCTCTTGAAAGGCAACGAGGCGCGGGAGCGCGAGGGGCCGCCCTGGTTCGAGCGCTCGGCGCGGACGCGGCTCGGCATCCTCGCCGTGTCGGCCCTCGGCCTCGGCTGGTTCTTGTTCCACGGGGCGCCTTCGGCGTTCGACGAGGCGCTCGGGCCGCGCGGCGGGGTCACGAGCGAGGCGCTCGGGCCCACGCCGTATTTCGTGGCGATCTTCGCGTTCGTGAACATCCACCACTACCTGATGGACACCGTCATCTGGCGTCGCGAGAACCCGGAGACGCGGTACCTGCAAGAGCCGGCCCTCGGCGATGCGCGGCGCGCGTCCTGACCAAACGCCGCGCCGGCTCGCCGCCGCCGGCGCCGCGGCCGCCCTGCTCCTCGCGGGCCGGGCCTCCCCGGGCGAGGCCGCTCCGGTCCGCATCCTCTACACCGCCCCCGCCCATTGCCCCGGCGCCGAGGACTTCCTCGCCGCCGTGCGGGCCGAGGTGCCGGACCTGCACGTGGCCGAGGAGGGGGAGGTCGCGCGGACGCTGACGGCGAGCCTGTTCGAGGAGAACGGAGGCCGGCTCCGCGGCGAGCTGCGGATCGAGGTGCCCGAGGGGCCGAGCTCGCTGCGGGAGGTATCGGGCGAGAGCTGCGAGGAGGTGATGGGGGCGCTCTCGCTGGTGACGGCGCTGGCGATCGAGGGAGGGCTGAACCAGCCGGCGCCGCCGCCGCCGCCACCACCACCACCGCCACCGCCACCGCCACCGCCGCCACCGCCACCGCCACCGCCACCGCCACCGCCGCCACCGCCGCCGCCGCCGTCGCGGGCCTCGCAACACGTCCAGGTGGGCGCTCAGGGGGCGTTCTGGAGCGCGCTCGCCCCGGATCCCGCCTTTGGCCTCGTCCTGTTCGCCGAGCGTGCCTCCTTTGGCCACGCGGGCCTCGCGCCGGCCTTCCGCCTCGGCGTGGCCTTCGCCCAGAGCCCGACCGCGCAGACCGAAGGGGGCGCGGCTCGTTTCCGCTGGCTCGCGGCCCGCCTCTCGGGTTGCCCCGTCGCGGCCGTCGTGGGCCCTTTCACCCTGCGACCCTGCGCGGGCCTCGACCTCGGCGCGCTCCTGGGCGAGGGCCTCTCCGTGGTGAACCCCCAGCAGGCGACGCGGCCCTGGCTCGCGGCGAGCCTCACGGGCCGGCTCCAGGTGCGGCCCCTGCCGTCCCTGTCGCTGGAGGCCGAGGCGGGGCTCGTGGTGCCGCTGATCCGCGAGGTGTTCGGCTTCGAGGACCCGCGGCGCGTGATCCACGTGGTGCCGGCGCTCGGGGGATCCGCCGCGATCGGGGCAGGGTGGGTGTTCTGGTGAGGCTGGGCCGACGAGGCTGTCCACGTCCTCCTGGCAGGCTGTCCTCATCCTCGACGAGGCTGTCCACGTCCTCCCGGAAGGTGAGCTCACCCTCGATCGAAGCTGTCCACGTCCTCCTGGCAGGCTGTCCTCATCCTCGACGAGGCTGTCCACGTCCTCCCGGAAGGTGAGCTCACCCTCGATCGAAGCTGTCCACGTCGTCCTGGCAGGCTGTCCTCATCCTCGACGAGGCTGCCGACGTCCTCCTGGAAGGTGAGCTCATCCTCGCTCGAAGCTGCCGACGTCCTCCTGGAAGGTGCCATCACCCACGATCGACGGTGACCTCAGCCATGACGTTTTCGTGATCGAAACGCTCGCAACGGGACATCGTGGGGGGAACATGACGACCGTGGGGACCACGCAGGAAGGCGGCGAGGGGGTCGAGTGGTCCCTCGCGTCGCCCCTCGAGGTCGACCCGCCCTCCTCCGAGGCCGCCGCGCGCTTCCGGGCCATCCGGGACGAGCACTTCGAGTTCGTCTGGCGATCGGTCCGCCGCCTCGGCGTGCCCGACGCCGACGTGGACGACGCCGCGCAGCAGGTCTTCATCGTGGCGAGCCGGCGGCTCGACGAGATCGCCGCGGGCAGCGAGCGGTCCTTCCTCTTCGGGACGGCGATGCGCGTCGCCATGCAGGTCCGGCGGACCCTGCGGCGCCGGAGCGAGGTCTCGCTCTCCGACGACGCCGCCGAGGGCCCGCCGCTCGACCCGCCCGACGCCGGTCCCGACGCCGAGGAGCTGCTCGCGCAGCGCCGCGCGCGCGCGCTGCTCGACGAGGTGCTGGAGACGTTGCCGCTCGACGTGCGCGCGGTCTTCGTCCTCTTCGAGCTCGAAGAGATGAGGGTCCCCGAGATCGCGAGCCTGCTCGGGATCCCGCTCGGGACGGCGGCTTCCCGGCTGCGCCGCGGACGCGAGCTCTTCCAGGAGGGGCTCGCGCGTGTGCAGGCGCGCAAGAAACGGAGCATTCGATGATGGATCCCGAGCGACTCGTCGACGGCGACGACCTGGGGGCCGAGCTCTTGCGCTCGGCCCGCGCGCTCGACGCGACACGCGCCCGCGAGCGCAGAGCCGCCTTGATCGGCGCCGCCGCAGGCCTCGGCGCGATCGCCGCGACGAAGGCCACCTCGGCCGGGACGACCGGCGCGGCCGCGAAGGGTCTCCTGCAAGGCGCGTTCGCCAAATGGCTCGTGCTCACGATCGGCGCCTCCGCGCTGGGCATCGGCGTCGTGCTCGGCGTCGCGGGCGGCGACGGGCGCGTCCCCGTGGGCGCGAGCCGCTTCGCGCCGGCCCTCGGCGAACGCAGGCTCCCGGCCGCCGCGGAGCCGATCCCCGAACGAGCCGTCGAAACCGAGGCCATCGTCGAGGTGCAGGTGGACCCGGAGCCCACGCCCGCCGCGGCGACACCTCCCGCCAGGGGAAAACGCGCCCCGAGGGCGCCCGCCCCGAGCGCGTCGGCCGACCGCGCCGCGCGCCTCGCCGCGGAGCTCCAGGCGCTCCGGGTGGCGCGGGAAGCGCTCGCCTCCGGCGACGGCGCCCGCGCCCTCGGCGCGCTCGACGACTACGACGCGCGTTTCCCCCGCGGCCACCTCGCCCTCGAGGCCGAGGTCCTCCGCATCGAGGCCCTCTCGCGCGCGGGGGACGTCTCGGCCGCCGCCCGCGCCCGCCGCTTCCTCGAGGCGCACCCGCAGAGCCCTTATGCCGAACGCCTGCGCGCCCTCGCGGGAGAGGGCGCGTCGATTCCGTGATCGATCCGGTCGTCGCCGGCCATGAATCGCGTCCGGTTCATTTCTTCAGGAGACCCCCCATGCAAAATCGATTGCCTCTTTCCTCCCTCGCGCTCTCCTTCGCCTCCTTGCTCGCGCTCGCCGCATGCGGCGGCACCGTCGCGGGCGGCGGCGGCGACGGTGCCGGCGGCACCGGCAATACCCCCGATCCCGACACCTCCAGCAGCAGCTCGGGCAGCCCGACCTCGGGCCCCGGCGGAAATGGTGGCGCGGGTGGCGCGGGCGGCGCGGGTGGCGCGGGCGGAGACGGCGGCAGCAGCAGCAGCACGGGCGGCAGCGGCGGCGCGGGCGGTGTTCCCGTCGACGATTTCGGCCCGCCCCAATGCGACGCGAACCTCGTCCTCGACGACGCCGATCCGTACAGCGCCGCCAAGGCCATCGAGCTCTGCAAGACGGCGTCCGACCCGAATGGATGGGGCCTCATGGAAGCCAAGTGGGTCCTGCCCGACGGCTCGCCCATCACGGAGGGCTTCGAGCAAGTCTATGCGCTCGGCCACGGCATCTTCGACTCGTTCGGCCCGAACGTGGGCACGCGCAAGGGCGACCGCATGCTCGGCCTCTCCACCGGCGCCGCCCGACGCCCGAACGATCCCGACCACCATTCCCCGTACAGCGGCTTCGCCAAGAGCTACGGGCACGGCGCGCCCGAGGGCTTCCCCAAGCCCTCGCCGGCTTGCTCCGGCGTCACCACCGGCGATCCCTACGACGGCGTCGCCCTCGAGGTGACGGTCCGCGCGCCAAACGCCGCGCATGCCTTCGCCTTCGACTTCACCTACTACACCGCCGAGTACCCGGCCTTCACCTGCACGACCTTCAACGACGCCTTCGTCGCCCTGCTCTCGCCGACGCCCGCGGGCCAGAGCGACGACAACATCTCGTTCGACAACCTCGGCAACATCATCAGCGTGAACAACGTCTTCCTCGAGGTCTGCAACAACAACTGCCCGCTCGGCGGCGGCGCGCTCGTGGGCACGGGCTTCGACGTCCAGAACAACGGCGCCACGGGCTGGCTCACCACGACCGCGCCCGTGAACGGCGGCGACGTCTTCACCTTGCGCTTCGCCACGTACGACTCGGGCGACGCGATCCTCGACAGCACCACGCTGGTCGACAACTTCCGCTGGACCGTCGTGCCCAACAGCGCGGTGAACACCTCCCGCCCGACGGAGTGACACGCTCGTCCCATGCGCCTCGGCCCCGCTCTGCTCTCCCTCCTGCCTCCGCTCGTCGCCGTCGCGGCGGCCTGCGGCAATTTCGTGTCGCTCGGCGGCGGCGCAGGCAGCGGGGGAGCGGGCGGCGGACCGGATCCGGGGGACACGGCGACGAGCAGCAGCGGCGAGCCCGTGACCACGAGCTCCACGGCCAGCACGGCCAGCACGGGCGCCGGCGGCAGCGGCGCAGGCGGCGAGGGAGGCGCGCTGCCGGACGGAGGCGATCCGCCGGACGCAGGCAGCGGCGGCGCGACCTCGCCTTGTGACGAGGAGCTCGCGAACGACGACGCGGATCCTTTTCACGCGGCGCGCGCCATCGAGTTGTGCACCGTGGCCGAGAGCCCGGACGACCCGGGCCTGCACGAGGCTCGGTGGGTGCTGCCCGACGGCGCGCCGATCCCCACGGGGTACGACGTGCAATACGCGCTCGGTCACGGCCTCTACGAGGCCTTCGGCCCGAACGTGTCGCCACGCGCCGGCAAGCGAATGCTCGCCCTCTCGAGCGGCGCAGCCCGCCGCCCGGGGGAGCCCGGCTACCTGCCCCCGAACGCCGGTTATGCCAAGGGGTACGCGCACGCCGCGCCGGAGGGGTTTCCCAAGCCCTCGCCGGCCTGCCCCGGCAGCACCACCGGCCAGCCCCACGACGGCGTGGCCCTCGAGGTGACATTACGCGCGCCAAACGGCGCCGTCGGCTTCGCATTCGAGTTCAGCTATTACACGGCCGAATTCCCGATCTTCGCCTGCACGACCTTCAACGACGCCTTCGTCGCCCTGCTCTCGCCGACGCCGCCCGGGCAGACCGACGGCAACATCTCGTTCGACGGCGTGGGCAACGTCATCAGCGTCAACAACGTGTTCCTGGAGGTCTGCACCTGCCAGGACGGCCCGCCCTGCAGCGCCGGCGGCACGCTTTATCCGTGCAGCCTCGGCCCGAGCGCGCTCCTCGGGACGGGTTACGAGACGCAGCACGGCGCCACGGGCTGGCTCACGACCCGAGCGCCGATGCAGGGCGGAGAGCTGTTCACCTTGCGGTTTGCCGTGTACGACTCCGGCGACGCCGTCCTCGACAGCGCCACGCTCGTCGACCATTTCCGCTGGATCAGCACGGGAGAGCCGGTCGTCGAGACGTACCGGCCCGTGCCCCCTTGATTCGCGCTTTTTACGCCTAGTCCTGGAAGAGCTGGTCGTCGTCCACGAGGCTCTCCTGCGTCCCGAGATCCTCCTCGAGCTCGAGGGCGCCCTGGCCCACGAGATCATCCTCCAGGTCGACCTCCTCCTGGATCACGCGCGCTCCCTGCATCCCGCGCGGCGCCTGCAGGCCACGCGTCACCTGCGCCCCGCGCGCCTTGCTCACGCCGGGCTGCTGCTGGCCGTACAGACCGCCGGGCGTCCCCGCGAACGCCGCGCCGGCCGCGAGCGTCAACACCGCCACGATCACCATTCCGAGCCCCATACGCACCTTGCTCATGGTCGCCTCCCTCTCCATCGAGGCCGCCGCGAACCACCTCGCGGCCGCGCCTCGGTTCGCCCGGTTTGCAACGGATATGCCGAGGGCGCCCGGCACCCCACGGCACGCGCAGATCCCGTCTTCCTCGTCCAGCGCCGGCCGTCCGTGGATTCCTGTCCTCTCGTGTCCTGCCCGGAGCAGATCCGAAAAGTCGGGCGTCGTGGTACCGTCGCAGGCGTGAAGGGCGACACGGCGCGCGACGAGAGCCTGGGCCGCGAGGACGTGCCGACCGTGGTCGAGATGCCGCGTGGTGTCCGGCCGAGCGCGCCGCCGCCCGGGTCGCCGGCCTCGGCCGGGGCCACCATTGCCGGGCGATATCGCCTCGAGCGTCAGCTCGGCGTGGGCGGGATGGGCGAGGTCTTCCTCGCCCGCGACGCCTGGAAGAACCTCCGCGTCGCGGTGAAGATCCTGCACCGGCGCATGGCGGACAACCTCACGGTCGTGAACCGCTTCCGCCGCGAGGCGCGTATCATGCGCGAGCTCTCGAGCCCCCACGCGGCCGTCATTCACGATTTCGGGCAGACCGACGACGGCGCGCTGTACCTCGTGATGGAGTACCTCGAGGGCGAGACGCTCGGCGGCCTCCTCGAGCGGGAGGCGCCCCTCGCGGCCCCGCGCGTGACGCGTATCGCCCTCGATTTGCTCGACGTCCTCGCCGACGCCCACCGCCGCGGCGTCGTGCACCGCGACATCAAGCCACAAAACGTCTTCCTCGCCCGCGCCCCCGGCAAGGACGACGAGCCCGTCGTAAAGCTCCTCGATTTTGGTATTGCCAAGCTCGAGGATCACGAGTCCACCGAGCTCACCGAGGCCGGCGCCGTCTGGGGGACGCCGCGCTACATGAGCCCGGAGCAGGCGAGGGGAGAGGTCATCGATCGCCGGAGCGATCTGTATTCGCTCGGGGCCATGATGTACCGGGCGCTCACGGGCGAGCACGCGCTGCCGGCCGGCAGCGCCGCCGAGCTCACGTACGCGCTCGCGCACAAGGCGCCCGTCCCGCCGGAGAAGCGGCGCCCGGAGCTCGGGATCCCCGTCGAGCTCGGGCGTATCGTGATGCGCGCGCTCGAGAAGGACCCGAACGCGCGGTACACGACCGCCGCCGAGATGGCCGAGGATCTGCGCGCCCTCCAGAGCGAGCCGAGCCCCGCGCCCGTCGCCGAGCCGGGCCGCGCCGAGGTCCTCGTGATGCGCGCCTGGATCGTCGCGACCTTGCTCTTTTCGCTCGTCGCCGTCGCCGAGCTGCCCCGGGTCGCGCGCGCGACGTTCCCCGGGTTCACGGTGGAGGCGGGGCGGCTCGTGTCCGCCGTCGTGGAGCCGACCTGGCCCGGGATCGAGCGGGGTATCGAGCCGTACGACGCCGTGCTCGCCGTGGACGGCGCGCCCGTTCGTCGCGGCAGGGACGTGCACGACCACGTCCACCGGCTCGCCCCGGGCACGCCCGTCACGTACACGCTGCGCCGCGGGGATCACACGTTCGACGTGGCCGTGCCGGTGACGACGTTCGGCTGGTCCTCGCTGGTGAAGCAATATGCCCCGGGGTTCGTCGCGGCCCTCTTGTTTTTCCTCGTGGGCGGCGTGGCCGGCTGGAAGCGGCCCACCTTGCGCCCCGTGCAGGCGCTCGTGGCCTTCACGAGCGCCGTCGGCCTCCTCCTCATGGGCTCCGTCGATTACGACCTCGTCGACGGCCCGCTCGCCCTCGCGTTTCCCCTGGGATGCTCGGCGACCGGCGCGGCCGAGCTCCACCTCGCGCTCACGTTCTCCGGCCTCGGCCGCGCCACGCGTCGGCGGCCCTGGTTGCTCTGGCTGCCTTACCTGCCTGCGCTCGCCCTCTTCCTCACGTGGGTGACGCTCGGCGGGAGCCCCGCCGTGAACCTCGCCTGCACCCGCGTCAGCGCCGGGATGATCTTCCTCGGCTTCATCTTGCTGCTCGGCTCCTTCCTCCACGCGCGTTTCCGGGGCCGGACGCTCTCCGCGCGGCAATCCGGCCGCTTCATGCTCTGGGCCGGCTGCCTGTCCGTGCTGCCGAGCCTGCTCCTGCAGCTCTTGCCCATCACCATCGGCCTCCACACCGCCACCGTGGGCAGCCTGGGCTGGATCGCGATGGCGCCCCTCGCGGGTTTCCCGGCAGCCTTCGCGCACCAGATCCAGCGCCGGCAGATGTTCGACGTCGACGTCGCGCTCCGCGAGGTCGCCCGCGTCGTCGCCATGCTCTTGCTGCTCGGCGTGGTGTTCGCCGCCGCGGCCTTCTCCTTCGGCGGGATCGCCTGGGCCCTCGCCGGCCCCGAGGGCATGTACCTCGGCCTCGGCGCCTTCGCGGGCGTCGCCGCCGTCGTGGCGGCCGTGGAGCCCGTCTCGCAGAGGCTCCGCCGGCTCTTCGAGCGTCGCGCGGACGTCGACGCGGCCTCCGCGCTCGACGAGATGGCCGGCGCCGCGGCCAGCGCCGCCACCGAGGACGAGGTGGTCACGATGCTCGTCGACGCGATCCGACGCGCATTCTCCCCGCGCCATACGCGGCTCCTCGAGCGCGGCGACGGCGGCATTTACTGGGCGCGTGCCCCTGGCACGGCGCCCCCGCACTCCCTGACCGGGCCCCGCTCCGCGACCGGCCCACGCGCGGACATCGACGGCGATTTCAGCGGCGCGACCCGCGAGCCTTCCCACGGCACGCCCGCCGACGAGGTCCGCCGGCGCCTGACGCGGCTCGGCCATTTCGACGCCCATACATTTCTGGTCCTGCCGCTCGACGGGGCCGACGGCGCCGCGGGGGCGCCTCAACGCGTGGTCGTCGTCGGCGCGCGGTCCGACGGCAAGGCGTATTCTTCGTACGACGCCGCGCTCGTCGCGGGGCTCGTGCGGATCGCGGCGCTGCGCTTGCACGCGCTCGCCGAGCGCGCCGAGGCCGAGGCGCGCCTCCTGCACGAGCGTTGCTTCGGCCCCGGTCGCGGCGAGACGGCCGTCTCGGGGGCGGAGCTCGCCGCGGGCGCGCCGGCGCGGGGCCTCGCCACCGCCCTCGTGCTCCGGCTCTCCGGGCTCGATATGGCCGCGGACCGCTTGCCGCCGCGGCGATTCAAGGTGCTCGTCGACGAGCTCTCCGAGGCCGCGGCGGCGGCGGCGTTCACGATGGATGGCACGATGCACGCGTCACGCGGCGACGAGATGCTCTTTGGATTCGGGGCGCTCGGCGACGATCGGCGCGCGGTCGAGCTCGCCTCGATCCACGCGGCGCTCCTGCAAATCGAGCGCACGGCCGAGATCGCGGCCCGGCACGGCGCGCCCTTCGTCCGCGCCCGCGTGGGCGTGGCGCGTGGGCTCTTGACGGTGGGGACCTTCGGCGCGCCGTTTCACGCGCAATGCATGATCCTCGGGGCGGCGGTGCAGGAGGCCACCGAGCTCGCGAGCGCAGCGAAGGACGGCGAGGTCCTCGTCGACGAGGGCGTGGCGAGGGCGGCCGAGGAGGCCGATACGATGAAGATCGAGCCCATCCCCACGCACCGAGGCGTCCGGGCCGCCCGCGTGGCGCGGCGCGAGGGGGATTGACGGGGTTTTCGTTGCCCGTCCATCCCGAATTTCCTGCGTGACGACGTCCTTGTGAATCTCGCCCCCACGCGTGGACGAGCCCTGCGCCTCCCCTAGAATGCGAGGGCCACGCGAGCGCACGCGCGGCGGGGGAGGGCGTCATGCAGGATGGAGCGAACGGAGAAAACGAAGAGGCGACGGGTGTCGTGCCGTTGTCCCTGGACCCGGATCGCGCCGACGCGGACTACGCGAAAGCGCGCGCGAAGGGCCGCGTCGTCACCGTCTCGTTCACCGACACGGACCCGGACGGCGACGGGGCCGAGGCGTCCGAGCTCCAGGCCTTCCTCGAGCGCGAGCACCTCTTCGTCGCGCATTACGACGAGGTGCTGTCCGCCCTGGTCGACAATCGATTCTCATCCGATCCGCGGACCACGATGACGCCGGAGCAACGAGAGAAATTGCCCCCCGTCATCGAGGAGCTGCGCTTGCTCTCCGAGAGCCTGCTCTCCAGGGATCCCCCGGATCACACCCGGCTCCGCAAGCTGATCCAGCCGAGCTTCTCGCCCCGCGTCATGGAGGTGATGCGCCCGCGCATCCAGAAGATCACGGACGACCTCCTCGATATGGCCGAACGCGCGGCCGAGGCGCGCGGCGAGTCCGCGCCCGAGCGGCGCATGGACCTGATCTCGGCCTTCGCCTACCCGATGCCCGTCGCGGTGATCTCGGACATGCTCGGCATTCCGCTCGAGGATCGCGGGCAGGTGAAGCAATGGACCGAGAACCTGATGAAGGCCGACCGGCGCCGCGGGGGGCTGGATGACGAGACGATCGCCGGCCTGAACAGGTTCTCGTCCTACCTGCGGGATCTCTTCGCAAAGAAGCGCGGGAGAGGCGCCGAGGACATGATCACCGAGCTGCTCGCGGCCGAGGAGGCGGGCGACAAGCTGAGCGAGGACGAGGTGCTCACGACCGTCTTTTTGCTGTACCTCGCGGGGCACGTGACCACCGTGAATTTGATCGGCAACGGGGCGTTCGCGCTCTTTCAGCATCCGACGGAGCTCGCGAAGGTGAAGGCGGATCCGGGCGGCCGCGCGAAGGGGGTCGTCGAGGAGACGCTCCGGTACTGGGGGCCGGTCGATTTCATCGCGGGCCGGATCGCCAAACAAGACATGGAGCTCGCCGGGACGCATATCCCGAAGGGCGAGCCCGTCATGGTGGGGCTGGCCTCGGCGAACCGCGACGCCGCGCGATTCCCGGATCCCGATCGATTCGACGTCACGCGCGAGGGCGCCGAGCGTCACGTGGCCTTCGGCAAGGGGATCCACCTCTGCGTGGGCGCGCCGCTGGCGCGGGTCGAGGGCCAGATCGCGTTCGAGACCCTGTTCCGCCGGTTCCCCGCGATGCGCCTCGCCGTGCCGCCCGAGGAGGTGCGCTGGAGCAAATCGTTTTTGAGAGGTCTCGTGGAGCTGCCGGTGCTCTTCTAGCGAAAAGGTCAGCCCGGCCGGTTGCGCATGAAGTCGGCGACGTCGGCCAGGCGGCCGAGCAAAAAGGCGCGGATCTCTCCCTGGACGCCGACCTCGTCCATGGCCGTGGTCATGGCGCGCATCCAGGCGTCACGCATGGCGATGTCGACGGGCACCTGGGCGTGGCGCATGCGGAGGCGAGGGTGGCCGTTCTGCGCGATGTAGTCCTGCGGGCCGCCGAGCCAGCCGATGAGGAAAAGCGCGAAGCGGTCGCGGCTGCGGCGGGAGACGCGGCCCTGGTCGTCGAGCTCGTGGAGCTTGGCGAGCGCGGGTTCGTCGCGATCCATGGCGTCGTAGAAGTGTTCGCAGAGGTTCCGGACGGCGGCCTCTCCGCCGAGGATCTCGAAGGGGGTCGGCTGATCGGGCATCGAGGGGCGATGTAGCACGGACGGGGGGACGAGGGAGCCAAGGCGGGGAGGGGGGAGGGCCTCCCGCGTCCCAAACGTTGGGGCGTTCGGAAGGGTCGAGTGTTACGCGGCGAGGGTCACTTCTGGACCGCGGCCGGATCCATCCACATGACCTCCCAGTGGTGGCCGTCGATGTCGTAGAAGCTCGCGAAGTACATGAAGCCGTGATCCTGGGGCGGCATCGCGCGCGAGCCGCCGTTCGCCAGCGCGATCTCGACCATCCGATCGACCTCCTCGCGGCTCTCGCAGGAGAAGCAGATGGCGGCCTCGTTGGACGTGCTCGTGTCGCAGATCTGCTTCTTCGTGAAGCCCTGGAACTTCGACTCGACGAGCAGCATGACGCACGCCTGCTCGTTCACGATCATACACGTGGCGGTCTCGTCGGTGAACTGCTGGTTGAACGTGAACCCGAGCTTCGTGAAGAAGCCGACGGAGCGGTCGAGGTTCTTGACGGCGATATTGACGAAGAGCATGCGAGAACGAGTCGTGGTCATGTGCGCGCCTCCTTGCCGGTAGGTTTGGCGTATGGACCCGGCGAGGGGTCCAGACTCATCGGTCCGCGAAAAAAATCGTTCGAGGGGAGGGGAGCGTTACGGAGCGAGCTCGAGGGGCAGGCCGAACCGAGGGAAAAGCGTCGCAGTGTCGAGGAACGCGTTCCACGCCGTGATGTGATCCCCCGAGGTCTCGAGCACGATGAGCGCCCACGGCTTGTAACTGCCCCCAGGCTCCGCGGGTGGTCGGTACTGCCCGAACGCCGGCGAGCCCGACGCCTCGGTCCGCACGAGCCGGGAGCCGCGACACCCGCAGCCCTTCCCGAGCAACCAGGCGAGGATCGAGTCGTGCCCCTTGAGCCAGAGCGAATACGGCGGCATCGAAAGGGTCGCTTCCTCGTGGAGCAGCGCCGCGAACGCGTCCATGTCGTACCGCTCGAACGCCTGCACGTAACGTTCGAGCAAGGCGGACTGGCCATCCGCGAGCGCACGCGGCTCGCTGAGGTCGCGGGCCGAGAGCGTGGCGCGGGCCCGCTGGAGCGCGCTGTTGACCGCCGCGACCGAGGTGCCGAGGCTCTCGGCGACCTCGGCCGCCGCCCAGCCGAGGACCTCGGTCAGGAGCAGGACCGCCCGTTGCTTCGGCGGCAAGTGCTGGAGCGCAGCCACGAACGCGAGGCGAATGCTCTGCCGGAGCGACACGAGCTCGGACGGGCTCGCGTCCTCAGGCAAGGCCATGGTGTCCGGAATCGGCTCGACCCAGCTCGAAGCAGGCAGCGTGGTGAGGCTGTCGTCGACCGTGCCGACCGGACCCACCTCCATCGGGCGGATGCGCCGCGAGCGGTCGGAGAGCGCGTCGAGGCAAACGTTGGTGGCGATGCGATAGAGCCACGTGCGCAGGGAGGAGCGCCCGTCGAACTGGCCGAGGCTGCGAAAAGCGCGCAGCATCGTCTCCTGGACGGCGTCCTCGGCCTCGGTGACCGAACCGAGCATGCGGTAACAATGGCCCGTGAGCGCAGCGCGATGCTCCTCGAGCTGGCGCGCAGCACGCGCGACGTCGACACCAGCGGCGAGGTTCGTGGGAGGCGAGAGTTCAGCCATCGGGGCCGTGTCTAACAGGTTCGCCGCGCGGGGACAAACCCCCATCGGTGAGCAAAGCACGATTCACGCGGCGGCCGAGGGAACGTCGGCAGCGGAACGAGCGGCGGCGCGGAGCTGGGGCGCCGAGCTGGGGCGCCGCCCCAGACCCCGGCAGGGGCTGTCCGCCCCTGCACCCGGACCAGGCACGGCCTGGACCGAATGGGGAAGAACTGCGCGATGCGCAGCTCTTCCCGTGGGCCCATGGCAAGACCGACGACGAGAGCGCCCGTCGAGAGGCACGCGCAGGGCTGAATGGAAAAGAAAAAGCCCGCGTGAGAAAACCCTCACGCGGGCTCGAAGATCTCCGACGAACGGAATGTAGAGCGTCGTCCCCGTAGTCTGCTGCAGTCCGCGCGCGCCGGCTCGTCAAGCGAGCTCCGGACGCGAATCACGACGTTTGCCTCAAAGGTATGGTCAAGCCGCACGACCGATTAGTACCGGTTAGCTCCGCGAATTACTCCGCTTCCACACCCGGCCTATCAACCTCGTAGTCTACGAGGGGTCTTTAGGAGCCTTGCGGCTCGGGACACCTA